>DASTOB010000193.1:0-9793 GCA_035720425.1 Candidatus Limnocylindrales bacterium
GTCACACGATTCTGGGACCACACCCGAGACCGTGCTCATGCCGTCGACGGCCCTCCCTCAAAGCAAGCTGGCAGCGTCCAGCTCCCAACGTTCTATCCCGCCTGGCGGCAAGTTACCGCTCTGACTCGACACCCTGCCCCCCACCACCATGGACCTATCGTCATCTATTCAGGCCATCGGCGAGAGCGATTCCTTGCTCTTCGTGTCATCTGTGCGGCCGAGAGGTCTGCCCGCGCTTCAGCTGCTCCTGTCGTCAGCTCGGGAGCTTCTCAGGGGATTGCACGCTCGGCCAGGCTTGATCCCCGCCGTTGTGGTAGTCCGCGTGGCAGTCCACCAGCCATCACCAGACAGCACTCAGGCGACCTAGCTGGATTCGGCACCTGACCTGAGCTGCGCAGACAGCACTCAGGCGTACTGCGTGGACGTAGAGCACCAGCCTACGGATCTGGCGGTTGGGGGTTCGAATCCCTCGCGGCGCGCAACCAACACCGCAGCTCAGCGGCCCCACCTGCCGCCACACCTTGCGATGCGCAAGGGCTGGCCTGTCCGCGCGTGCGGCCGCTGGCTGCTGGCCGGCAGGACGACCGGCCGAACGGCGGTCAGCAGCTGAAGTTCGCCGTCAAGCCCATGGCGGGCGCCCCGGAGCTGCACGACGGCGCGCCCTCGCCGCGCTCCCGAACCCATGCCACGGCGGCGTCTGCGAAGCATCTCCGTGTTCCACCTGCCGGGCGATCCGGGCCCGTGACAGGCCCGTGACGACGGCCTCGTACGGTCCGCGCATTGGCCGGCCAGAACCCACCCGTTGCGGAGCGCCGCCCGAGCAACAGTCGGACGGAGGGGAGACTTCCCATGCCAGTCACACCGACGTACCCCGGCGTCTACATCGAGGAGGTCCCGAGCGGCGTTCGGACGATCACCGGCGTCGCCACCGCGATCACCGCGTTCATCGGCCGCGCGCCCCGTGGCGCCGTCGACACGCCGGTCCGGATCCAGAACTTTGGCGACTACACGAGGGCCTTCGGCGGCCTGTCGCTGGACAGCACAATGTCGTTCGCCGTCCAGCAGTTCTTCAACAACGGCGGCACCGATGCGATCATCGTACGCGTCTACAGGGCGCCCGCGCCCGGCGCCACCGGGACGCCTCGCCGCACCGGGATCGGGAGCTGCGTCCTCGCGGCCGACACGCGGGCCCGCGGCACGCTGACCCTCGCGGTCCAGCCCGTCGTCGACGACACGATGACCCTCGACAGGACCGAGTACACGTTCCGGGCCAACGGAGCGCCGCTCGACGTGCCGGAAGCTCCCGGGGCCGGCCAACCGATCCCGATGGCCGTCAATGTCGAGCTGGGGGCGACGCTGCCCGAGACCCAGGCGACGATCATCCGAGCGATCAACAACCGCGGCTCGACCGGCTTCCGGCGGAGTGAGACTGCCCAAGACTCGGTCACGGCGGCGGATAAGTTCGTCGACAACAAGCTCATCCTGACCGCCAAGGAAGACGGCACCACCGGCAACGCGATCGCGACCGCGGAGAGCTTCGCCGACCCAGCCAACACGTTCGACGCGGCAACGCTGGGGACCACGTCGCCCGGTCGCGGCCTCGTCGGGGCGGCGGCCGCACAGGGGACCCTGAGCATCGCCTCGCAGCCGCCAGCGACCCAGACGTTCACGATCAACGGCCGTGAGTACACGTTCGACGCGCCCGGCGCCCTCGACGACACCATCGCCGACCACATCGAGATCGGCACCACCATCGGCGACACCCGAACGAACGTCATCAATGCGATCAACGCCGGCGGCACGCCCGGCACCGGGTACTCGACACCGACGACCCAGAACGCGGACGTTGAGGCAGCCGCCGGGCCGACAGCCGCGGCGATCGTTCTTACCGCCCGAACCCCGGGGGCAGCGGGGAACACCATCACGACTGAGGACACGATGGCTGCGGCCGGCAACGGGTTCGACGCCGGAACCCTCGGGACGACTCGCGCCGGCACCGACGGCACGCCGATCCCGTCGCTGACGGTCGAGGCGAAAAATCCCGGCGCCTGGTCCAGCAACGTCCGCATCTGGGTCACGCACGACCTCGCGAACCCGGCCGACCTGAAGGCGTTCAGCCTCGAAATCGAGGAGATCGACCCCAGCCTGCCGGCGGGCGCGCCGCCGCTTCAGACCGAGCGGTTCTACAACCTGTCGGTCGATCCGATGTCGCCGCTTCACGTCGATGGCGTGCTCGCGTCCCGGTCACAGCTGATCCGCGTCAGGACCACGTCGAGCGAGCGGCCCGGCCTCGGCAACGCCGGTGTCGCGCTGACCGGCGGGGACGACGGCCAGCAGCTCGACGACAACTCAATCAGCGAGCCCGGCCTCGAGGCCGACAAGGAGGGCCTCTGGTCCCTCCAGAACGCCGACCTCTTCAACATCCTGTGCATCCCGCCGCTGGCCTTCGACAAAGACATCGGGCCGACGACGCGAGACGCGGCGCTCAAGTACTGCAAGGACCGCCGGGCGTTCTTCGTCGTCGACCCGCCTGCCGGGTGGGTCGACGTGACCGCGGCCGAGACCGGTGTCGACTCGCTGAACCTCCGCGACGAGAACGCTGCCCTCTACTTCCCCCGCGTCAACGTCGCGAACCCGCTCCGCGACAACCAGTTGTCGGAGTTCGCGCCGTGTGGCGTGATCGCCGGCGTCTACGCTCGCACCGACGCCCTGCGCGGCGTCTGGAAGGCGCCGGCCGGCACCGAGGCGACGATGGCCGGGGTGCGGACGCTCAGCGTGCCGATGACCGACGCTGAGAACGGCCGCCTCAACCCCTCCGGCGTCAACTGCCTGCGGTCGTTCCCGGTCACCGGCAACGTCGTCTGGGGCGCTCGCACGTTGGAAGGCGCCGACCACCTCGCCTCGGAATGGAAATACGTTTCGGTTCGTCGGACCGCCCTCTACCTCGAGGAAAGCCTGTACAGGGGCCTGAAGTGGGTCGTGTTCGAGCCCAACGACGAGCCCCTCTGGGCGCAGATCCGGCTGAACGTCGGGTCGTTCATGCACACCCTCTTCCGGCGGGGCGCGTTCCAGGGCTCATCACCGAGGGACGCGTACCTCGTCAAGTGCGACGCGGAGACCACCACCCAGGCGGACATCGATCGCGGAATCGTGAACATCCTCGTTGGCTTCGCGCCCCTCAAACCGGCCGAATTCGTGTTCGTGAAGATCCAGCAGCTGGCCGGCCAGCTGGAGACGTAGGAGGACGAGCGGATGGCCCAGTTCAGCGTGAATGCGTCTCGCTTCGACCCCTATAAGAACTTCAAGTTCCGGGTGAAGTGGGACGGAGCCTACGTCGCCGGCATCAGCAAGGTCGGCGCCCTCAAGCGGACGACGGAGGTGGTCGAGCACCGCGAGGGCGGCGACCAGAGTACGAGCCGCAAGAGCCCAGGTCGGACGAAGTACGAGCCGATCACGCTCGAGCGCGGCGTGACCCACGACACGGCGTTCCAGCAGTGGGCGAACAAGGTCTGGGACTACCAGAACGCGCAGGCGTCCGCGGACCAGCGGACCCAGGAAGTCTCGCTCTCGGACTTTCGCAAGGACCTCATCATCGACATGTTCAACGAGGCCGGGCAGAAGGTCTTGTCCTACCTCGTCTACCGGGCATGGGTCTCCGAATACCAGGCCCTGCCGGAGCTCGACGCCAACGCCAACGCGGTGGCGATCCAGACGATCAAGCTCGAGAACGAGGGCTGGGACATGGACCTGGCCGTGACCGAGCCCTCGGAAGTCGCGACCCAGTTCACTGATCCGGCATGACCGGGGCAGGCCTCTGGGCGCCGCCGCCCAGGGAGTTGGTCGGGGACGAGGGATCGCGGGTCCTCGATGCCATGGTCCGCCCCCTGGCGGGTCGCGACGAGGAGATGCTCGCGGACGCAGATGCCCGCGGGATCGACGGGTCGATGGCCTCGACGGTCACGGCGCTCCTGGCTCGCTGCGTGGTCTCGCTGAGTGGAGCCGGGCCGCCTTCGACGGACGTGCTGCGGTCGCTGTCCGTCGGCGACCGGGAGGCGCTGCTGCTGCACCTGCGACGGGCGACGCTCGGCGACCGGATCGACTGCGTCGCGACGTGCCCCGACCCAGCCTGCGGCGAGCGGTTGGACCTGACGCTGTCCGTCGCGGGATTGCTCGTCCCGCGGTACGACGACGCCGCCGCGTGGCACGAGGAGATGTTCGGGCCCGGGTCCGGTCGCGGCTCGAAGCGCCGCGTCCGGTTCCGGCTGCCGACCGGCGGAGACCAGGAGGCGACGGCCGAGCAGGCGGCGACCGATCCGGCGGCGGCGGCGCGTGCGCTGCTCGCCCGCTGCGTGGCGTCGTCGACGGGGAGTGGCGGCGTCCTCGCTGACCTGCCCGACGACATCGCCGACGCCGTCGCCGCCCGAATGGCCGAGCTCGACCCGCAGGCCGAGATCCGGCTCCGCTTCGACTGCGCCGCCTGCGGCCGCCCCGGCGAGGTGCTGTTCGACACGGCCTCGTTCTTCCTCGCCGAGATCGCGGCCACGGCCGACCGGCTCTACGACGAGATCCACGCGATCGCCTGGCACTACCACTGGTCGGAGGCGGAGATCCTCGACCTCCCGCGGAGCAAGCGGCGGCGCTACCTCGACCTGATCGCGTCCAGCCTGAGCGCGCGGCAGTCGCGGGGTGTCGCGTGAACCGGTACCTGATCGACGTCGCGCGGCGCGGGCACGGACTCGCGCCTTGGCCGCCCGCGGCGCCCGATGCCATCGAGGAGCCGGCGCTGACCGCGGAGCCACGCCGCGAGCCCTCCTTCGTCGACGCGATGACGGAGACCCGGGGCCCCGAGGAGGCGGGGTCGGCGGGTTCCTCGCCGCCGCCGACGGAGGCGATTCGGATCGGCGAGCGGCCAGTCGCGACCCCGGAGCGTGCGTCCGTGGAGAGCCCGCGCGCTGTGGCGACGGCGGCCGCTCCTCCGTCGCCGCCCGTTTCCCCGGCGCCGCTCGCCGCAGCCCGATCCGATGGCCCGGGGGCAGCCGCTCCAGCTCGTCCTCAGGTCGCGATGCTCCCTCCGGCGGCCACATCGCCCGCTCCGACTGTTGCGAGCCCCGCGGAGCCGGCGGCTCCACCACCCATCGACGCACTCCCCGCGCCGCGCGCGCCAGCGATGGATCGCCCCGCAGCCGAGACCCCGCCTGTGTCCGCGTCGGTCGTTGCCCACGCTCCGTCTGACCGCCTCGAGCCGGCGCCAATGGGCGAGCCAAATGCCCCTCTCCGCGCCATCGAGACCGTCCCGGCCACGCCGCCGCCTCCGTCCCCGGAACCGACCCTGACGCAGGTATCGGTGTCCCCGCCAACACCCGAGGCGCTCGTTCCCGCGCCGCCCCCGGAGCCCGCTTCCCTGTCCGAGCCCGTAGCGGCACCGGCGTCGCCCGTCCGCGTCGCACCTGCGAGCCCGCACGCACGCGTCGGGCTCGACCAGGCACCCGTGCCGGGACCGGGACCGATCACCGCTACACCGGCCGCCACGCCACTGGCGGCCACGCCACCGGCCGCCGCCGTACCCGCCGCCGCACCGGCCGAACCCGCTGCCCGGCCGACGATTGAGGCCGCGCCGGTCCGCGCAGTGCCACCGTCGGGTCCACGGGACGTCGGCGCGGACGCACATCCCGCTCCGTTCGCGATCCCCGCCGCGGCGCCCGCCGACACGCCGAACCCGGAACCGCAGGGACGGCAGTCCCGACCGGACGTGGTCCCGGCCGCGGTCGCGCCACCGCCCCCGCAACCCGTGCCCCCCGCTGCGCTCCCCGCCGTCGCCCTGCCCCGGCCCGCCTGGCTCGACCGCCCGCCCGCGATCGTCGTCGAGCCGCCGCCGGCACCCCAGCGCTCGGTCCAGGTCCGCATCGGCGCCGTCGAGGTCCGTGCCGAGGCCGCGCCATCGGCCGCCCCCCAGTCGGCCGCCCGCCAATCGCTCGCCCGCGGCTTCGACGAGTACCGGGCAATCCGCAGCCATGCCGGGTGGGATCTCTGATGGCCACCGCAGACGCGGTCGCGGCAGTCGGGCTCACGCTCCGGTCGCTGCTCGCCGACCGCGTCCCGAACCCGGCGAACGACGGCACGCCGCTGCCCGTGACGCTCGGCCATCCCGGCCCCGAGCGAGACCCCGAGGGCGCAGTCGACGAGCCGCGGATCAACCTCTTCCTGTACCAGGTCGTCGAGAACTGCTTCCTGAAAAACCAGGAGATCCCTGGTCACGGCCACCCCGCTGCCTACGGCCACCCGCCGCTCAGCCTCGACCTCCACTACCTGCTCACGGTCTTCGGCAGCACCGCCAGCGGGACGTTCTTCGACGAGACGCCCGCGCACCAGCTCCTCGGTTCGGCGATGCGGGCACTGCACGACCACGCGATCGTCACCGACTCGCTCGTCACGACGCAGCCGGGGGCCGGCCAGCTGATCCTCGACCCGGCGCTCCGCGACGAGTACGAGTCGATCAAGATCACGCTTCGCCCGCTCGGGCTCGAGGACCTGTCGAACATCTGGACCGCGCTCGAGCTGTCGTACCGGCTGTCCGTCGCGTACGAGGTGAGCGTCGTCCAGATCGAGAGTGCCAGGCAGCGCCGGCATCCACGGCCGGTCCAGGAGCCCCCGCGCGCCGGGCCGCGCGTGTACGCCGTCCCACTGCAGCGACCGCATCTCACCTCGCTCGGCGTCCGGCGCGCGGGCGACCAGCCGGACCTCGAGCGGACGGTGCCGTTCGTGCGGATCGGCGACACGCTGATCCTCCACGGCAGCGGGTTGTCGGGAGGCGGCCTCGTCGTGCGGATCGATCGGCTCGACGTGCCGCCCACGACGGTCTCGGCCGAGGGCGACGCGATCGAGGTCGTCATCCCGGACGACGCGCTGCTCAGGCCTGGCGCGCACACGGTCGCGGTTGTCGCCGCCGTGCCGGACCTGCCCCAGGCGGCGATCTCGTCCGCCGGCCTGCCGATCGTCCTCGTCCCGGCCGTGACCGGTGTGACGGTCGTCGGGCGGACGCTCACCGTCGCCGGCACTCGCCTGCTCGACGACCCAGCGCCCGCCGAGATCCTCATCGGCGACACGGTCGTCGAGCGCGCCGCGTACCTCGCGGGCAGCACCGACACGTCCGTCCAGGTGACGCTCGCTGACACGCTGCCTGCGTTCCCGGCCGCGGCCCGCGTCTCTGGCGCGCTCGACCCGTTCCCGGCGCTTCCCAACTCGTTCGAACTGAACGTCCGCGTCGGGACCGAGGGACCCCACGTGGTCACGCTGACCTCGACGCCGGCCTCCCTGGCGGAGGCCGCTACGGCGATCCAGCAGGCGATCCGGGGAGCGACGGGCGCGCCGGGGTTCGATCGGGTCCGCGTCACAGCGACGAGCCGCGAGCTGATCCTCGTGGCGGGCGACCTGACCTCCCCGATCACGGTGTCGGCCGGGCCCCTCGCCAACGCGCTGCAGCTGGCAGCCGGGTCGAGCGCGCGGAACGGGTATCTCTCCGGCTCGCTGCGGCCGTTCCCGGTGGTGACCCACGGTTCGCCACAGGTCCGGGCCCGCATTGGCGCGACGACGGCCGTCACATCGCTGGCGTCCCTGCCCACGTCGCTCGCCGAAGCGGCGGCGGCCCTCGAGGCCGGTCTTCAGGCCGCGGATCCGGCCCCGGCGTTCGCGGGGGCGCGCGTCGCGACGCTCGGCGATCAGCTATGCGTGCTACCGGGGGCAGCGGGCACGGTGACCTTCGAGGCGGTGCCGGGCGTCGATGAGACCACGGCAGCCGAGCTCGAGCTCGCCGCCGCGTATCTCGTCCGGGCCCGGGTCCGCGGAGTCGAGAGCATCGATGACCCGACGGTGGACCTGCCGTGAACGGGACCGTTCGCTCGTGGACGGCCGACCGGGCCTGGCGACGGGCGCTCGACGAGCAGCTCGCGGACGAGCTGGCCCGGCTGCGGCTCGTGCTGCGTCGCCACATCGAGTGGCTCCGACATCGGACCGGGCGGATGCCACTTGGCGGCGTGAGTCCGGCGGTCGTGACCGACGACGAGGTCCTGGCGGGCCTGGCGGGCGGCGATGCCTCGGCGCAGGCCGACTTCAACCGGTCGAGCGAGCATGTACGGGCGATCGCGTCGCTGGAGGTCGTACTGCGCGAGCGCTCCGCGACGATGGTCGCCGGCGGCACGCCGTTCCCGGTCGACGAGCTGGCGGCCGCGTTCGGGCTGGGGCCGTTCGTCCGCGACACCCTGATCCTTGCACTCGCGCCCGAGCTGGACGCTGCGATGCCACGGCTGCTGGCGTATGCGCAGGACGACGCGTCGGCGCGGCACGCCACGCCGGCCCTCGCGACTGAGCTCTTCGGGCTGGACGCGGGCGGCCGCGCGGAGGACACGTTCGGGCCGAATGGTCCGCTCGAGCGCCTGGCACTCGTGCGCCGGACGGACGGCTTGACGGCAGCAGCGACGCGACCGCTCCGGCTCGAGCCGCGAGTCGCCTGGTACCTGCGCGGCGTCGATGACCCGACGGGGTCCGCCGGGATCGGCCTCCGCCGCCTCGAACCCGCCCCGATCCCCGCCGAGCTGGCGACCGCGGCGGAATCGGTCGCCACGGCGATCGCGCGAGGCATCGACGGCGGGCGACCGCCGGTCGTGAACCTCGTCGGCCCCGACGATCGGTCGGCACGCGCCCTCGCCGGATCCGTCGCGGGCCAGCTCGGGATGAGCCTCCATCTCGTGTCGATCGACGACGGCGCCGACCCCTCGGATCTCGTCGCGACGCTCGATCGCGAGAGCGCGCTGCGACGGACCGGCTATCTCCTCGAAGCCGGCGACGACAATCCGGGCTACGCCGCAGACATCGCCGAGGGCTGCGCGGCGCTGGTGATCCTGGCAAGCCGGCACCCGCTCCGGATCGGCCGGCCGTTCGTCACGATGACGGTCCCGCAGGCCGCCCCGGCCTCGCGGCGCGTCCTCTGGGCACAGGCGCTCGGGCCCGTCGGCGCCGATGTCGAGGCGTCGCTCCGAGAGGTCGTCCACCACTTCGACCTCGACCCGGAGTCGATCGCCCGGGTGGCGGCAGCAGCGCAGGGCGCGGCCCGGCTCCGCGGCGAGAAGGTCGCGAGGCGCGACGTGTGGCAGGCCTGCCGGGTATTCGGGCGGCGCCGGCTCGGCGGCCTCGCGGAGCGAATCAACGCCGACTTCGGCTGGGACGACATCGTCCTGCCGGCCGCGGCCCGGGCTCAGCTCGAGGAGATCGTCGCCCAGGTCCGGCATCGTGCCACCGTCTACGAGGACTGGCAGTTCGCTCGTCGGCTGCCGCGCGGCCGCGGCGTGACGGCCCTCTTCGCGGGCCCGTCCGGCACCGGGAAGACGATGGCCGCGGAGGTCCTCGCCCACGAGCTGGAGCTCGACCTGTACCGGATCGACCTGGCCGGCGTCGTCAACAAATACATTGGCGAGACCGAGAAGAACCTCCGGCGGATCTTCGCGGCCGCCGAGGAGAGCGGGGCAATCCTGTTCTTCGACGAGGCCGACGCGCTGTTCGGCAAGCGCACCGAGATCAGCGACGCCCACGACCGCTACGCCAACATCGAGACGAGTTTCCTCCTGCGGCGGATGGAGGACTTCGACGGCATCGTCGTGCTGGCCACGAACCTGCGGGAGAACCTCGACGAGGCGTTCACCCGTCGCCTGCGTTCCATCGTCGACTTCCCGTTCCCCGACGAGGCCCACCGCCGCGAGATCTGGGCGCGGCACCTGCCCGACCGCGCTCCGATCGGCGCGGA
>DASTOB010000194.1:0-4042 GCA_035720425.1 Candidatus Limnocylindrales bacterium
CCGCTCGACCGTCGCGAGCTCGCGGACCTCATCGAGGGGATCGAGGGGGAGCGGCCGTCCGCGTCGGTCGTCGTGCTCGTGGCAGAGCGGTCCGGGGGCGTGCCGCTCGTCGCCGAGGAGATCGTCGCCGCGCACCGGGAGTTGTCGAGCGCATCGCTGACCGGGGGCATCCGCGAGCTGGTCATGGCTCGGCTCGCCCTGCGCAGCCCGGAATGCCGTCGCGTCGTGCGGCTCGTTGCGCCGGCCGGGGAGCCGCTGACGCCCGACGAGCTCGCGGCGACGGCCGCGGCGTTCGAGGTTGGCCTCGACCGGCAGCCCCCACGCTCGACGAGCGGGCCGCGTCGCGGCGACGGCGCACTCGACGCGGACCTGCGGGCCGGCCTCGACGAGGCGCTCGCGAGCGGGTTCCTCGTCGCGGGACCGGCCGACACGATCGACGTCCGCCACGAGCTCATCGGCCGCGCGGTGACCGACGATCTCCTGCCGGTTGCCCGCGCGCGGCACCACGCGGCGCTCGCCGTCGGCCTGGCGGGTCGCCCGGCCGCGTCCGCCCATCACTGGCTCGCCGCCCATCGGATCGGCGCGGCACGTGGCCCGCTCCTCGATGCGGCCGCACAGGCGGAGCGGGTCGACGCAGCGGAGGACGCGCTGCGGCTCATCGAGGCGGCACTCGAACTCACCGACGCCTCCGCCGGCAGCGCCTCCGGCGGCAGCGCCTCCGCGGCCGACCCGTCCGGCGGCGACGGCTTCGGAGATCCCGTCCTCCGCGACCTCCAACTTCGAGCTGCCGCGACCGCGTTCGCCGCGGACCGGCCCGCCCGGGCCGTCGCGTTCGCCGAGGCCGCGCTGGCGACGATGGACGCACGGCGCGAGCGCGTCGCGCTGGGCGTCCTCCATGAGCAACTCGGCCGGTTCCGCCGCGCGGCCGGCGACCACGACGGGGCGCTCAGCGCGTTCACGCGCGCCGTCGAGCTCGTGCCGCGGGAGCCATCCCTCGAGCGTGCGGCGGTGCTCGCGTCGCTTGCCCAGGTGCTCATGCTCGACGGCACGTTCTCCGAGGCAGAGCGACTGGCCCGTGAGGCGATCCGCGTGTCCGGCGTCGTCGGGCCCGCGGCAGCCCGGGAGGCGGCCCATGCGACGACCACGCTCGGCGTCGCGCTCGGCTGGGGCCGCGACCCGGAGGAGGGGGTCCGACTGCTTCGGATCGCCCATCGCATGGCCGAGGAGCTCGGCGACCTCGATGAGCTGTTCCGGATGTACGCCAATCTCACCACCGTCCTCGACCTGCTCGGGCGGCGCGCGGAGGCGGTCGCGGTCGCCGAGGAAGGCATCGCGGTCGCGCGCCGCCACGGCCAGGAGGCGGCCTACGGGAACTTCCTGCGCGGGAACGCGGCCGACTCGCTGTTCCGCCTCGGTCGCTGGGCGGAGTCGCGAGCGATGAGCGCGACCGCGCTCGAATGGAGTCCGCTCGGGATCGCCTTCGTCAACGCCGGTGTGTACCTCGCGATCGTCGAGATCGAGTCGAGCGCCGGAGAGGCCGCCGCGCGACTGCTCGGACGGCTCCTGCTCGAGCTCGAAACGGTGCGCGATTCGCAGCACGCCGTGCCGGTCTACCAGGCGGCGGCCTCGTTCGCGATCTGGCGGAGCGACCTCGCGGACGCGCGGCGGCTCGTGGAACGGGGCTGGTCGCGGGTGCGTGAGACGGAGGATTGGGTGCTGGCTGCAAAGATGGCGGCGACCGTGCTCGAGGTCGACGCGCTGAGTGCGGAGGAGGCGCGCGAGCATCGCGAGGTCGCCCCGATTGCGGCCGCGCGTCAGCGTGCCGGCGACGTGCTCGGCGAGGCGGAGGCGCTCGTGCGGGCGTGGAACGTCTCGCCGACCCTCGGCTCGCGGCGGGAGGCGGAGGCGCACCTCGGCGTCGCGCGGGCCTTCCACGCGCGGCTCGACGGACGGGACGACCCGGCGTCATGGGCGACCCTGGCGCAGACGTGGGAATCGCTCGAGGACCCGTACCAGGCGGCGCGGGCGCGCTGGCGTCAGGCGGAGGCCGCGCTCGAGTCGGCCGACGACGCGCGGAGCGGACGGGCCGCCGCCCGCGAGCCGCTCCTCGCCGCCGTCGACGCGGCACTGCGCCTCGGCGCCCGGCCGCTCCTCGGCCGCCTCGCCGAGCTGGCCGGTCGGGCGCTCATCGCGCTCCCGCCATCGGTCGAGACCGCGCTCGCCGCGACCGCCCCGTCACCGGTCGAAGAGCCGATCGCGACCAATGGGCATGACGGTCCGTCGTCCGTCCTTCGGACGGCCCCGGCCGCGGGCACCGGCGACACGTTCGGCTTGTCGTCCCGTGAGCGGGAGGTGCTCTGGCTCATCGCGGAGGGCCGCACGAACCGCGAGATCGGTGAGCGCCTGTTCATCAGCCAGAAGACGGTCGGCGTCCACGTCGGCAACATCCTCTCGAAGCTCGGGGTGTCCGGCCGCGTCGAGGCCGCCGCGGTGGCCATCCGGCTCGGCCTGTCCGGCGCGGCCGTACCGTCAGGGCGGCGCACCAGGCGCTGACTCCCGGAAACGACACGAGACCCGGACGGAGGATGTCCGGGTCTCGAGTGCTGCGAGTCGCCGACGGTCGGGATGGGCCCCCGCGCGCGGGCGATCAGGAAGGCGGTGGGATTACCAGCGCCGACCGGCGACGAGGGTGAGGGCGAAGACGGCCAGGGGGCCGACGGTGACGAGAATGAGGCGGGCGCGCTCGGTGATTCGGTGAAGCATGTGACGGTGGGCTCCGTTGCGTGGGTGACGGCGCCGAGCGCCGCGCGAGGGAGCCTGACCGTACGCGCCCGATCGTCCGCCGACCAGCCGGACGATGGTACCGGTGGCGACCAGTACTCCCGGTTGCGCCGGCAGCACGATCCGGGCCGGCGCGCTACGATCGAGCCACTTTCCCGGACTCCTGCTCGCCACGAGGTTCACCCATGCGCCTGCTTCGTCTCGCCCTGACCCTCCTCGCCTCCCTCGCCGTCGCGGCCTGCGCCGCCAGCGACGCGCCCGGCTGGACGTACGCCCCGGCGGCATCGGCCACCCCGGCCCCGTCCGGCTCCCCGAGCGCGGAGCCCTCCGGCTCTCCGAGCGCCGAGCCCACCGACGCTCCGTCCGGCGCCCCCGGCACGACCATCGAGCTCGTCGCCAGCGGGATCGAGTTCGACACGCTCGAGATCACGGTCCCGGCCGGCGAGCCGTTTGCGATCCACCTTGTCAACGACGATCCCGCCGGCGTGCCGCACGACGTCGACATCGAGACGACCGAGGGCGCCGTCCTCCAGGACACGGACACCGTCGACGGTGGCGGTGAGATCACGTACACGTACGACCCGCTCGACGCGGGCGAGTACGTCTTCCAGTGCTCGATCCACCCGGTCCCGAACATGACGGGCACGCTCATCGTCGAGTAGGCTCCGGCCCTGATGGGCGAGCACCTCTGCTACTCGGACGCGTACGCCCGTTCCGTCGAGGCGCGCGTCGTGGCCGTCGACATGTCGGCCGTGGCGGCGCCGATGGTCGTGCTCGATCGGACCGTGTTCTACCCGGGTGGCGGCGGCCAGCCGCCGGACCGCGGGTTGCTCCTCCGGGCGACCGATGGGCGGACGTGGACCGTCCGATCCGCCCGCAAGGCCGACGGCGAGATCGTGCACGAGCTCGAGGAATCGGCCGACGGGCCACCGGACGTGGGCGACGTCCTGTCGGTCGATCTCGACTGGGCGCGGCGCCTCGCGCTCATGCGGACCCACACGGCCCTCCATGCCCTGTGCGGCGTCGTGTGGCGCGACTACGGCGCGCTCGTCACCGGCGGGAACATGGAGCCCGGCTCCGGCCGGATGGACTTCGAGTTCGAGCGGATGACCGGCGACCTCGTCGACGCGATCGAGGACGCGGTCAACCGGGAGCTCGTCGCGGGGCGTGAGGTGCGGGTCAACGTCCTGCCCCGTGAGGAGGCGTTCGCGATCCCGGACCTGATCCGGACGAAGATCAACCTGCTGCCGCCCGGGATCGA
>DASTOB010000195.1:0-8576 GCA_035720425.1 Candidatus Limnocylindrales bacterium
GATCGCGTCCGCCTACCCGACCGCCGGAGGCCTCTACTACTGGGCCTCCAAGATGAAGAACAAGAACTGGGGCTGGTGGACCGCATGGTTCAACCTGATCGGCCAGTTCGCGATCGTGGCCGGCATCAACTACGCGGCCGCAGCATTCCTCAATGGGACGATCATCAACCGGGTCATCGGCAGCGACTTCAACACGACGGAGATCATCCCGGGCGTCCTCAACGGCCAGCTCGTGACGATGGGCGTCCTCATGCTCGTCCAGCTGGCGATGAACATCGCCGGAATCAACCTCGTGGCGCTGCTCAACCAGGTCAGCGTGTGGTGGCACATCGTCATCGTCGGCGCCGTCGTCGTCCTCGTGTTCGTCACCGGCAAGCCGGATGAATCCGGGCTGACCCTGTTCGCGATCGAGCCGCTCGACACGGCCGGCAGTTGGGACAACAACCTCGGGTTCATCCACTTGACCTACGGCCCGGCAATCTCGTATCCGGTGATCCTCGCCTTCTTCTTCTCGCTCCTCCAGGCCAACTGGACGTACACGGGGTATGACGCGTCGGCCCACGTCGCAGAGGAGACCGTCGGAGCCCGCGTCGCGAGCGCGTGGGGCCTGTTCCTCTCGGTCGCCGTGTCCGCCGTCGTCGGGTTCATCTTCCTGCTCGCCCTGACGACCCATCTGCCGGACCTGTCGACCCTCTTCCCGGCTTCGCTCGGCGAGGACCTGTCGGGCGCCAGCCAGTACTACTTCGGTGGCGGCGTCGCGGTCATCGAGATCCTGAACTACAACCTCGGCCAGCTCGGCGACGTGCTGTCGGCCGGCATCGCGATTGCCATGGCGTTCTGCGGACTGTCGTCGGTCGCGTCGGCCGGCCGGATGCTCTACGCATTCAGCCGCGACGACGGGCTGCCCGGCGCGGGCTGGCTCAAGAAGGTCTCGCATCGCTACCGGACCCCGGCCAACGCGCTCATCGCGATGGTCGTCGTGTCGTGGCTCTTCACCGTTGCCGCGTTCATCGTCGGCACCGGCACGGCGATCGTGATCATCACCGCGATCAGCACGATCTTCCTGTACGCCGCCTACGGGATCTGCATCTACCTCGGCCAGGCCACGTCGGCCTGGACGAGCGAGCGGGTCTGGAGCCTGGGGCGCTGGTCCCGGCCGATCGCCTACGTGGCGGTGTTCTGGGTCATCGTGCTCATGATCCTGTTCAGCTTCCCGACCTCCGGGAACATCAGCTGGCCGTTCATGATCGGGACGGTCGTCCTCCTGCTCGTCTACTACTTCGGCTGGGCGCGCTCGCGCTTCCAGGGCCCCCGGGTCATGGGCGCGGAGGCGGAGCTGACCGAGCTGGAGAAGGAGTTCGAGCACGCGGCGGAGGAGCTCAAGGGCCCCACCACCGCGTGACCCACCTGCGATAGCGCGAGGGCCGGCCGGGAGTCCCGGCCGGCCCTCGCATCAGCGGCGAGCGAAAGAGGACACGATGAGCGATCACGGCGACAAGCACCCGCGCCTCGCGGAACTCGAGGCCATGGTCCGTGACGGACGAATCGACACGCTCGTCGTGGCGATCACGGACATGCAGGGCCGCCTCATGGGCAAGCGCGTCCAGGCGCAGGCGTTCCTCAACGGCGTGATCGACCATGGGGCGCACTTCTGTACGTACCTGCTCGGCACGGACATGGAGATGAACACGCCGGAAGGCTTCCGGCTCATGAACTGGGAGACGGGTTACGGTGACTGGGTCGCCGCTCCGGTGTGGGACACGCTCCGGATCCCGCCGTGGCTCGAGCGGACCGCGATCGTCCTGTCCGACACGATCGACGAGGAGACGCACGAGGAGATCCCGGTCTCGCCGCGGACGATCCTCAAACGCCAGGTCGCGCGGGCGACGGATCTCGGCCTCAGCGTGAAGGCCGGCTCCGAGTTCGAGTTCTACGTCCTGCGCGATTCGTGGGAGCAGCTTGCCGAGACCGGCTGGGGGATCCCGCGCACGTTCGGACACTACAACGAGGACTACCACCTCCTGCAGGCAACGAAGGCGGAGCCGCTCCACCGTCTCCTGCGCAACCAGATGACCGAGGCGCGCATCCCGGTCGAGTTCAGCAAGGGCGAGGCGGCGCCCGGCCAGCACGAGGTGAACATCCGCTACGACGACGTGCTCGAGTCGGCGGACCGGAGCGTCCTGTTCAAGCACGGCGCGAAGGAGATCGCGTACCTCAACGGCTGGGGCATCACGTTCATGTCCAAGCCGGACCACCGCTGGACCGGCTCGTCCGGCCACCTCCACATGAGCGTCTGGGACGCCGGCGGCGAGCGCTCGCTCATGCACCAGGAGGGCAGCGAGCGGCCGTACGGCATGAGCGACACGATGGCCTGGTTCCTGGCCGGGATGATGGCCCTCTCGCGCGAGCTGTCCGTGTTCATCGCCCCGAACATCAACTCATACAAGCGGTACGCCTCGCTGTCGTGGGCCCCGGTCAACATCGTCTGGGGTCGGGACAACCGGACGACCGGCTTCCGGGTCGTCGGGCACGGCCAGAGCCTCCACATCGAGGACCGCTTCCCGGGCGGAGACATGAACGCCTATCTGACCTACGCGGCGATGATCGGGGCCGGGCTGTGGGGCATCGAGCGGCGGCTGCAGCCGCCGGCGGAGTTCAAGGGCAACGGCTACGTCGCGACCGGCGTCCCGCGCATGCCGCGCGCGCTGTATGAGGCCATCTCCGAGCTGGAGCGGAGCGAGGCGGCGGTCGACATCTTCGGCCAGGACGTCGTCGACCACTACCTCAACGCGGCGCGCGTCGAGCAGCACACCTACGACTCGATCGTTCACGACTGGGACCGCGAGCGGTATCTCGAACGAGGCTGACACCATCCCGACAGCGAGGAACACGCCGAGGAGCACGCCAATGCGGCTGGAGGACAAGGTCACGATCATCACCGGGGGAGCGAGCGGCATGGGTCGCGTCGCCGCCGGCCTGTTCGCCCGCGAGGGAGCCCGGCTCGTCCTCGCCGACGTGAGCGAGGAAGCCGTCGAGAGCGCGGCAGCGGACGTCCGCGCCGCCGGCGGCCAGGCGACGGCCGTGGTGGCCGACGTATCGCGCGACGACGACGCGCGCCGGATGGTCGACCACGCCGTCGCGACGTTCGGCCGTGTCGACGTGCTCTACAACAACGCCGGGATCATGCCCGCGGCGGACCACTCCGTCGTGGACACGGACGTCGCGACGTGGGACGCTGTCATGGCGGTCAACGTGCGCGGCGTGTTCCTCGGCTGCAAGTACGCGATCCCGCGAATGGTCGACCAGGGCGCCGGATCGATCATCAACATCGCGAGCTTCGTGGCCATCCTCGGCTGCTCGGTGCCGCAGGACGCGTACACCGCCTCGAAGGGGGCGGTGCTGTCCCTGACCCGCAGCCTCGCCGTCCAGTTCGGTCCGCACGGCGTGCGATCGAACGCCATCTGCCCGGGCCCGGTCGAGACGCCGCTGCTCATGGACTGGCTGGTCAAGGACGAGGAGGCGAAGCGGATCCGTCTGGCGCGGAACCCGACCGGTCGATTCGGCAAGCCGGAGGAGATCGTCTGGATGGCGGTCTATCTCGCGTCGGACGAGTCGCGCTGGACGAACGGCGCGTCGCTCGTCGTCGACGGCGGGATCACCGTCAACTACTTCTAGTTGCCGCTGCGACCCGGGTAGAATCGCCGCCCGGTCGACGGCCGGGCGCGCAGGGAGGCGGACGTGGGCGAGGGCGGCATCGCGATCGGGGTCGACGTCGGGGGCAGCGGGATCAAGGCGGGGGCGGTCGACGTCGCCGCGGGTACGCTCGTGGGGCCGCGGATCCGGGTGGTGACCCCGACGCCGTCGACGCCCGATGCGGTCGTGCGGTCGATCGCCCGGCTCGCCAACCGGGTGGCCAAGGCGGCTGGCGTGCCCGCGGCGCCGGTCGGCGTCGGCGTCCCCGCCGTCGTCATGGATGGGGTCACGAAGTCGGCCGCGAACATCGACGCCGGCTGGGTCGACTTCGACGCGGAGACGGCCCTCCGCGCGACGCTCAAGCGCCCCGTCCTCGTGCTCAACGACGCGGATGCGGCCGGCACCGCCGAGATGCGCTTCGGGGCCGGAGCCGGCGAGATGGGCAGCGTGCTCCTCCTCACCCTCGGGACGGGCGTCGGATCCGCCCTGTTCCACGACGGCCGACTCGTCCCGAACCTCGAACTCGGCCACATGGAGATCCGTGGCCGCGACGCCGAGCGTCGCTCAGCGGCCGCCGCGCGGGTCCGCCGGGGCTTGTCGTGGAAGGCCTGGGCGGCGGACCTCGACGAGCACCTCCACGCCATCGACACGCTGTTCTCGCCGAACCTGTTCATCATCGGCGGCGGGGTGAGCAAGCGCTCGGAGAAGTTCCTCCCTCGCCTCACGGTTCGGCCGCGGATCGTGCCCGCCCGGCTGCTCAACGACGCCGGGATCGTCGGCGCGGCGATGGCCGCCGCGGAACGGTTCGGTGCGGTGGCCCCACCGGAGGCGGCGTCGGGCGCCTGAGCGCGTACCGGCAGTCCGTCTCCGCCCGATCGGACCATGCCGGACCTTCCGTTCGTCGGCCTCGAGCTCGAGCTGAGCGAGCAGCTCGGGTTCCTGCTCAACCTCGGGGTCGCGGTCGCGGCAGCCCTCGTCGGCGGCGCCGTGGCGGTCCGGTTCGGCCAGCCGGCCGTCCTCGGCTACGTCCTTGCCGGGGTCGCGATCGGGCCGTTCACGCCCGGCTTCGTCGGCGACGTAGATCGGATCTCCGCCCTCGCCGACGTCGGGATCGTCCTCCTCCTGTTCGCCCTCGGCGTCCAGTTCTCGATTCGCGAGCTGCGCGAGGTCCAGCGCGTCGCCCTGCCCGGCGGCATCGCCCAGATCGCGATCGTCCTCAGTGTCGGAGCCGGGCTCGTCGCGTTGCTCGGGTTCGAGGTCCGCTCGGCGCTCGTGATCGGCGCCTGCCTGTCGATCTCGTCGACCCTCGTCGTCCTCAAGTCGCTGCTCGACCGCGGCGAGATCGACAGCCTCCACGGCCGGACGGCGATCGGCTGGTCGATTGTCCAGGACATCGCGACGATCGTGTTCATCGTCGCCCTCCCGCCGCTGGCCGGCGCGGACCTCGTCGGCCCGCTCGCCCTCGCCCTCGGCAAGGCCGCCCTGTTCCTCGCCATCGCCTATCTCGGCGGGACGCGGTTCCTGCCGTGGGTGTTCGCGACGATCGCCCGCTTCCGCTCCCCGGAGCTGTTCCTCCTTGCCGTCGTCGCGACCGCCCTGCTGACCGCCTTCGCGTCGAGCGCGGTGTTCGGGCTGTCTGTCGCGCTCGGCGCGTTCGTGGCCGGGATCCTCGTGTCCGAATCGGAGCTGTCGTACCAGGCGGCCGCGGAGATCATCCCGTTCCGCGATCTGTTCGCCGTGCTGTTCTTCGTGTCGGTCGGCATGCTCGTCGATCCGGCCGCCCTTGCCGCCGAGGCACCGCTCGTCGCCCTGCTCGTGGTCGTCGCCGTGGTCGGCAAGGGCGTGCTCACCGCGGCGCTCGGTCGGGCGCTCGGGCTGCCGCTGCGCTCGGCGATCCTGCTGGGTGCGGCGATGTCCCAGGTCGGCGAGTTCAGCTTCCTCATCGCCGAGGAGGCGCTCGACCTCGGGATCTTCGACGCGGCCACCTCGAACCTCGTCCTCGGCACCGCCGTCGTGTCGATTCTCGTGAGCCCGATCGCCCTCCGCATCGCGACCGGTACCGCAGAGCGCTGGGAGGCCGCCGTCGACCGGGCGACCGGCCCGGCCCCGCCGCGACCCGGCGACGCCCCGACGACGCGCACCGAGCTCGCCTTTGCGCCGGTCGCCGGCGAACAGCGAGCCGGCGTGGTCGTGCTCGGCGCGGGACGCGTCGGGCGGGTCATCGTCCAGGCGGTCCGCAACCGCGGCTTCCGCTGCGTCGTCGTCGATCGCGACCAGCACCGGCTCGAGGACGCCGCCCGGATGGGCGCGGCGACCCTCTACGGCGACGCCGCCAACAGCACGATCCTCGCGCGCTGCGGACTCGAGCGGGCGCGGGTCCTCGTCGTCGCGATCTCCGACCCGATGACCGCCCGGCTCGCGACGGAGCGGGCCCGGCGGCTCAACCCGAATCTCACCGTCGCCGCCCGCGCCCACGGCCGGCGCGAGGCGAACAAGCTCCGGGCCGCCGGGGCCGGCAGGGTCGCGGACCCCGAGGCGGAGGCGGCGTTCGAGCTCGCCCGTCACGCGCTCGGACGGATGGGCGTGGCCGGGCCGGAGCTGGCGGCGATCCTGGCCGGGCTGCGCCGCGACTCGTACGGCCCCGACGCGCGCTAACCAACCCGTGCCCGAGCCTGGGCGGCGGGCGCCTGGGCGGCGGGCACCTGGTCGGACCCGGCGTATCATCGGATTCCACGTTCCGATGGCCCCCGCGCCGCGCGCCCCCGACGCGCCTCCGAGAGGTACCCGACGATGACGATCGAGCAGCCCGCCGCGACGCCCGCGGCCGCCACCGAGAACCTTCGCGCCCGGATGGTGATCGGCGGCGAGTCCGCCGATGCCGCCGACGGCCAGACATTCGAGCTCACCAACCCGGCGACCGGGCAGGTCTTCGCGACGGCACCGCTCGGTGGGCGCGAGGACGTCGACCGCGCGGTCGCCGCCGCACGAGCCGCCTTCGACGACCCGAAGGGCTGGCGGACATGGGCCGCCGGCAAGCGTGGCCGTTCCCTGGCCAAGCTGGCCGCGCTCATCAAGCAGCATTCCGAGGAGCTCGCGCTCCTCGAGACGCGCAACGTCGGCAAGCCGATCGGTGGGTCGCGCGGCGAGGTGGTCGGGGCGAGCCTCGTGTTCGACTACTACGCCGGCGCGGCGAACAAGATCTTCGGCGAGACCATCCCGGTCTCGAAGCCCGGCCTCGACTTCAGCCTGCGCGAGCCGATCGGCGTCGTCGGACTCATCGTGCCGTGGAACTTCCCGATCCTCATGGCGTCGTGGAAGGTCGCCCCGGCGCTGGCCGCGGGCAACACGGCGATCCTCAAGCCGGCCAGCTATTCGCCGCTCACGGCGATCCGACTCGGCGAGCTCGCGCTCGAGGCCGGCCTGCCAGCCGGCGTGCTCAACGTCGTGACCGGCCCGGGTGGCACCGCCGGCGCCTCGATCGCCGCCCATCCCGGCATCGGCAAGGTCGCCTTCACCGGCGAGACGACGACCGGCCAGGAGATCATGCGGCTCGCCTCGAACAACGTGAAGAAGGTCTCGCTCGAGCTCGGCGGCAAGAGCCCGAACATCGTCTTCGCCGACGCGGATCTCGAGAGGTTCGCCAGGGAGTCGCCCTACAGCGTCTTCGACAACTGCGGCCAGGATTGCTGCGCCCGGAGCCGGATCCTCGTCGAGCGTTCGGTCCACGAGCGGGTCGTCGAGCTCTTCGCCGAGGCGACGCGGAAGGTCAAGGTCGGCGACCCGGTCGACGACGCGACCGAGGTCGGGACGCTCGTCAGCGAGAAGCAGCGCGAGCGGGTGCAGGGCTACATCGAGGCCGGCGTCGCCGAAGGCGCGACGATCGTCGTCGGCGGCTCGGCCCCCGACGACCCCGAGCTCGCCGACGGGGCGTACCTGCTGCCGACGGTTTTCGACGGCGTCACGAACGACATGCGGATCGCTCGCGAGGAGATCTTCGGGCCGGTCGTGTCGGTCATCCCGTTCGACACCGAGGAGGAGGCGCTGCGCCTGGCGAACGCGACGCCGTACGGCCTCTCCGGCTCGGTCTGGAGCCGCGACATCGGCAAGGCCCTGCGGACCGCCAAGGGGCTCCAGACCGGCAACATCAGCGTGAACTCGAACAACTCGGTCCACATCGAGGCGCCGTTCGGCGGCTACAAGATGTCGGGCATCGGCCGCGAGCTCGGGATGAGCGCGCTCGAGCTGTACACCGAGACGAAGAACGTCTACGTCGACCTGAGCTGAGTCGCCCGCGGGGGATCAGCCGTCCCAGTGGCGCTCGCCCGGGTGGATGTCCGGGTGGCGGCGGCGGACCCAGTCGCGGAGCGCCCAGTGGGTCGTCTTGAAGGCGATGCCCGGCCAGGGGATCGCCTCGGGCGGGAACGCCTGGATCTCGAGCGCCTCGGGATTGAGGCGGTAGGACCCGCCGACGACGCTCGCCTCGAAGGCGAGCACGACGACCGCCGCCTCGAGTCGGGTGTAGAGCCCGACGATCTCGCCCGGCTCGACGATCAGGCCGGTCTCCTCGAGCGTCTCGCGGATCGCCGCCTCGGTGACCGTCTCGTCGACCTCGAGGAAGCCGCCCGGCTGGGCCCACCAGCCCCGGCCCGGCTCGATCCCCCGCCGCAGGAGCACGACCTTGCCGTCGGCGTCGATCGGGATCGTCGTCACGACGAGGCGCGGGTTGACGTAGGCGATGAAGCCGCAGGACCGGCAGGCGAGCCGCTCGCGGTTCTCGCCGTCGATGAACCCGAACTCGAGGGCGTCGCCGCAGCGCGTGCAGTAGTTGAGCGACGCGGCGATCCAGGCGGGAACACCGCCGCCCGAGGGGATGTCCGTCGAAC
>DASTOB010000196.1:0-2008 GCA_035720425.1 Candidatus Limnocylindrales bacterium
CGCCTCGTAGCCGATCCCGTCGCGAGCGGCCCGGTCGAGGTCCTCGAGCGCGCGAGCCATCGCCGGACCCGCAAATAGGTCGGCGGCGGTCAGCGCGGCACACGTGAACTCGACCCCTTCGCCGGGCCCTTCGATCAGCGCCCGGAACGACGCGGTGGCGCGGCCCACGAACCCCGCACGGTCCTCACCGAACCGAACGACGGAGGAGTGACGGCGCACCCACGTGCCGCTCCCCTGGCGGCTCTCGAGCCAGCCCTCCTCACGGAGCAGGTCGTATGCGGCGACGACCGTGCTCCGACTGACGGAGAGCTCGACGGCGAGCGCGCGCTCGGTCGGAAGACGCGTGCCACTCGGCATCTCGGAGCGTCGGATGGCACCGCGGATCGCCTCGGCCAGGCGGCGGTACAGCGGCCCGGAGCCCATGGACGCCCATCCCGCGAGCGACGGCACCAGGCCCGTTCCCCCGAACGCGAATCCGGACTGCGCTGTGGCCACGCTTTCGATCCAATCTGGCCCGATTGGCCATGGAGTGGTCCGTTGATTTGGGCGGATTATCCGCCTGGGATGGGCGGACCGCAAGCCGATTGGCCTGCATATTGGATCCCATCTCGAGGAGGTCGGTCGTGACGGCATCGCGACGGGCGGGGCGTGAAGGGCTTGCCGGCTTGGCCATGACATCGGTGCTCGTCGGCACGGTGGCGGCGTGGATGGCAGGGTGGACCTGGATTGCCGCACCGTCCGTTCTCGGGATCCTGGGCTTGGCAGCGATCGCCATCGGCGCGGACTCGCGGAGGGCCGGGGACTGGAGACGAGCCGAGACGAGCTAGTCCGCGGACCCTGGAGCGCGACAAACGGGCGACGATGCGCGAGGGGTCGCCTGCTAGCAGGGAGCGCGGTATCGAGGCGAAGGGCTACGGGCACGGCGCACGCGCCGCTCTGCCGCTGGCAATCGCGGTCGGCGGCTTCGGGATCTCGTTCGGCGTACTGGCGCGAACCGCCGGGTTCGGATGGCTCGCGCCCATCGTCATGTCCGCCACGACGTTCGCCGGATCGGCGCAGTTCGCGGCCGTCTCGATCATCCGTGACGCCGGCAGCGTTGCCGCGGCGGTCACCGCGGCGCTCCTTCTGAACGCTCGATACGGACCGATCGGTGTATCGGTCGCGCCCTACCTCACCGGATCGTCATGGTTGCGGCTCGTGCGCGCCCAGCTCGTCGTCGACGAGTCGTGGGCGCTCGCTTCCGAGGGCGACGGGCGGTTCAACAGCCGCGTGTTGATCGGCGCCGGCCTCGTTCTCTACGCGAGCTGGGTGCTTGGAACCGCGATCGGCTCGATCGCGGGCGACGCGCTCGGCGATCCGGCCGCCCTCGGACTCGATGCGGCGTTCCCGGCGCTTTTCCTAGCCCTTCTCGTTCCGCAGCTGCGCGGTCGCACGCCGATCATGGCGGCGCTATTCGGGGCGGCGATCGCCCTCGCTCTCACGCCCATCACGCCGGCCGGGATCCCGATCATCGCTGCGAGCGCCGCTTGTCTCCTCGGGCTCCGCCGATGACGTCGACGTGGATCGTCGTTACGGCAGTGGCGCTGGGGACGATTGCCATCAAGGCGGTAGGCCCGGTGCTGTTGGGCGGCCGACCGCTCCCCCAGCGGCTCACCGGCGTCGTCGGACTTCTCGCGCCGGCGTTGCTGGCCGCGCTGGTGGCGGTTCAGACCTTCGGCTCCGGCCGCGCGCTCGTAGTCGATGAACGCGTCGTCGGTGTCCTCGTTGCGGCGATCGCTCTCATGATCAAAGCGCCGTCAAGGAGGCTGAGCTACGACGCGCGGTTGCTGTTCGTCGTGGTGATCGCCGCCGCCGCCACGGCAACGGCCCGGGCAATCATCTAGGACACGGGTCGAGCGGGCGACGGGAATCGAACCCGCACCACCAGCTTGGAAGGCTGGAGCTCTACCATTGAGCTACGCCCGCGTGCATCCGAAGCGTAGCAGCGAGATCTGACGCCTCGTCTCCT
>DASTOB010000197.1:0-20714 GCA_035720425.1 Candidatus Limnocylindrales bacterium
CGCCGAGGCGTTCCACATCGCCCGAACAGGCCGACCGGGCCCCGTCCACATCGACATCACGAAGGACGCCCTCCAGCAGGAGACGAACGCCCAGCACCCGACGGCCGAGGACGTCGTCGCGGGCCTGCCGGGCTTCCGGCCGAACCTCGACGGCCACGGCCGGCAGCTCAAGCTGGCCGCCCAGGAGATCGCCCGCGCGAAGCGGCCGGTGATCCTGGCCGGCCACGGCGTCCTCCATGCCGAGGCGTGGGACGACCTCGTGGCGTTCGCGGAGAAGACCCAGATCCCGGTCGCCCACACGCTGCTCGGGATCGGTGCGATCCCCGAGGACCATCCCCTCAGCTACGGCTTCATGGGCATGCACGGCTGGAAGCACGTCAACCGGGCGATCCAGTCGGCCGACCTGCTCGTCGCGATCGGCATGCGCTTCGACGACCGCGTGACCGGCAACGTCCGGACCTACGCCCCGTACGCCCGGATCGTCCACGTCGACATCGACCCGGCCGAGATCGGCAAGAACGTGGCGGTCGAGGTCCCGATCGTCGGCGACGCCGGGCGGGTGCTGCGGGCCCTGCTGCCGATGGTCGACCCCGTCGAGCCGGCGGCGCGAGCCGACTACTTCGCCGAGCTGGCCGCCTGGCGGCGCGACTCGGAAGGGTCGTCGTGGCACGGCTCCGGGGCGTGGCGCGACGGGCTCCTCTCGGCCGACTACGTCGTCAGCCGGATCGGCGAGCTCACCGACCATGCCGCGACGTACGTCGCCGACGTCGGCCAGAACCAGATGTGGCTCGCCCGCTACACCGGCTTTCGCGAGCCGAACAGCCACGTCAGCTCCGGCGGCCTCGGCACGATGGGCTTCAGCGTGCCGGCCGCGATGGGCGCGGCGCTCGGGCGACCGGACCGCGAGACGTGGGCGATCACCGGCGACGGCGGCTTCCAGATGACGTTCCAGGAGCTCATGACCCTCGTCCAGGACCGCATCCCGGTCAAGATCGCGGTCTTCGACAACAAGAAGCTCGGGATGATCCGCCAGTGGCAGGAGATCATCTACGCGGGGAACTACCACTCGGCGCACCTGCTCGGGCCGGACTACCTCAAGCTGGCAGACGCGTTCGGCATCCCCGCCGTCAAGGCGTCGACGCCCGACGAGGTCGACGACGCGATCCGCTTCGCCCAGGGGGTCGACGGCCCGGCTCTCGTCTGGTTCGAGATCGCCGAGGAGCAGAACATCTTCCCGATGATGCCGGCCGGCAAGGGCCTGTCCGACCTGATCGAGAAGTGGGGCGGGGCCGAGGAGTGAGTGACGCCAGCAACAACGGCGCGACGCCGCCGGGCGTAGCGCCCCCGGTCGGGCCCGCTTCCGCCCACGCCGCGCCCGCCCAGGCCGCTCCGGCCCACACGGCGCCGCCGCCGCGGGCGCTTCCCGGCGGCGGCGAGCATCGACGGCACACGCTTGTCGCCATCGTGCTCGACAAGCCCGGCGTCCTGAACCGCGTCGCCAGCCTCATGCGCGCGCGCAACTTCAACATCGACTCGCTTGCGGTGAGCCACACCGACCAGCCCGACGTGAGCCGGATGACGATCACCCTCCACGGCGACGACGTCGCGGTCGAGCAGGCAACGAAGCAGCTCTACCGGCTCATCGACGTGCTCAAGGTCCAGGACGTCACGGCCGATCCGACCGTGGAGCACGAGCTGGCGCTCGTGAAGGTCCGGGCGACCGACTCGAACCGGGCCGAGATCCTCAAGATCGTCGAGCTCGCGCGGGGTCGGGTCGTCGACGTGTCGGCCGAGTCGGTCATCGCCGAGGTGACCGGCGTCGAGAGCGAGGTCGACCAGTTCGTCGCCCTCGTTCGGCCGTTCGGAATCAAGGAACTCGTTCGCACCGGAACCGTCGTGATGGCGCGCGGCGCCCAATCGATCGAGGAGGCAATCCGCCGATGACAGCCAGGATGTACTACGACGCCGATGCTAATCCCTCGGCGCTGAGCGGACAGACGGTGGCGATCATCGGCTACGGGAGCCAGGGGCACGCGCACGCGCTGAACCTCCACGAGTCCGGGGTCGACGTCGTGGTCGGCCTTGCGCCCGGGTCGAAGAGCCGGCCGCTGGCCGAGGAGGCGGGCCTTCGCGTGTCGGACGTGGCCGATGCCGTCCGGGCGGCCGACGTGATCATGATCCTCGTCCCCGACACCGCCCAGAAGGCGGTCTACGACGCGGAGATCGGGCCGAACCTCCGGCCCGGCCAGCTCGTCATGTTCGCCCACGGGTTCAACATCCATTTCGGCCGGATCGACCCGCCGGGAATCGTCGACGTCGGGATGGTCGCCCCGAAGGGCCCCGGGCACCTGCTCCGCAGCGTTTACCAGCAGGGCGGCGGCGTTCCCGCGCTGTTCGCCGTCCACCGCGACGCGAGCGGCACCGCCCGCGCCCGCGTGCTCGCCTACGCCCGCGCGCTCGGCTGCACCCGCGCCGGCGTGCTCGAGACGACGTTCGCCGAGGAGACCGAGACGGACCTGTTCGGCGAGCAGTCCGTGCTGTGCGGCGGCACCGCCTCGCTCGTCAAGATGTCGTTCGAGACGCTCGTCGAGGCGGGCTACCAGCCGGAGCTCGCGTACTTCGAGACGATGCACGAGCTCAAGCTCATCGTCGACCTGCTCTATCGCGGCGGCCTCAACTTCATGCGCTTCAGCGTGAGCGACACCGCCGAGTACGGCGACTACGTGTCCGGCCCGCGGATCATCGACGAGCGCGTTCGGGCGACCATGAAGGACGTCCTCCGGGAGATCCAGGACGGCTCGTTCGCCGCTCGCTGGATCGCCGAGAACGAGGGCGGCCGACAGGAGTTCGAGCGCCTCCGCGCCGCCGACCGCGACCACCAGATCGAGCAGGTCGGCGCCCGCCTCCGCGCCCAGATGCCGTTCCTCAACCCCGTCGAGGTCAAGGCCGGCCAGGCCCAAGCCGCGGCGACGACACCGGGAGCCGCCCGATGAGCACCGCCGTACCCCGGCCGTCGGGTCCGTCCGTACCCGCCGGCAGCGTCCGCATCTTCGACACCACCCTGCGCGACGGGGAGCAGGCTCCCGGAGCCGGCCAAACCGCCGCCGAGAAGCTCGAGGTCGCGCGCCAGCTCGTCCGCCTCCGGGTCGACGTCATCGAGGCCGGATTCCCGGCCGCCTCGCCGGGCGACTTCGAGGCCGTCCGCCGGATCGCGCTCGAGTCGCGCGGCGTGGCCGTGGCCGCGCTGGCACGCTGCCGCGAAGGCGATCCGCAGCGCGCCATCGAGGCGATCCGCGTCGCGGAGCGCCCGCACCTCCACGTGTTCATCGCCACGAGCGACATCCACCTCAAGCACAAGCTCCGGATGGACCGTGACCAGGCGCTCGCCGAGGCGGTCCGCTGGGTCCGCCACGGGCGCGAGCAGCTGGGCCGTGACGCCGAGATCGAGTTCTCCGCCGAGGACGCCTCGCGCACGGACGTCGACTACCTGCTCAAGGTCTACGAGGCGGTCGTCGACGCCGGCGCGTCGACGGTCAACATCCCGGACACCGTCGGCTATGCCATCCCGGGCGAGTTCGGCACCCTTGTCGGCCGCGTCGTCGACCTCGTCGGCCGCGACGCGACGGTGAGCGTCCACTGCCACAACGACCTGGGCCTCGCGACGGCGAATACGCTCGCGGCCGTCCAGGCCGGCGCCCGCCAGGTCGAGGTCACGATCAACGGGCTCGGCGAGCGCGCCGGCAACGCGTCGCTCGAGGAGGTCGTGATGGCCCTCCGGACGCGCCCCACCCAGTTCCCGGACCTCGCCAGCCGCGTCCAGACCGAGCAGATCACGGCCGCCAGCCGGCTCGTCAGCTATCTCACGGGCTTCACGATCCAGCCGAACAAGGCGGTCGTCGGGGGCAACGCGTTCGCCCACGAATCCGGCATTCACCAGGACGGCGTGATCAAGAACCCGCTGACCTACGAGATCATGACCCCCCAGTCGGTCGGGCTGTCCGGCAGCCACCTCACGATCGGCAAGCTGTCCGGCCGGCGCGGCCTGCAGGGCAAGCTGCGCGAGCTGGGCCACGAGATCGAGGGCGAGGCGCTCGACCAGCTGTACCGCCAGGCGATCGCCCTGGCCGATGCGAAGAAGGAAGTCACGGACGCCGACCTGCTCGCCCTCGTCGAGCAGCGTGCGGCGGAGGTGCCCGCCTCGGTGAGCCTTCTCGGCTGGAGCGTCACGAGCTCGCACGGCGGCAACGCGACGGGATCCGTGTCACTCTCGGTCAACGGCGAGGAGCGGGCGACCGAGGCGACCGGCAACGGACCCGTGAACGCCCTGTTCGCGGCCGTCGACGAGGCCGTCCAGCCGGCCCTCGGCTGGCACCCCGTCCTGACCGAGTACGAGATCAAGGCGGTGTCGGCCGGCGAGGACGCGCAGGGCCAGGTGCTCGTGCGCTGCCGGCGTTCGTCAGACGAGGGACCGGGCGCGCTCGTCGTGTCCGGCCACGGGCTGTCAACGAACATCATCGAGGCGTCGCTCGAGGCGTATCTCGTCGCGGTCAACAAGCTCCACGGCGCGGAGATCAACGGCGTGTCCGTCGCGTTCGTCGCGCCACGGGCGGTCGAGGAACTTCCGTGAACGACGCGCCCGCCGGCGCGGAGGACGGCCTTACCCGGTTCCGGATCGCGGCGATCCCCGGCGACGGGGTCGGCCCGGAGGTGGTCGCCGCCGCGCGGACCGTGCTCGAGGCAGCCGGCCGCGCCTTCGGGTTCGCGCTCGACTGGTCCGACTACCTCGTCGGCGGCGCCGCGATTGACGCCCACGGTGTCGCCATCCGGCCGCAGGACGTCGAGGCCTGCGGGGCGGCCGATGCCATCCTCCTCGGCGCCGTCGGCGGGCCGAAGTGGGACGACCCGAAGGCCTCCGTCCGCCCGGAGCAGGCGCTGTTCGCCCTGCGCGGCGGCCTCGGCCTGTTCGCCAATCTCCGCCCGGTCAGCGTTCACCCGGCGCTCGTCCCGGCGTCGCCGCTGCGGCCGGACCTGCTGGCCGGCGTCGACCTGCTCATCGTCCGCGAGCTGACCGGCGGCGTGTACTTCGGGGCCCGCGACGAGGCGAGCGGTCCGGTGGGGGAGCGAACCGCGCGCGATACGCTGCCCTACGCGGAGAGCGAGATCCGCCGGGTCGTCCGCCTCGCGTTCGAGCTCGCCCGCGGCCGGCGCGGCCACGTCACGAGCGTCGACAAGGCGAACGTCCTCGCCACGTCGCGCCTGTGGCGGACCGTTGCGAACGAGGTCCACGCGGACTTCCCGGACGTGGAGCTCAACCACCAGCTCGTCGATTCGTGCGCGATGCTCCTCGTTCGCCGGCCGGCCCAGTTCGACGTGCTCGTGACCGAGAACCTGTTCGGCGACATCTTGTCGGACGAGGCGGCCGTGCTCGCCGGCTCGCTCGGGATGCTCCCGTCGGCCTCGCTCGGCGAGCGCAGGACCGCCCACGGGACCTTTGGCCTGTACGAGCCGATTCACGGCTCCGCGCCGGACATCGCCGGGCGCGACATCGCCAACCCGATCGGCACGATCCTGTCGGCGGCGATGCTCCTGCGCTGGTCGCTCGGGCGGGCCGATGCGGCCGACGCGATCGAGGCTGCCGTGGCGGGGGCGCTCGACGCGGGCTTCCGGACGGCCGACCTCGCCGGTGACGACACTGCGAACGAGCGACGCGTCGGGACGGCCGCGATGGCAGACGCGGTCGCTGCGCGAATCGGGTCCGCCGTGGGGGCGCGGCGATGAGCGACGCGCCGGTCATCCTCTACGACACGACCCTCCGCGACGGAACGCAGGGCGAGAACATCACCCTGTCCCTCGCCGACAAGCTGCGCATCGCCCGGATGCTCGACGAATACGGGATGCCCTACGTCGAGGGCGGCTGGCCGGGCTCGAACCCCAAGGACATCGAGTTCTTCAAGGCCGCCCGGACGATGACCTGGCGGACGGCGAAGCTGGCCGCCTTCGGGTCGACCCGGCACCGGTCGAATCGGCCGGAGGATGACCCCAACCTGCGCGAGCTCGTCGCCGCCGAGACGCCGGTCGTGACGATCTTCGGCAAGTCGTGGTTGCTCCACGTCGTCGAGGTCCTCGGCGCCTCGCCGGCGGAGAACCTCGACATGATCGCGGACAGCGTCCGCTTCGTGGCGGAGCGCGGGCGCGAGGCGGTCTACGACGCGGAGCACTACTTCGACGGCTACGTCGCCGACCCGGCGTATGCGCTGTCGACCCTGCGCGCCGCCCGCGAGGCCGGCGCGCGGTCGATCGTCCTGTGCGACACGAACGGCGGCACGCTGACCGACGACCTCGTCCGGATCATCGGCGAGACGCGCGCCGCACTTGAAGGGGACGCCGGCGCCCCGACCGTCACGTGGGGCATCCACACCCACAACGACGCGGAGCTCGCGGTCGCCAACTCGATGGCCGCCGTGGCGGCCGGCATCCGTCACGTCCAGGCCACGATCAACGGCTACGGTGAGCGGGCCGGCAACGCGAACATGGTCTCGATCATCGGCAACCTCGCGCTCAAGACGCCGCACGTGCTCGTGCCGGCGGGCGGCGGCGTGCTGACCGGCCTCACGGAGCTGTCGCGGTCGGTCGCCGAGATCGCTAACCAGAATCCGAACGACTACCAGCCGTACGTCGGCCGGTCCGCGTTCGCCCACAAGGGCGGGGTCCACGGCGCGGCCGTCGCCAAGGTGGAGCGGAGCTACCAGCACGTCGATCCCGCCTCCGTCGGCAACGTGGGGCGGCTCGTCGTGTCGGAGCTCGGCGGACGGGCCAACACGCGGATCCGGGCGGAGCAGCTCGGCCATCAGCTCGACGGCGTGATGGACGCGCGGGAACTGTCGAACCTCATCAAGCAGCTCGAGGCGGACGGGCTCGCCTTCGAGGGGGCGGAGGCGTCGTTCGAGCTCCTCATCCGGCGCCACCAGCCCGGCTACGAGGCCCCGTTCCGGATCGTCGACTTCACCGTCCTCGTCGAACAGCGCGATGGACGTGAGCTGCGCGCCGAGGCAACGGTCAAGGTCGAGGTCGACGGCGAGACCCTCCACACCGCGGCCGACGGGAACGGCCCGGTCAACGCCCTCGACGCCGCGCTCCGCAAGGCCCTCCGCGCCTTCTACCCCAACCTCGACAGCGTCCACCTGTACGACTACAAGGTGCGCATCCTCGATGGCGATGCCGCGACGGCGGCGAGAACGCGGGTCATCATCGATTCCGCCGACGGCGCGCGCGAGTGGTCGACGATGGGATCGGACACGAACATCATCGCGGCGTCGGCGATCGCCCTCGCCGACTCGCTCGAGTATGCGATCTGGAAGTCCGGCGCCGAGCTTCGGCGGCGCGACGAGCGACACTTCACGACCCTGAGCCGAGCACCTGAGGAAACGTCCGCATGACGACCGAGGCACCGTCCGCATGACGACCGACGCCCGCCGCTCCGCTCCCGCCCTCCACCTCGCCCGCTGGACGGTCACGTCCGGTTCGAACAGCCAGAGCCGGGGCGCCGTCGTCATCGCGTCCGGCGACCACCAATGGGAGGCGTCGGCCGAGGGGAACGGGGCGATCGACGCCCTGTTCCGGGCGGTCGACCGAGCCCTCAGCGGCGTCCTGACCGGGCACCCGCGCCTGCTCGGCTTCGACGTCCGGGCGCTCGGCGAGGCGTCCGACGCGGTCGGCGTCGTGACCGTCACGATCGCCCCGCCGGAGGCGGCCGGCGGCCGACGCGCGACCGGGCGCTACACCGCGGAAGTGCGCGACGAGAACATCATCGCCGCGTCGGTCGACGCGTACCTCGAGGCGATCAACCAGCTCCTCGCGGAGGAGCACTGGGCAGGCGCGCCGGAGGCGGCCGGCAATCGGCGGCGCGCGGCGGTCAGGGCGGCGGCCGAGCACACGAAGCGCGCGGAGCTCGACGAGGACGAGGCCCACCACGACACGACGTCGTGGTTCAATCGGTAGTCCTCGGGCCGATGGGGTCGCGGGGCTTCCCCTCGAACCTCGGGGAGCGAACGTCCAGTCCGCGCTGAGGGTGCCAGAACGATCGTGACCAGTCCGTCGTCCATCGCCTTCCAGGGGGAGCCCGGGGCGTTCAGCGAGGAGGCGGTGATCCGCTTCTTCGGTTCGGCCGACGGGGCGACCGCCGTGCAGACCTGGCGCGCCGTGTTCGAGACGCTCGACGGCGGGGCGGCCGACTTCGGCGTCGTGGCGATCGAGAGCTCGCTCGCCGGGACGATCCGCGAGACGTACGACCTCCTGTTCGAGTACCACGACCGGATCCGGATCGTCGGCGAAGTGACGGTGCCGGTTCGGCTCGCGCTGCTCGCGCTGCCGGGGCGAACGATCGACGACGTCGAGCGGGTCTACTCCCACCCCCAGGCGCTCGCCCAGGCCGACGAGTTCCTGCGCGGCCGGTCGTGGACGGTGCTCACCACGTACAACACGGCCGGCGCGGCGAAGGTCATCGCGGCCGAACGGGACGCCGGCGCGGCGGCGGTCGCGTCGCCCCGGGTGGCGGACATCTACGGGCTGTCGGTCCTGGCGGCCGACATCCAGACGGGGTCCGACAATCGAACGCGCTTCGCGGTCCTCGCGCCGTTCGGCGCGGCGGCCAGTTCGTCCGGCGGGGCGGCCGATGCCGCCGGGCGACCGATGAAGACGACCCTCGTGTTCGCCGTGCGCAACGCGCCGGGCTCGCTCCACGCCTGCCTCGGTGCCTTCGCGTCGCGTGGGGTCAACCTGTCGCGGCTCGAGTCGCGGCCCAGTCGCGCCGCGCGCTGGGAGTACGTCTTCTGGGTCGACCTCGACGCCGACGCGGCCGATCCCGTCTGTGCCGCCGCCCTCAACGACCTGCGCGGGGTTGCGGCGATGGTCCGCGTGCTCGGCTCGTATCCGCGGCCGGCGGAGGAGTAGGGGACCCGTCGGCCGTCGTCGGCCGTCGTCGGCCGTTGCCGGCCTGCGAATCGAAACGACCGCCGTCACCGGCGGTCGTTCGATGGCAGTCGGCCGGACGCTGGGCCCGGCGCGAGTGCGTTTACCAGCGACGACCCGCCTCGAGGACGAGCGCAAAGCTGGCCAAAGCGGAGAGCGCGAGCACGGCCCGCCAGGACAGCGCTCGCGTGAAGTGCGCCAGGTTCGCCTTCACGGTTTGTACACCTCCGAAGCGTCCCTCGCCCTCGAGCCGGCAGCCGGGCGGTCTTCGCGGTGACGGACCGCGGAGATCCCTGGCTTTGCGTCCCCGCCTCACGACGGGTTTGCCCTGGACAGCCGTTGGGCGCGAGGCGTTTGTCGCCTCGGAGTGCACGCTAGGCGCGGACGTCCGGGTTACCCATGACCCATCGGTACCGCGCGCCGGGCACGTTCGGTTCTGTGCGCCCGCGCACCGAGCGTAGGCCGGGCGCTCACCGCGGTGCCGTGCGGGTCGGTGGCGGGTGGTTCGGTCGGTTCGGTTCGGTCGGTCGGTTCGGTCGGGTCGTCGCCTCCGGTTGGCTCAGATGGCGCTCGTGCAGGCGCGACACTTCGTCGCTTCGGCCGGGACGAGCTCGCGGCAGAACGGGCAGGTCTTCATCTCCGGGGCCGGCGGCGCGGCCTCCTCGCGGATGAACATCTTGCTGATCCGCCACACGACGAAGGCGATCACGATGAAGGCGATGACCGCGTTGATGAACGCGCCGTAGCGGATCGCCACGCCGTCGCCGAGGTCGATCACGAGCGCCGAGAAGTCGACGTTGCCGAGGGCCTTCCCGATCGGGGGCATGATGATGTCGGCCACGAGCGAGTTGACGACCGCGCCGAGGGCGGCGCCGATGATGACGCCGATCGCGAGGGCGAGCGCGTTCGTCTTGAGCAGGAACGCCTTGAACTCCGCGACCATCGGATACCTCCCAGCTCCGTTGCGGCGCTGCCGCGCCGGAAGATGATCATAGGGTCGTCGCGGCGCTCGCCGCGCACCGCGCGCACCGCGCCCACCGATTCCGCGGGTTGCCGCCCCAACCGACGCGGCCGCCGCCCAACCGACGCGGCCGCCGCTCCGACCGCCGCCGCCCCGACCGGACGCTGCCGCCGCCCGTGTCCCGTCGGCCCCGCCCTGCTCCCGTCAACCGCGCCGGCCCTCCCCGTCGTCGGCCCGGCCCTTCCCGTCGGCCGCATCGGCCCTCCCGTCACCCGCGCCGGCCCGCCCCGTCGTCGGCCCCGGCCCTTCCCGTCGGCCCCATCGGCCCTCCCGTCGTCACTTGCGCACGTGGTGAGCGATCGTCACGGACGGGAGCCTCGAAATCGTCATCCGCGCACCGGGCGACGCAGGACCGGCCGACATTTCGTCAGATTCTCGCCCCCTGCGCACCGACGCCGCGCGGCGAGGCCCCGCGCTCACCGCAGGAGCATCTGACGATTCTCGGGCCCGGCGCGGCCCTCGCCACGCACGAGCCGGACCTGTCGCTCCGCCTCGGGCGCGTTGACACCGTGACGAACGCTCGTGTGGTGAGAATCCGACGATTCTGATCCGGCAGGGACCTGCGCTCCTGGCATCGGCCAGAGGCACGCTGCGCGGCACCGGCCAGAGGCACGCCGCGCGGCACCGGCCCTCCCCGTCGTCGTATGTGCACCTGGTGCGACGGGCCTCGCGGGCGTGGGCGACGAGGACATCGGCCGCAACGAGGACATCGGCCGCAACCTGGGCGCCGAAACTCCGCACTGGGCGCGACGCGACGGCCCCGCGATTCGGCCGCCCCATCGGCCCAACCGGCTCGGACGTAAGATGGCGCCATGACCACCGCCGCCGCCACGAAACCCCATCCGATCTTCCTCGCCGGCCGCTGGGTCGACTCCCCCGACCTCCTCGAGATCGCCAATCCGGCCCGACCCGGCGAGCTCGCCGGGGCGACGTACCAGGCCACCGCCGAGCAGTACGAGGAGGCGGTCACGGCGGCCGTCGCCGCGTTCGAGGAGACGCGCCGGCTGCCGGCCTACGAGCGCGGCCGGATCCTCCGCTCGATCAGCGCCGGCATCGCCGCCCGACGCGACGAGCTCGCCACGCTCATCGCGACTGAGGCGGGCAAGCCGATCCGCGACGCCGGCGCGGAGGTCGATCGGGCGGTCCTCACCTTCCGGCTCGGTGCCGAGGAGGCGGAGCGGATGGTCGGCGAGACGATCCCGCTCGACCTCATGCCGGCCTCGAAGGGCCGGCTCGGCATCACCCGGCGCTTCCCGATCGGCCCGATCGCCGGGATCTCCCCGTTCAACTTCCCGCTCAACCTCGCGGCGCACAAGGTTGCGCCCGCCATCGCTTCGGGCAACCCGATCGTGCTCAAGCCGCCGTCGAAGGACCCGCTCACGATGCTCGCCATCGCTGAGCTCATCGAGGCCGCCGGGCCGCCGCCGGGAGCCGTCTCGATCCTGCCGATGAGCCGCGGCCAGGGCGACGCGATGGTGTCGGACCCGCGCTTCAAGCTGCTCACGTTCACCGGCAGCCCGTCGGTCGGGTGGCGGATGAAGGAGCGCGCCGGCAAGAAGAAGGTCGTGCTCGAGCTCGGCGGCAACGCCGGGGTGATCGTCGATCGGTCGGCCGACCTCGACTGGGCCGTCCGGCGGGTCCTCGTTGGCGCGTTCGCCTACTCCGGCCAGGTCTGCATCAGCGTCCAGCGTCTGTACGTCCACGAGGCGATTCGCGACGCGTTCATGGAGCGGTTCCTCGCCGGGGTCGCGCAGCTCCGGGTCGGCGATCCGCTCGATCCGGCGACCGACGTCGGGCCGATGGTCGACCCCGCGGCGGCCGAGCGCACGCTGCGCTGGATCGACGAGGCCGTCGCCATGGGCGGGCGGGTCCTCACCGGCGGGACGGCCGACGGCACGTTCGTCGCCCCGACGGTCCTCGCCGACGTGCCGCTCGCGGCACAGGTCTGCAGCAACGAGGCGTTCGCCCCGCTCGTGGTGACGTTCGGGTTCAGCGACCTCGACGACGCGATTCGCCAGGTCAACGACTCGTCCTTCGGCCTCCAGACCGGCGTGTTCACGAACGACCTCGCCGGCGCGTTCCGGGCCTTCTCCGAGCTCGAGGTCGGCGGGGTCATCGTCAACGACATCCCGACCTACCGGATCGACCACATGCCATACGGCGGGGTCAAGGATTCCGGGCTCGGCCGCGAGGGCCTGCGCTGGGCGATCGAGGACATGACCGAGATCCGAATCATGGTGCTCGCCCCGACGGGCTGATACGGCGCCGGGCGCCCCAGCCCGCCCCTCACCCGCCAGGGGCTGGGACCCGGTCCCGTGCCGCAAGGCCGCGCGGCCCGCGGCGGCGCCCGAGTCCGCCCCGTGTCGGCCCCGATACTGGTGCCAGCATCAAATTCCGGGATTGGACGGCGACAAGATCGCGATCTCCGGTTGCGAGGGCCAGCCTATCGGCTATATCTGCCGCTGATGCTGGTGGGAGCATCAGAACGGCGGATAGCGCGCACCCGGGCGACCGCCTATCGGCCGACTACCCCCGGATATGATGCTGGGAGCATCACCGCGCCCCGGAAGTCGGCGGATCGCGCTGGCCGGCGCTGAAGGCGTCCGGGGCAGCGCGAGGTGCGGTCCTTGGGCCATGGATCGGGTCGCGGCCCAATGCCGGCCGATGACGATGGCAGCGTCAGAATCGGGACTTCAAGGGCGATAGAGCCGGCTTCGCCCCTTGGTTGGGCCCACCTATCAGCCGATTTGGGCCCTGGTGACGATCGGAGCGTCACGCGGGTCGATTGGTCGAGCCCGACGACCGCCTGTCGCTCACCCACCCCGGGATTTGACGGTGGGACCGTCATCGGGCGCGGGAAGGTCGCGGAAGGCGTCATCGGGCGCGGGAAGGCACGGCCGATGGCGTCGTCGGGCGCAGGGACCTTGACGGTGGGAGCGTCACCTGGCGCGGGAAGGCTCGGCCGATGGGTCATCGGGCCCGTAACGTGGGCCGCTGGTGTCATCGTGGGTCGTCCCGGCGCCCGCGACGCCGGACGCGGCGGCGGCCGACACGCGCCAGACTCCGCGCATGGACGTCGGCCTCACGCCCGCCGAGCGCGAGCTCCAGGCTCGCGCGATGGCCTTCGTCCGCGATGTGCTCCAGCCGCGCGAGGTGGAGTTCGAGCGGGCGAACGGCCGCATGTCACGCGAGTGGGGGAACGAAATCCGCCGTGCCGCCATCGCCGCGAACCTCCACGGCGGCTCGTTCCCGAAGGAGCTCGGCGGCCAGGGTTGGACGGTGTTCGAGCAGGTGGTCGTCCACGAGCAGTTCGGCCAGGCGACGGGCGGCCTCTGGTCGTACGTCCCGGGCGGCTACAACGCGCTCGTCCACTGCACCGCGGAGCAGCGCCGCCGCTACCTCGACCCGAGCCTTCGCGGTGAGCGGTCCGGCAGCTACGCGATCACGGAGCCGGGCGCCGGGAGCGATGCAAGGACGCTCGAGGCGACGGCGCACCGCGACCCGGCCACGAACGAGTACGTCCTCAACGGCGAGAAGTGGTTCGTCACCGGCCCGGACGACACGGACTTCATGATCTTCCACGCGATCGTCGAGGAGCGCGGCGCACGCAGCGACCGCGGCGCACGCAGCGACAGCGGCGCCGGCGGTGACCGCCTCCCCACGCTCTTCCTCGTCGACTACGACATGCCCGGCGTCACCCTCACCCACGACCCGGACTACACCCACACGTTCGCCGACCGCCACCCCCAGTTCGTGCTGAGCGACGTTCGCGTCCCCGCGGATGCCGTCCTCGGGGGCGTCGGCCGGGCCGACGAGCTGACGAACGAATGGTTCGTCGAGGAGCGCATCCACATCGGTGCCCGCTGCACCGGCGCGATGGAGCGCCTGCTGACCGAGGCCGTCGAGTGGGCGACGACCCGCCGCCAGTTCGGCGAGCGGATCTACGACTTCCAGGGGGTGAGCTTCCCGTTGGCCGACTCGGCAGCGGAAGCGTCGGCCGCCCGACTCCTCACTCGCGAGGCGGCCCGCCTGGCCGACGGCGACGCGGGCGCCGGCGCCGATGCCGAACCCGTCGACCCGAAGGTCGTCCACGCCCGCGCGTCGGTCGCCAAGCTGTTCGCGAGCGAGGCCGCCTTCCGCTGCGCCGACCGCGTCGTCCAGGTTTTCGGCGGCCGCGGGTACATGCGCGAGACCGCGGCGGAGCGCTTCTTCCGCGAGCTGCGCGTCGACCGGATCTGGGAGGGCACCTCGGAGATCCAGCGCCTCATCGTCGCCCGGGCGCTCGAGAAGCGCGGGGTCGACCGCGTCGTGGGATGAGCGCCGGACCCACCGACGCGCGCACGCCCTCGGGCCCGGCGGCCGCCTCGACCGACCCGCCGCCCCCGACCGACCCGCCCCCGATCGATCTCCGGCCGCTGTTCGCCCCATCGTCCATCGCCGTCGTCGGTGCGACCCCCCGGTCGACCCTCGCCCAGACCGTCCGCGACAACCTCGTCCGGATGGACAGCGCCACCCGCTGCTACTTCGTGAATCCGCGCTATGACGAGGTCGACGGCACACCCTGCCGTCCCAGCCTCGAGGCCCTCCCGGAGCGTCCGGACGTCGTGCTCCTCGCGGTCAATCCCCTGCGCGCCGCGCCGTTTGCCCAGCAGGCGGCCGACGCCGGCGTGCCCGCGCTCGTCATCCCCGGCGGCGGCGTCGTCGAGGGCGGCGAGGCCGCGGCGCAGATGCAGCGCGACGTCGCCCGCATCGCGACGGACCACGGGATCGCCCTCCTCGGGCCCAACTGCATGGGCGTCGTCGACCGGGTCACGAACAGTGCCGTGTACATCGGCGACATCAACCCGTGGCAGCCGCGCGGCGGTGTGGCCGGGATCGCCCAGTCCGGGTCGGTCACCGACGCGTTCATCCACGCCGGCGACCGGGTCGGGTTTTCACGGATCATTGGCTGCGGCGCGGAGGCGGTCCTCGACCTGTGCGATCACCTCGCGTGGTGCCTCGACGACCCCGAGACCCACGCGGTGATCCTGTTCGTCGAGGGGTTCAAGCGGCCGGAGCGCTTCCTCGCCCTGGCGGATCGGGCCCTCCAGCTCGGCAAGCCGATCGCCGCCGTCAAGGTGGGCCGCAGCGCGCAGGCACGGGAGGCGGCAGTTGCCCACACCGGCTCGCTGGCCGGCGAGGCGCGCGTGACCGAGGCCGCCCTCGACGCGGTCGGCGTCATCCGCTGCGCGGATCTCGACGAGCTGCTCGAGACCGCGGAGCTCCTCGAGGGCTGTCGCCGCATCGGCCGTCGCGTCGGTCGCGGTCGCACGGGGGTCGTGACGGTGTCGACCGGCGAGGCGTCGCTCGTCGCGGACCTTGCACCGCGGACGGGGATCGACCTGCCGGCCGTGCCGCCCGCGACGCGAGCGCGCCTGCTCGAGGCGCTGCCGACCCTCGGCTACGTCGGCAATCCCCTCGATCCGTGGGGCGCGACCGAGGCGCCGGAGGCCTACGCGGCGGCGTTCGACGCCTTCGCGGCGTCGGGCGCGTACGACGTGCTCGTCGCCGTCCACGACTTCCCGTACCGCTCGCTGCCGTCGGAGGTGGAGGTCGCGACGGACGTCACGCGCCCGCTCCTCGCGGCGACCGCGGATCGGCCGGACCTGCTGCCTGTCTACGTGTCGCTCACCTCCGGGGAGCCGACGCCGGAGGTCAAGGCGCTCCTCGACGCGGCCGGCGGCGTGCCGCTCCTGCGGGGCGCAGTCGAGGCCTTCGCAGCCATCGCGTCGGTCGCGCGGTGGGAGGCGGCGCAGGCGCGACGGGCGACCGACGGGCCGATCCGCCCGGCCTGGCCGGCACTCGCGGCCGACCGGACGCCGTACGCGCACGACGGCGACCGACCGACCGACGGCGACCGACCGACCGACGGCGACCGACAGATCGATCCGGGCGCGGGCCCGAGCCCCGCGCCCGCGAGCCGAAGCGCACCGATCGTCCTCTCGGAACGCGACAGCCTCGCGCTCCTCGCCTCCTTCGGCCTGCCGGTGACGCCGTGGCGATCGGCGGCCGACGGCGCCGGCGCCGCCGCGGCGGCCTCCGAGCTCGGCTTCCCTGTCGCGGTCAAGCTCGACGCGGACGGGCTCGCCCACAAGACGGAGGCCGGCGCCGTCGCGCTGGACCTCGCCGACGAAGCGGCCACGGCCGGCGCCACGGATCGGCTCATCGCCGAGGGACGGCGCCGCGGCCTCGCGGTGCGCGGCGTGCTCGTCGAACCGATGGCCGCGCCGGGGGTCGAGCTCATCGTCGGTGCGCGGCGCGACCCGCTGTTCGGCCCCGTCGTGCTCGTCGGCCTCGGCGGCATCCTGGCCGAGGCCCTCGACGACGTCGCGATCGGCCTTGCCCCCGTATCGGCCGACCGCGCCGCCGGACTCCTCGACGGTCTCAGGGGATCGCAGTTGCTCGATGGGTTCCGCGGCAGACCGCCGGTCGACCGCGCCGCCGTCGCGAGCCTGCTCGTCGATCTCGGCCGCGTCCTCGACGATCGGCCGGACGTCCGCGAGGTCGACCTCAACCCCGTCGTCGCATCGGCCGCCGGCGCCGTCGCGGTCGACGCGCTCGTCGTGATCGAGGGCCGTAGACTCGGCAGGTGACCAGGCCGGGCCGAACGAATCACACCGCCGCGGACCTCGTCGTCGCCTGCCTCGAGGCGGAGGGCTGCGAGTACGTCTTCTCCGTCCCCGGCGAGGAGACGATGGACCTCCTCGACGCACTGTCGCGATCGGAGCGCATCCGCCACGTCACGACCCGCCACGAACAGGGCGCCGCGTTCATGGCCGACGTCCACGGCCGCCTGACCGGTCGGCCGGCGGTCGCGATGGGCACCCTCGGGCCCGGCGCGACGAACCTCGTCACCGGCATCGCCGACGCATTCCTCGATCGGGCGCCGATGGTCGCGCTGACCGGCCAGGCGTCGTCGGAAAAGCTCCACAAGGAAGCCCACCAGGTCGTCGACATCGTGCGGATGCTCGCGCCGGTGACGAAGTGGAACACGCGCGTCGAGCGGGTCGAGGCGATCCCGGAGATCGTGCGCAAGGCGTTCCGGGTCGCGTCGCTCGAGAAGCCGGGCCCGACCCACATCGAACTTCCCGAGAACATCGCGGCCACCGAGGTCGCGGACGATGCCGCGCCGCTCACCCCGGGTCGGGCGTACTTCCCGGAGCCAACCGACGAGGCGATCGCCCACGCGGCTGGGCTCCTCGCGGAGTCGGAGCGGCCGATCATCCTGGCCGGCAACGGCGTGCTCCGGCGTGGGGCGGCCGCCGACCTGCGCGCGCTCGCGCGCGGTCTCCACCTGCCGGTCGCCGTCACGTTCATGGGCAAGGGCGCGATCGACGATCGGTCGCACCTGTCGCTCATGGCCGTCGGGCTCCAGGCGCGTGACCACGTCCTGTCGGGCTTCGATCGGGCCGACCTCGTCGTGTGCGTCGGGTACGACCTCGTCGAGTACGCGCCGGCCCGGTGGAACCCGGATGGGTCGAAGCGGATCGTCCACATCGACACCCAGCCGGCCGAGGTGGACGCACAGTACCGGCCGGAGGTGGAGCTCGTCGGCGACATCGACGGGACCCTGCGCCGGCTGCTCGCCGCGGTGCTGCCCCGTGGGATCAGTGGCCGCGACGCCGGGGAGCGCCACGAGGCGCGCGAGACGCTCGTCCACGCGGATCTGCGGTTGGCGTTGCTCGAAGAATTGGACGCCTATGCGGCCGACGATGGATGGCCGATCAAGCCGCAACGCGCGATCGCGGCCCTGCGCGAGGCGCTCGACCCGGCCGACATCGTCGTGTCCGACGTCGGGGCCCACAAGGTCTGGGTCGCCCGTCTCTACCAGGCGTACGAGCCGAACACGGTGATCATCTCGAACGGGTTCGCGGCGATGGGCATTGCCGTGCCCGGCGCGATCGCTGCGAAGCTCGTGCATCCGTCGCGGCGGGTCGTGGCGCTGTGCGGCGACGGTGGGTTCCTCATGAACTCGCAGGAACTCGAGACGGCCAAGCGGATCGGGGCGAACGTGTGCGTCGTCGTGTGGCGCGACGACGGCTACGGGCTCATCGACTGGAAGCAGCGCAACGAGTTCGGCCGACCGTTCGCGGTCGACTTCGGGAACCCGGACTTCGTGGCGTATGCGGAGTCGTTCGGGATCGCCGGGTTCCGGCCTTCGTCGGCAGGGGAGTTGCTGCCCGTGCTGCGGCGGGCGCTCGAGGTCGACGGGCCGACGCTCGTCGAGGTGCCGATCGACTATCGGGAGAACCTGCGGCTGACGGAGCACCTGGGGGCACTGTCGGGTTCCGACTGACGGCGTACCGGCGCGGCGGGCCTCCGGACCCGCGGGCCGCCCGGCGTTCGGTCGCCCTGGATCCGCGTTCGGCCGCCCCGCCCTCGGACCCGCGGTCCGGTCCCTCCTTCGAACCTACCCTGCAGCAGCCCGTGACGACCACGTCGTCAGATTCTGGGCAATCCGACCAACAAGACCCCATCCGCCGCGCCTGCCGGTCCCCTGTCTCGTGTCGTGACGACCCCATCGTCACCGAAGCGACATCCGGGCGATAGGGCCCGCCCTCGGCTGGGTGATCCGCAGCTAATCGCCAGGCAAGCGCTGAATGGGACGATGGCACCGTCATGGACAGGCAGAGGCGGACCCAGGCCGGCGTGCACGGCGACCAGCTGGCCGGTGCGATCGCAGCAACGTTGGGGCGTGACATGCGCGAGACCCGCAAGCGTCGGCGCCTGCGCCAGGAGCAGGTGAGTGCTCTCGTGGGGATCAGCCGAAGCCGATACGCGGACCTCGAGCGCGGCGAAGGGGCAAACGCGCCCCTCGAGACGTGGGCGCGGATCGGGGCCGCACTCGGTCGGCCGCTGGCGGTCGGCTTCTCGCGCGACATCGAGGACCCCGCACCGCGCGACGCCGGGCACCTCGCGGCCCAGGAGCAGGTCCTCCGACTGGCCCGCGCCCACGGCCGGCGAGCCAGCTTCGAGCTCGCGACCCGACCCGCGGACCCGAGCCGCTCCTCCGACGTCGCCCTTCGCGACGACGCGCATCGCGTCCTCATCCTCGGCGAGATCCAGAACCGACTCGACGACCTCGGCGCCGCCGCCCGGGCCACCGACCGCAAGGTCGCGGAGGCGGCGACCGGCCCAGCCCTGTTCGCCGCCGGCGACGACGATCCGTACAGGGTTGCGTCGTGCTGGCTCCTCGTCGACACCGCTGCGAACCGCCGGCTCGTGACCCGTTACCCGGAGGTCATTCGGGCGCGCTTTCCCGGATCGTCGGCCGCGTGGGCGAAGTGCCTGACGCTCGGAACCGAGCCGCCGCGCGAGCCGGGGGTCGTGTGGATCGACCCGCGCGCCGGTCGAATCACGGAGCTGCGCCTGCGAAAGGATCGGGCTGACCGCGGGTCCGCGTGACGGCCCCACGGGGACGTGAGCGCACCGCGGGGACGTGAACGCACCGCGGGGACGTGAACGCACCGCCGGAACATGAAACGAGGGCCGATGCTCGGATAGTGAGCCTCGACCCTCGAATGATTCCCCCGGCGGTTGCGCCGGCAGTCGGGATGATACGCACATGCGCGCGCGAGGTCCAGAGGGAATCTTCGGGACTCGGGGACGCACCGGGTTCGCTCCGCTCCCCTCGGCTGTGACGCCACCATCGTCACGTTTGGCGGTGTCTCGGCCCTAACGGTCGCCGCGCCGGTGCGTCGGCGACCTTGTCACCGACGGTGACGACCCCGTCGTCACCAGGAACCCTCGTGGCCGATAGTCGGAGCGAACCCACGCTGACGGGCGCGCCTCCCGGCCTGACAGCGGCCACTGTGACGATGCGGTCGTCACGGAGGTGCCGAGACCGAGGAGGGCCGCGGGCCAGACCGGTTATCGGGACGTCACACAGGGCCGGGTACCCTGCCCGGAATGCGAATACCGACGACCATGCCACGACCGATGACGGCCGAATGTCCGATGACCATGCCACGACTGATGACCGCCCCACGACCGGGCGACGACCGATGACCGTGCCACGCCCGATTGTCCTTGCCCTGATCGCGGTGATCGCCGCCGCGTGCACGTCGGGCGCGTCGCCGTCGGCGTCGGTCGCCCCGTCGGCCTCGACCGCCCCGCCGGCGGAGTCGGCCCCGCCGTCGGTCGCCCCCAACACTCCGGCCCCCACCGATGACCCATCCCCAACCCCCGAGCCAATTCCCGCCACCCCCGCCACGTGGCAACAACCCACCACCGCCGGGCCCACCCCCGCCGCGCGCGAGGACCACACGTGGACCGTCGACGGCGATGGCGACGCCGCAACGACCGCCTACCTGTTCGGCGGCCGATCCGGCTCGCGCGCCTTCGCGGACCTCCATGCCTACGACCTCGCGACCGACACGTGGCGCCCGATCACCCCCGCGAACGCCGGCCCCTCGGCCCGCTTCGGACACGAGGCAGTCTGGCTTGCCGGCCGCGGCCTCGTCGTATGGGCCGGCCAGGCGTCGGCCACGACGTTCTTCAACGACCTGTGGCTGTACGACCCCGCCGCGAACCGCTGGACCAGGCTCCCGAACGGCGGTGCGACCCCAACCCCGCGCTACGGCAGCTGCTCCGGGATCGGCCCGGACGGCCGACTCTGGATCAGCCATGGCTTCACCGAGGACGGGACGCGGTTCGCCGACACGCGCGCGTACGACTTCGCGACCGA
>DASTOB010000198.1:0-11458 GCA_035720425.1 Candidatus Limnocylindrales bacterium
CTCGCCCTCGCCACGGCGGACGGGAGGCTCGTGCTCGACGAGGTCCAACCCGCCGGCGGACGGCGCATGAGCGGATCCGCCCTCCGGCGCGGTCGGCCCGGGCTTGCCGCCGGGCGCTGACCGCCGAGGGACCCGCGGGCCAGGGGTCGCCCCGGGCCAGGGCCGCCCCAGGGCGAGGGTCCCGCGGGCCTCGCGTGCGACAATCGCGCCGATGCCAGCCCCGACCGCGGCCCGCTTGCCGCTGCCCGTCCTCCGCCCCGGCCTCGATCCCCGGCCCGGGCTGTCCGGCGTTGCCCCATCGGCCGTCGACGAGTGGTTCGCGGCGCGCGGCGAGCCGTCGTTTCGGGCGCGCCAGGTTGCTGACGCCGTGTGGCGCAACCACGCGACCACGGCCGCCGAGGTCCGGACGCTGCCGGCCGCCGCCCGCGCCGATCTCGACGCGTCATTTCGGTTCGACACGCTCGGTGAGACGGATCTCCGGCCATCCGACGACGGGCTGACCGAGAAGGCGCTCCATCGCCTGTCGGACGGAGCGCTCGTCGAGTCGGTCCTCATGCGCTACCCGGCGCGCGGCGCGCGGCGTGAGCGACACACCCTGTGCATCTCGAGCCAGGCCGGCTGCGCCGTCGGTTGCCCGTTCTGTGCCACCGGCGAGCTCGGTTTCAGCCGCGACCTCGAGCCGGCCGAGATCGTCGACCAGGTCCGTCATGCGGCACGCCGCCTCGCCCCGTCCGGCCGGCACCTCAGCAACGTGGTGTTCATGGGCATGGGCGAGCCGCTTCTCAACCTCGACCGGGTCCTCGCGGCGATCGAGGCGCTCAACGACCCGGCCCGGTTCGGACTCGGCGCCCGCCACATCACCGTCTCGTCGAGCGGCGTCGTGCCGGGCATCCGGCGCCTGACGAGCCTCGGCCCGCAGTTCACGCTCGCGATCAGCCTGCACGCGGCGCGTGACCCGCTCCGCGACGTGCTCGTCCCGCTCAACCGGCGCTGGCCGGTCGGCGAGGTCGTCGCCGCGGCCCGCGATCACGCCCGGGCCACCGGTCGGCGGGTGAGCTACGAGGTCACGATGATCGGGGGCGTGAACGACACGGACGCCGACGCCGACGCGATCGTCGCGCTCCTGCGTGGCGACCTCGCCCACGTCAACCTCATCCCGATGAACCCCGTCGCCCACACGCCGTGGCAGGCGAGCCCGATGCCGGTCATCGAGCGATTCGCCGCCCGGCTGCGCGAGGGCGGGATCCCGACGACGATCCGTCGCAACCGCGGCCAGGAGATCGGCGCGGCGTGCGGGCAGCTTGCCGCGGAGCGGGCGGGAGAGCCGGCCGCCCCGGCGGTCGCCCGGCGCCGCGAGATCATCGTCCGCGCCAGCGCGGCGGCACTGCGTGGCGAACGGAGCCGCGAGCCCGTGCCGGCCGGGGTGGGGGAGTAGGGTGGCCGACGGGCGTGCCCGCATCGCGGCGAGCATCCTCGACGCGGACCTCGGCAACCTCGCCTACGCCGTCCGCCGCGCGGAGCGCAACGGCGCCGACCGGATCCACCTCGACGTGATGGACGGCCACTTCGTGCCGAACCTCACCTTCGGGGCGAAGACGATCAAGGCGCTCCGGCCGAGGACGCGCATCCCCTTCGACGCCCACCTCATGATCAGTGAGCCGGGCCGCTACGTCGACGAGTTCATCGCCGCCGGCTGCGACTCGATCACGTTCCACGTCGAGGTCGACGAGCCGATCGAGCCGACCCTGCGGGCAATCCGCAAGGCCGGCCGGGCAGCCGGCCTGTCGGTCAGGCCGGGGACGCCGCTGTCCGCGCTCGAGCCGTACCGCACCCTCCTCGACATCGTGCTGATCATGACCGTGGAGCCCGGCTTCGGCGGCCAATCCTTCATGGCCGACGTCGCCCGCGACAAGATCCTCGCCGCGCGCGACCTGTTCCGCCATCGCTCGTTCGGCGGCGAGGTCCACGTCGACGGGGGGGTCAACCGCGAGACCGCGGAGATCGTCGGCGGCCTTGGGGCGGACATCCTCGTCGTCGGTTCCGTGCTGTGGGCCACGGGGCGCGACATGGCCCGCGAGATCCGGCTCGTCCGTGCGCTCGCCGACGAGGGGTTCCAGTACCAGCTCAACGATGGCAAACCGCCGATCCCGCGCGACCGCTGGTTCGTGTTCACGAGCCTGCCCAAGCACATCGCCCGCCGCGCGGTGGCGGAGATCGAGGCCGGTGGCATCCCCGTGCTCATGCTCCGCGGCGACGGCCAGATCAACCCGGACGGCGTGCGCGACTACGACCTGCTCGTCCCGCTCACGGCGGAAGCGCTGACCGTCGGCCGCCACGGCGATGCGCGCGAGGCCTGGCTGGCCGAGGCGGCGCAGTGGCGCGAGGCGTACGAGCCGCCCGACCGCGGCGATCGGCCGGCCTGATCGTCAGGTGCGAGCGCTGCTCCAGCGCGCCAGCCGCGCCGAGGTCCGCGTCGGGGGCTACGCCGTGGGACGGATCGGCGCCGGCCTCGTGGTCCTGCTCGGCGTGGGGCCGGATGACGACGAGCCCACGGCCGACGCCCTTGCCCGACGCACCGCGGAGCTGCGCATCTTTCGCGACGGGGAGGGCCGGACGAACCGCTCCCTGCTCGAGATCCGCGGCGCGGCGCTCGTGGTCAGCCAGTTCACCCTGTTCGCCGACACGAGCCGGGGTCGGCGCCCGGGCTTCACCGGTGCCGCGCCGGCGGACCTCGCGGAGCGCCTGTACGAGCGCTACGCGGCCGCGCTCCAGGCGCTCGACATCGAGGTTGCGACGGGACGGTTCGGAGCGGAGATGGAGGTGGAACTCGTGAACGACGGGCCGTTCACGATCTGGCTCGACAGCGCACGTTCGTGACCGCGCCATCGTCGCCGAGCGACCGCGCGATCGTCGCCGAGCGCACGCTGGACTTCGCCGCCGTCCCCGGATCGCCGCCGCCGTACCAACCCGCATCTGAATGGGGATCTGGCCGGGCACGCTCGACCACGTGGCCGGACTGGCGGAATCCACGGGTGGGCGAGCGTGGCAGCCCGCACGCTCAGTCAGCGGTGAATTGCGGGAGTTCGCCGCTCTCGGGCTGGCGAGCCGCGCTTTGGCTCAGCGAGCCGCCGGCGGAACATCGCCGAGTCGCGACACGTGCCGTTGGACGAGGAGCTGGGCCGCGGTTCAGCGAGCCGCGCTTTGGCTCAGCGAGCCGTCTTGGTCTGGGTGCGGCGGCAGCGCGTGCAGACGAGTGCCTTGGTCGGCACGCCCTTGCGCTCGATGACGAGCGGCTGCAGGTTCGGCTGATAGCGGCGATGGGCGCGGACGCGGTTCATCCCCGACGACTGGGGGTTGAACCCACCCATCGCCGTCTTGCCGCAGATCGCACAGGAGCGGGCCATGCTGGACCTCGGGAAGCGGTGACACGAGAAAGGCCCGGCCACGAGGGGACCGAGCGGGGCGGTATGATAGCACACGGCCTCCGGCTGCCGGCTCGGACGCCGCCCGACCCGCCGGAGTTCGCGAGGAGGACGTCGTCCGCGTGCCCACCGATGTGACGCCCGGTCGCGCACTCGTGACCCGCCGCGCGATCGTCGACGTCATCCGCACCGCGACCCTCGGCTCGTACGGCGTCACCGGCTTTGCCGCGAGCCTGCCGGAGCGCGTGCTCGGGGCCGTCGGGTTCGGCCAGCCGGGCATCCGCGTCGAGCTCGGCGAGCGCCTCGAGGTCGAGCTCGACCTCACCGTCGCCTACGGCCTGCCGGTCGCGGAGGTCGCCCGCCAGGTCGATTCGGCCGTTCGCTATGCGATCCGGCGGGCCCTCGGGCGCGACGTCGCCCGGCTCACGATCCACGTCGACGGCCTGCGCTACCAGCCCGGCGGGCCGCCCCCGGCCGTCGAATCCGCGGATCCCCACGCGGTCGGCTCTGCCCAGCTCGCCGACAGCGGGACGGACGTCGCCTGATGGCCCGCCGCGCCTGTGATGGCCCCGGGCTGCTCGAGGGGTTCCGGGCGGCCGTCGCGAACCTCGAGGCGCACGTCGACGAGATCAATGGCCTGAACGTCTATCCGGTCCCGGACGGCGACACCGGCTCGAACATGTTCGCCACCGTGCGAGCGGCGCTCGACGAGGCGGAGGCCGTGGCCGGCGAGCCGGCCGAGCGTATCGCGGCGGCGATCAGCTTCGGTGCGCTCATGGGTGCGCGCGGCAACTCCGGCGTCATCACGAGCCAGATCTTCCGCGGCATGGCAGAGGGTCTGGCCGGCAAGAAGCGGTTCAACGGGCTCGACCTCGCACATGCCCTGTCGCAGGGTGCAAAGGCCGCCTACGGAGCGGTGGCGAAGCCCGTCGAGGGCACGATCCTGACGGTGATTCGGGAGTCGGCCGCCGCCGCGGTGGCCGCCGCGGAGCGCGACAGCGACCTCGAGGCCGTCCTCACGGTGACCGTCGACGCCGCCGAGAAGTCGGTCGCGAAGACGCCCAGCCTGCTCGCCATCCTGCGCGAGGCCGGCGTCGTGGATTCCGGAGGGCAGGGACTGTACCGCCTGTTCCAGGGCGCGCTGCTCCACGTCGTCGGCCAGGCCCCGGTCGTCGTCGCACCCGCCGGCACGCGCGCGGCGGCGAAGGTGTCGACGCTCGTTGCCCACGCGGACGAGGGGTTCGGCTACGAGACGATGTTCCTGCTCCAGGCGGAGGGTTCCCGGCTGCTCGATGTCGACGCGATCCGGATCCACCTCGAGTCGATCGGCGAATCGGTCCTCGTGGCGGGCGACGCGCGGGCGCTCAAGGTGCACGTTCACAACGAGCGGCCGGACCTCGTCATCGGCTACGGCCTGGGCCTCGGCTCGCTCAGCCGGATCAGCGTCGAGAACCTCGACAACCAGGCCCGCGACGTGCGCGAGACGCGCGCGGCGGAGTTCACCGGCGCGGTCGACGCGACGAACGGGATGGGCGGCCCGGCATCGGGCTCGGCGCGCGGCGGGGAAGGCGGCCCGGCGGCCCTCGACGCGCCCGACCTGCCGCTCGCCGTCATCGCCGTCGCGCCGGGCGACGGTCTCGCCCGGATCTTCCGCGACGACTTCGGGGTGGCCGCGGTCGTCCGGGGCGGGCAGTCAGCGAACCCGAGCACCGGCGAGCTGATGGAGGCTGTCGAGGCGGTCCGCGCGCGCGAGGTCCTGCTCCTGCCGAACAACCCGAACGTCGTCCTTGCCGCGCGCCAGGTCGCGGAGATGGCGAGCCGGCCGGTGTTCGTCGTGCCCACCCGGAACGCGGCCGAGGGCTACGCCGCCCTGCTCGCCCTCGATCCCACGAAGGACGCGGCCACGAACGCGGAGCCGATGACGAAGCGTGGCCGCGCCCTCGCGACGATGGCCGTGACCGAGGCGGTTCGCGATGCGACGATCGGCGGCCACAAGGTGAAGCGAGGCCAGACGATCGTGCTCGACCCGGACGACGGGCTCATCGCCGCGAACGGCAATCGCGACAAGGCGGTCCTCGCCGCGATTGCGACCCTCGACCCGGGCACGGAGCTCGTCACGATCTACTACGGCGACGGCGCGGGGCTCGAGGAGGTCGAGGCGATCGCGCGCCGGATCGGGGCGGCCAAGCCTGGCGTCGAGGTCGAGGTCTTCCACGGCGGCCAACCCCATTACCGGTACCTGATCTCGGCCGAGTGAGGGCGTGACGGACCGTTCGCCCGCCCCGTCGGTCGAGCCGGCCGACCTGCTCGACCGCCCGCTCGCCCAGTCCGGCCTTGCGGCCGGGGCGGTGCTGCGGCGCGCCGGGCGGCGACTCGGCTTCTACAGCGTGCGCGACCTGCTCTTCCACCTGCCGCGCCGCTACGACGACCTGCGCGAGATGCGCCAGCTCGGCGACCTCGTCTGGGCGACCGACGGCGAGGTCGTCTCCGCCCGCGTCCGGGTCGCGGACATCCGGGTCGAGGCGTCGTTCCGGCGCCGCGTCCAGCGCACGATCGCCCGCCTCGAGGACGACACGGGATCGGTCGACGCGACGTGGTTCGGCCGCCGCTTCATCGAGCGGCGCCTGCACGCCGGCGACCGGGTCGTCGTGAGCGGCAAGCTCAAGCGCTTCGGCCGGCGCCTGACCATCGACAACCCGGAATTCCAGCACGACACGGCCGAGGCGGACCTGCTCCACGTCGGCCGGATCGTGCCAGTCTACCGGCTCACCTCCGGTCTCACGGCATCGCGCCTGCGCAACGCGATGCGCGAGGCGCTTGATCGGGCGGGGGTGCAGTACCCGGAGTACCTGCCGCCGTACGTGGCTGCGGCGGAGGACCTTCCGCCGATCGGCAGCGCACTCGAGGAGGCGCACTATCCCTCGAGCTTCGAGGCGCGTGACGCGGCCCTGCGCCGGCTCGCGTTCGACGAACTGCTTGCCCTGCAGCTCGGCATGGTCGGCCGACGACGCGAGCGGGGCATCTCGCGTGCCCGGCGCGTGGACGTCGCCGACGACACCGACGGCGAGCTCCGCGAGGCACTCCGCGCGGCCCTCGCCCGCCGCCTCGGCGACGGCGTGGCGCTGACCGCCGACCAGGTCGGCGCGATCGCCGACATCCGCGCGGACCTCGCCCAACCGACGCCGATGCTGCGCCTACTCCAGGGCGACGTCGGGTCCGGCAAGACGGCGGTGGCCGCCTATGCCCTCGCCGCGGTCGCACGGGCCGGGCTGCAGGGCGCCCTGCTTGCCCCGACGGACCTCCTCGCGCGCCAGCATCTGACCACGCTCGGCGACCTGCTCGAGGGAACCGGACTGGCACCGACCCTGCTGACCGGTTCGCTGACGGCCGACGGGCGGAAGAAGGCGGTCGAGGCGATCCGATCCGGCCAGGCCGGGGTCGTCGTCGGCACCCACGCGCTGATCCAGGAATCGGTCACCTTCGCCCGCCTCGGGCTCGTCGTCATCGACGAGCAGCACCGCTTCGGCGTCGAGCAGCGCGGCCAGCTCGAGGCGAAGTCCGCCGCCGAGTCGGACGGGGTCGCGCCGCACGTGCTGCTCATGACCGCGACGCCCATCCCGCGCACGCTCGGCCAGGTCCTCTACGCCGATCTCGACGTGTCGAACCTGCGGACGCCGCCGGCCGGACGCGTCGCCGTCCGGACGGCCATCCGGCATCCGGACGATCTCGATCGGCTGTGGCAGTTCGTGCGCACGGAAGCCGCCGCCGGCCGGGCGACGTTCGTCGTGGTCCCGGCGATCGAGGAGAGCGACGATTCCGATGTCGTCGCGGCGGAGAGCGAGGCGCGCCGGCTGACCGAGGTGCTCGCGCCGCTCCGGGTCGGCCTCGTGCACGGCCGGTTGAAGGCGATCGACCGCGACGTCGAGTTGACCCGCCTGCGCGACGGCGCGCTCGACGTGCTCGTCGGGACGACCGTGCTCGAGGTCGGGGTCGACGTGCCACGGGCGACGGTGATGGTCGTCGAGTCGGCCGAGCAGTTCGGGCTCGCCCAGCTCCACCAGCTGCGCGGCCGGGTGGGGCGCGGGACCGACGCGTCGTTCTGCGCGCTCGTGTCCGCCGCCGCGTCGACCCGGACGTGGACGCAGCTCGTGGACGGGACCGCCTCACCCCAGACGACGGAGCAGGCGCGCCTTGCCGCCATCGCCCGGACGAGCGACGGGTTCGAGCTCGCGGAGACGGACTTCGAGCTGCGCCGCGAGGGCGACGTCCTGGGGCTCGTCCAGAGCGGCCTGCCGCGCCTCCGTGTCGCCTCCCTCCAGGTCGTCGAGCATCGCGAGCTGGCGGTCCGTGCACGCGGCCACGCGGAGCGGCTGCTCGACGATCGCGGCCGCCTCGTCGGCGGTGCGGACGCCCTGGCGCGAGAGCTCGAGCGCGGCTGGCTGCGCGAGATCGTGGCGGCCGAACCCGCGAGCGGGGCGTGACGCGGGCGACGCGCCCGAAGGGCGGCGGCGGTGCCGGGCGGGTCGTCGCCGGCTCGGCGCGGGGCATTCGTCTCGTCGCCGCCGGACCGGACACGCGCCCGCTCGGCGACCGGGTCAAGGAGACGTGCTTCGCGATCCTCGAGCCGGACCTTGCGGGCGCCGCGTTCCTCGACCTGTTCGCCGGGAGCGGTGCCGCGGGGATCGAGGCCCTCTCGCGCGGCGCGGCGCGGGTTGTCTTCGTGGAGCGCGATCGGGCCGCGATCGCCGCGATCGAGGACAACCTCCGGCGGACGCGGCTGGCGGGCGAGCGGGCGGTCGTGCTGCGCGCCGACGCGCCGGGTTGGCTCGTCACGGACGGCCCCGCCGCCGGCCCGTTCGACCTCGCGTTCGTCGATCCGCCGTACGACGACCCGGCGGCGCTGAACGCGGCGCTTCGTCGCCTCGGCGACCCGGCCGTCGCCGGCCGGCTGCTCGCGACCGGCGGACGCGTCGTGGCCAAGCACGCCCGGCGCGACACCCCGCCGCCGACCGTGGGACTGCTAGCATCGGAGCGCGAGCGCGCCTTCGGGCTGACGATCCTCACGTTCTACCGAGCCGCGCCGCCGCCGGGCCACGAGGAGCCCGGCCAGGAGGATCGATGAACGTCGCGGTCTACCCCGGCTCGTTCGACCCGATCACGAACGGTCATCTCGACGTCGTCGAGCGCGCCGTCCGGGTGTTCGACCGGGTCATCGTGGCCGTGCTCGAGAATCCGCGCAAGGAGCCGCTCTGGTCGGTCGACGGCCGGGTCGCGACGATCCGGGCGGCCCTCGCCGAGTCTGACCTGCCGGCGGACCGCATCCTCGTCGAGACGTTCGACGGCCTGACTGTCGAGTTCTGTCGCCGGCGTGGGGCCCGGTTCATCGTCCGCGGCCTTCGTGCGATCAGCGACTTCGAGGCGGAGATGCAGCTCGCCCATAACAACCGGCGTCTGGCGCCGGACGTGGACAGCGTGTTCTTCATGACCGCGGTCGAGCACGGCTACGTGAGCTCGAGCCTGGTCAAGGAGATCGCCCGCTTCGGCGGGGACGTGTCGGGCATGGTCCCGTCCGCCGTCGCGGCGCGGTTGCGCGAGGCGCCGACCGGCGGCTGACGGGGTCGTGCGATAATCGCGCCGTCGCGCCGTCCAGCGGGACGTCGCCAAGCCGGAGGGCCGTCCGATCGACATCATCTTCCTCGTCGAGCGCCTCGAGTCGCTCATTGCAAACGGGAAGAAGCTGCCCCTCACGAACAACGTCGTCGTCGACCAGAACGCCGCGCTCGGGCTCATCGACGAACTGCGCGTCGCCGTTCCCGAGGAGGTCCGCGCGGCCAAGCGGATCAACGCCGAGGGCGAGCGGATCATCGAGAAGGCCCAGGAGGAGGCGGAGCGGGTCATCGCCCGCGCCCAGGAGCAGGCGGCATTCCTCATCTCGGAGCGCGGGCTGACCCAGGCCGCGGACGAGGAGAGCCGGCGGATCATCGCGCGCGCGGAGGGCGACGCCGACGAGATCCGCCGCGGTGCGGACGAGTACGCCGTGTCCGTCCTCGTGGGCCTCGAGGGAGACGTGGTCAAGACGCTCCAGGCGATCAAGAAGGGGATCGCGCTCCTCGACGAGCGGCGCGCCGCGCTCATCGCGAGCGCCGCCGAGGAGCGGGGCGAGGCAGCGATCGCATCCGAGGCCGCGTCGGGCCCGGATTCCGAGGTCGACGAGGCGGAGGGCGCGTCACAGCCCGCCCACTCGTGATCCGCCGGTGACCCGCGCGGTTCCCGGGGCGCCTCTGACCTATCACGTCGCCCGGTTGCTGGCCGAGGGGCCTGGTTCGTCGCGCGACTACGCCGTCGAGGGCGTGACGATCCCGCTCGACGACCCGGATCTCCGTCTGGCCGACCCGATCGGCGGTCGCGTCCACCTATCGCGGACGAACCGCGGGCTGCTCGTCCGGGCGGATCTCACGACGAGCCTGGCCGGTACGTGCAGCCGATGCCTGCGCGAGATCGAGATCCCGCTCACCGTGCGCATCGACGAGGAGGTCCTGCCGAGCATCGATCTCGTCACCGGCCAGCCGCTCGACGTCGCCGCGGAGCCGGACGTGCTGCGCCTCAACGACCACCACGAGCTCGACCTCGCCCGGGCCGTGCGCGATGCGATCTCGCTCGCCGAGCCGATCGCCCCACTGTGCGAGGAGACCTGCCCTGGCCTGTGTCTCGTGTGCGGCGAACGGCTGACCGACGGCCCGCACGATCATCCGGACGACGACGGCGACCCTCGCCTGGCCGCCCTCCGCGGCCTTCGGGTCGACGGCGGGCCGGAGACCGGGTAGACTCCCGCCTCTCACCACCCCGCACCCGGCGGGCACACCGGCGCGCCCCGATCCCGGCCGCCACGTCCCGACACCAACAGAAGGAGCACCACGCACCATGGGTGTGCCCAAGCGGCGAGTCTCCCACGCTCGCCAGGGCGAGCGTCGCGCCCACCTCGCGATCAGCGCCCCGCGCCTCGAGGAGTGTTCGCACTGCCACGAGCCCAAGCTGCCCCACCGGGTTTGCCCGAACTGCGGCTACTACAACGGGCGCCAGGCGATCGAGCTGAAGCGTCCGGCCGACGAGTCCGCCACCTAACCGCGTGGCCCGCGCGCCTGGGGACGCGGCCGGGGACGCGGCCGGAGCGGCGGACGGGACCGTCCGTCTCGCGGTCGACGCCATGGGTGGCGATCACGGACCGCCGGAGGTCGTCGCCGCCGCGCTGACCTGGGCCGTCGCCCACCCGAGCGACCGGCTCATCCTCGTCGGCGACGAGGCGGTCGTTCGCGACCTTGCCGGAGCACTGCCCGTCAACGTGACCGTGCGGCACGCGTCGCAGGTCATCGGGATGGATGAGCATCCCGCGCTCGCACTGCGCGAGAAGAAGGACGCCTCGATCCTCGTCGCCTGCGATCTCGTCCGGGCCGGCGAGGCCGACGCGGTCGTCACCGCCGGTCACACCGGGGCGGCGATGGCCGCCGGGGTCCTGCGAGTGGGTCGCCTGCCCGGCGTGGATCGGCCGGCGCTGGCCGTCCAGATGATCACGGACACGGGTCCGTTCGTCCTGCTCGACGTCGGCGCCAACCCGGACTCCACCGCCGAGCATCTCCTCCAGTACGCACGGATGGGGACGATCTTCGCCGAGCGCGTCCTCGGCGTCCGGGAGCCGCGCGTCGCGCTCCTGTCGATCGGCGAGGAGAAGGGCAAGGGCGACGCGCGGATCCAGCGTGCGACAGAGCTGCTCGACCAGTCCGGACTCAACTTCGTCGGCAACGTCGAGGGCAAGGACCTCACGAAGCACCAGGCCGACGTCGTCGTGTGCGACGCGGTCCTCGGCAATGTCGTGATCAAGTTCTTCGAGGGCCTGTCGACGTTCATCTTCGACCGGTTCCGGGACGAGTTCCGGGGCTCGCTGCGCGGCCGGCTCGCGTACCTGCTGCTGCGCCCGGGTCTCGCCCGCATCCGCGCCACGTTCGACTACGAGCGCGTCGGCGGGTCGCCGCTCCTCGGCG
>DASTOB010000199.1:0-18312 GCA_035720425.1 Candidatus Limnocylindrales bacterium
AGCGCCGACGCGTCGTCGGGCGCCTCGTCGAGCGCGTCGCCGGGCGCGCCGGCGGAGCCGGAGTCGGCCGTGGCGGCCTGGGACGCACGGGTCGCGGAGCTCCGTGCCCGCCGCGACCGCCTGGCCGTCCAGATCGCGGAGCACGATGCGGCCCGACGTGACGCGGACGCCCGGCGCGCCCGGGCGGAGGCCGTCATTGCGGCCGGCGAGGAGCGGATCGCTCGGGCCGACGCCGAGGAGGCCCGGCTCGTGGAGCGCGAACGCGCCCAGCGGGCCGGCCTCGACGAGGTTCGGACGGACATTGCCGGCGCCGTCGAGCGCGAATCCCGTGCCCGGCGCGACCTCGACGAGCTTCGTGCCGTGGACGCCGACGCCCGATCGCGGCTCGGCGCCGCGGAGGCCGCCGCAGGGGATGCGCGCGAGAGCCTCCGGGCGGCCGACGAACGACTGCGGGCAGCGGATCGCGGCGACCTCGAGGCGCGCCTGGGCCTCGACGCGATTCGCGAGCAGATCCTCGTCGAGCTGGCCGGGCTCGGCGACCTGGGCCTGTTCGTGCTCGGTGGTGCGGACGAGGCCGGCACCGCGTCGGGCGCCGTCGCGCCGGTTGCCGTCGGCCCGGGCGTTTCGAATGGGTCCAAGGCCGATCGGTCGCACGCGGATCGGCTTGACGTCGATGCCTCCGACGCCGATGAGATCGGCGGCGGCGAATCTGCGCTCCTCGAGGCCGCCCTCGAGCGACGCAGCGCCGCCTGGGCGTCGACGCCGCCGCCGTCCGCCGTTCCGACACCCGGTCGGCTGGCCGCCCTCCGCCGGCGCTACCACGAACTCGGTGCTGCGAACCCCTACGCCGTCACCGAGTACGAGGAGGTGCGCGTTCGGCTCGAGAGCCTCGAGGCGCAGGAGGCGGACCTCCGCCGAGCGATCGCCCGCACGCGGGAGCTGATCGACGAGCTCAATCGCCTCATCGCCGAGCAGTTCACGACGACGTTCCGCGCCCTGGAGGTCGCCTTCGACGGGCGGTTCCGGCAGCTGTTCGGCGGCGGCTTCGCGCGGCTCTCGCTGACCGACCCCGACGACCTGTCGGCGACCGGGATCGAGATCGTCGCCCGACCGCCGGGCAAGAAGGCCCAGGCGCTCGCGATGCTGTCCGGCGGCGAGCGGGCGCTGACGGCGGTCGCGCTGCTGTTCGCCATGCTCGAGGTTCGGCCGGTCCCGTTCTGCGTCCTCGACGAGGTCGATGCCGCGCTCGACGAGGCGAACGTCGGGCGGTTCTCCGACGCGCTCCGCGGGCTCGCCGCGCAGACGCAGTTCATCGTCATCACCCACAACCGCGGAACGATCGAGGCGGCCGATGCGCTGTACGGCGTGACGGTCGGTGACGACTCGGTGTCGCGGGTCATCAGCCTTCGGCTCGACGAGGCGCAGGCGATGGCCGGGCGGGATCGGGAGGATGCACTGGCCGACGTCGGGGCGGGCTGACCGATGTTCTTCTGGCGGAAGAAGCCGGCCGAACCGGAGGCGGAGGCGGAGGCGGAGCCGGCCGAGCCGGAGGCGTCCGAGCCGGAAGCGGAGCCGGCGCGGGAACCCGAACCCGAGCCGGCGCCCGAACCCGAAGCCGAGCCGGCGCGCGCGCCGGCACCGGCCTCGGAACCTGAACCAGCGCCCGAACCTGAAGCCGAGCCGGCGGCCGACATCGCGACCGGCCTCCAGCGCACGCGCGGTGGCTTCATGGCCCGCCTCCGCGGCCTGCTCGGCGGCGGTCCGGACGGTCCCTCATGGGACGACGTCGAGGAGACGCTCATTGCCGGCGACGTCGGCGCCGGTCTCGCCATGGAGATCGTCGAGCGCGCGCGCGGGCGCCGGGATCCGGCCGGCGCGGAAGCGGCCGTGCGTGCGGAGCTCGGCGCGCTCCTTGCCCCGCGCGACGCGGTGTGGTCCCCGCGCCCGTCGGTCACCGGCGGCCCGGCGGTCGTCCTCGTCGTCGGCGTCAACGGAACCGGCAAGACCACCACGATCGGCAAACTCGCCGCGCGCTATCGCGCCGAGGGCCGATCCGTCTTGCTCGCTGCTGCCGACACGTTCCGCGCCGCCGCGATCGACCAGCTCCGGATCTGGGCCGATCGGGCCGGCGTCCCCGTCGTCGCACACGCGCCCGGCGCGGATCCCGGTGCGGTCGTCTTCGACGCGCTCGACGCCGCCGTCGCGCGGGGCGCGGATCTGGTCATCGCCGACACGGCCGGCCGGCTCCACACGAAGTCGAACCTGATGGACGAGCTGGCCAAGGTCCGGCGGGTCATCGACAAGCGCCTGCCCGGCGCGGAGCCAGAGACGCTGTTCGTGCTCGACGCGACGACCGGGCAGAACGGGCTCGCGCAGGCGAAGGCGTTCCACGAATCGGTCGGCTTGACCGGGATCGTCCTGACCAAGCTCGACTCGACCGCGAAGGGCGGCATCGTCTTCGCCATCGAGGGCTCGATCGGTGTCCCGGTCCGGTTCGTCGGAGTGGGGGAGCGTGCCGAGGACCTCGTCCCGTTCGACCCCGACGGATTCGTCGCCGCCCTCTTCGCGTAGCCCCGGCCGCTGATCCCGCGCGAGTGCCGCCCCACGCCGGCGGCCACTCACGCCGGCGCCCCCATTCACCCCCACGCCGGCGCCCATTCACCCCCACGCCGGCGCCCCCATTCACGTCTGGGTCAAGACCGAGCGTGGCGCGCTCGCCCATGACCCCAAGCTGTCAGATCTGCGGATTGGCCGAGCGTGCGACGCCCAGGTGTCATTCAACTCCGAATAGTGGCCCGGGTCGGTGGCACGCACCGAACACCGACCGGGATCAACTCCCCGTGACGGACCGCAGCCACTGCCCGACGAGCTCGAGGAACTCGAGCGAGCTGATCCCGTCGAACAGGCGCGCCCCGTGGAGCGACCACTCGTGGAGCTCCTTGAGCCCGAGCAGCACGGCGAGCGCCGCGACGAGCGACACGGGCCGCCACGTGAACCCCGGCCGGAACCGATGGATCCCGGCCACGAGCAGGAACCAGAACTCGAACACGTTCGGGAACCACAACAGGATCCCGCGGTCGCCGGTCAGCTCGAATGCCACGAAGCCGATCAGGCGCCAGCCATAGAGGGCGACCGCAACGCCGCGCTCGACGCCGGACCAGCGCAGCGCGACGACGAGGAACAGGCCGAGGTAAACCTGGTCGACCCATTTGTCGAACGCCTGGTAGTCGCCCAGTCCCCCGAGGTCGAGCACGTCCCGCAGGAGCAGGTCCGACAGGTCGACGAGCACGGCCAGGATCCCGCCGGCGAGTGGCCAGCGCAGCACCGGCAGCGATCCGGCGACCCGGATCGCGCCGATGACGAGGATCTCGAGCGTCATGTGGCCCTGCCCATCATGCGGTGAACGCCTTGAACGGAGCCCGGAACGGCCCGGAACGGAGCCTCGAACGGAGCCCGGAACCGAGCCTTGAACGGAGCCCTCATCGGAACTCCAACCCAGTGTGCGGTACACTGCCACGGCCTCGGTGCGTCAGAACCCGCGCACCACCCGGTCGGCCCGTCCGCCGCCCGGGTCCGCTCCCGATCCGGAGACTCCACCGACACCGTGTTCGACACCCTGAGCGAGCGCCTGCGCCGGACGCTCGGAACGCTGACCGGCCGCGGCCGCGTGAGCGAGGCCGACGTCGACGCAGCGATGCGCGAGATCCGCCTGGGCCTGCTCGAGGCGGACGTCAACTTCAAGGTCGTGCGCGACTTCGTCGCCCGCGTCCGCGAGCGAGCCGTCGGCGCGGAGGTGCTCGAGAGCCTGACCGCCGGCCAGCAGGTCGTGAAGATCGTCAACGACGAGCTGACCGCGCTCCTGTCCGCCGGTGACCGGACGTTCCACCTCCAGGGCAACCCGGCCGTCGTCAGCCTCGTCGGCCTCCAGGGCTCCGGCAAGACGACGAGCGCGGCGAAGCTCGCCCGCCACATCGTCAAGCTCGGCCGCCGCCCGCTCCTCGTCGCCGCGGACCCGTACCGACCGGCCGCGGCAGACCAGCTCGAGACGCTTGGCCGGCAGCTCGACATCCCCGTCCATCGGGCACCCGCCGGCACGAGCGTCGTCGATATCGCGCGTGGCGGCCTCGAGGCAGCGCGGCGCCAGACCCGCGACACGGTCATCCTCGACACGGCCGGCCGCCTTACGGTCGACGACGAGCTGATGGCCGAGATCGCCGCCGTCGACGCCGCCGTCCACCCGGTCGAGACGCTGCTCGTCGTCGACGCGATGACCGGCCAGGAGGCGGTCACCGTCGCCCAGGCCTTCGTCGCCGCCGTCCCGGTCAGCGGGCTCGTTCTCACCAAGATCGACGGCGATGCGCGGGGCGGCGCCGCCCTGTCGATCAGCGCGGTGACCGGCGTTCCGGTGAAGTTCCTTGGCACCGGCGAGAAGACCGACGCGCTCGAGGTGTTCCACCCGGATCGCCTCGCCGGCCGGATCCTCGGCATGGGCGACATCCTGACGCTCGTCGAGCGCGCACAGGAGGTGGTCGACGCGAAAGACGCCGCGAAGCTCGAGGAGAAGCTGCGCAAGGCGTCGTTCACGCTCGAGGACATGCTCGACCAGCTCCAGCAGGTCCAGCGGATGGGTCCGCTCGGACAGGTCATGTCGATGATCCCGGGCATGGGCGGGATGGCCCGCGAGGCCCAGGACGCGGTGGACCGCGGTGACCTGCGCCGGGTCGAGGCCATCATCCGGTCGATGACGCCGCGCGAACGCCGCGACCCCGGCGTGCTCAACGGCTCCCGCCGTCGCCGGATCGCCGCCGGCAGCGGCACGAACCTGACCGACGTCAACCGCCTGATCAAGCAGTTCACCGAGATGCAGAAGCTCATGAAGCAACTCTCCGGGGGTGGCCGCCGCGGCGCGGCGGCCGCGCTCCTCGGCCGCCGCTGAAGCACGAGGACGACATGACCGATCACGAGCAGCGCCCGCCCACGACGGATCCCGGTCCCTCCGACCAGACCGAGGTCCATACGACGAGCGACTTCCTGCCGACCCAGGCCGGATCCCCGGCCGCATCCGCGGCCGCTACCCAGGCCGTGACCCGGGCGCCCGGATCGTCTGCCCGCCGCTGGGGCATCGCCCTCATCGTCGTCGGGCTCGTCATCGGCGTCGCCGCGGCGGGCGTCTTCCTGCTGGCCGGCAGCTCGAGCCCGTCGGTCGTGCTCGCGTACGCCCCGAAGGACGCGATCGCCTACGCGGACGCGCGGCTCGACCTCCCAGGCGACCAGCGCCAGAAGGTGGGCGACCTCCTGTCGAACTTCCCGGGCTTCGCCGATCAGTCGACGCTCGAGGCGAAGCTCGACGAGGTGCTCGACCGCCTCGTCGAGGAAGCGACGGCCGGGAATCAGCGATTCACGTCGGACATCAAGCCGTGGTTCGGCGGTGAGGTCGGCGTCGCGATCGGCGCCCTGCCGGACGCCGGGGCGGCCGAAGCCGGGGAGTTCGGCGACGCCCGGGCCCTCGCGCTCGTGTCCGTATCGGACGCCGCCGGCGCCCGCGCCTGGTTCGACGACGTCGTCGGCGACGCGCCGACCGAGACGGAGACGTACGGCGGGGCGGAGCTCGTCCTCGTGGGGTCGGACCCGGGCGGCGCGATGGCCGTCGTCGACGGGAAGGTCATGCTCCTCGGCGACGTCGCGTCGGTCAAGGCGGCGATCGACCGCGGCGGCTCCGGTGGCCTCGACACGAACGAGCAGTTCCGCGCCGCCCGCGCCGCCACGTCGGGCGACTCCCTCGCCTCGTTCTACGTCGACACCGCGGCCTGGGTCGACTGGCTCGAGGCCGCCGGCCCGGCCCTCGGCGAGGGCATGCCCGGGTTCGGCTTCCTCGGAACCGGCTCCGGGGACGTCCCGGCCTGGACGGCCGGGCGCGTCCGCTCGGAGGGCGACGCGCTCGTCGTCGACCTCGTGGCGCCGCACGTCGACGGGGCCGCGACCAGGACCAACCGGGCCTCGACGATCGCGCAGCACGTCCCGGCGGACACGCTCGTCGCCATCGACATCCACGACGTCGGCGATCAGCTCGATGAGCTCATCGAGGGCGTTCGGACCAACCCCGAGACCGCCGACGCGTTCCGCGAGATCGAGACCGCGGTCGCCATCCTCGGTGGGTTCGACGGGCTGATCGGCTGGATCGGCGACGCCGGGATCGTCGTGTCCGGGTCGGCCGACGATCTCGGCGGCGGGCTCGTCGTGTCGGCGACCGACGAGGCGGCGGCGGAGCGCTTCGCGTCGACGCTGGCCGGCCTGCTTGCCCTTGGTGGAGGCCAGCTCGGCATCGAGATCCGCGAGGAGGACTACAACGGCACGACGATCACGTACCTCGATGCGAGTGCCGCCGTCGAGGACGGCGGGCTCGCTGCCGACGTGCCGGAAATCGGCTGGGCCGTGGCCGGCGACGTCGTCGTGATCGGCGCGAGCGACGCGTTCATCAAGGGCGTCATCGACACCGAGCCGGATACGTCGCTTGCCTCGTCGGGCCGGTACTCGGCGCTCGTCGAGCGGGTCGGTCGCGAGCACATCGCGTCAGTCTGGGTCGACGTCGTCGGCCTGCGCGCGGTCGTCGAATCGATGGCTGGCGCCGAGGTCCCGGACGGTCTCGCCGAGTACGAGCGCGACGTCAAGCCATATCTCGAGCCGTTCGACGCGCTCGTCGGCGCTTCGGTCGCCGGTGACGGCGTCGATCGGACCACCATCGTCCTGTCCATCAAGTAGGAGGAAGCTCAGCCCATGGCCGTCCGCATCAGGTTGACCCGCGTCGGCGCGAAGAAGCAGCCGGCGTACCGGGTCGTCGTGGCCGATTCGCGCAGCGCGCGCGACAGTCGATCGATCGAGACGATCGGTCATTACAACCCGCGCACGGAGCCGGTCGAGGTGTCGATCGACGCCGACAAGGCGAAGGCGTGGCTGGCCAAGGGAGCCCAGCCGTCCGACACGGTCGCCCGCCTGTTCCGCAATGCCGGCATCCTGCCGGCGGTCAAGTAGGGGTCCCGCGATGGCTGCCAAGGAACTCGTCGAGTACGTCGCCAAGTCGCTCGTCGACGATCCCGACGCCGTGACCGTCGAGGTCGTCCGCGACGCCGAGGGAACGGTCATCGAGCTCCACGTCGCGGAGGACGACATGGGCAAGGTGATCGGCCGAAACGGGAGCGTGGCCAAGGCCCTTCGGACCCTGCTCAAGGTGACGGCCGCGCGGGACGGCGAGCCGGTTTCGCTCGAGATCGTCTAGACCGTCGCCGAATGGCGTGGCGGTGCTTCGCCCCGGGCCTCGGTGAACGCGTGCGTGGTCAGCGTGCAGCATGGCGGCCCTGACGGCCGTGGCATCGGCTGAGCCGCGCCTCGTGGTGGCCCTCGTCCGGGGCGTCCACGGCCTGCGGGGTGCGGTCCGGGTCGAGGTCCTCACCGACCGACCGGAGGAGCGGTTCGTTCCGGGCGCGGTGCTCCATCCGGAGGGCAGCGACCGGCGGCTGACGATCTCGGCCGCCGTGCCCGTCGCGGACGGCCCGGGCTGGCGGCTCCAGTTCGCCGAGGTGCCGGATCGGAACGCCGCCGAGCCCCTGCGCGGCGCGTACCTGGAGGCCGAGGCCGGCGACGCGCTCGAGGCCGATGCCGTCTACTGGCACGAGGTCGTCGGCGTGACGGTCACCGCGGAGGACGGAACGGTGCTCGGCATCGTGCGCGACGTGTATCGAGCCGGTGGCGCGGAGGTCTACGTCGTGCGCGACGGGCCTGCCGGCGAGTTCGACGTCCCGGCCGTCCGGGCCTTCATTCGCGTCTTCGATCCGCGGGCTGGCCGGATCGTCGTCGACGCGGACGCGCTCGACGTGCGGATCCCGCCGGTCTCGCCGCCCGCCCCCTCATCGGAGGGCTGACGTGGCGCTCGAGATCGACGTCGTTACCCTCTTTCCCGACGTGTTCGACGCGCCCCTCGCGGCGAGCATCCCGGGCCGGATCCAGGAGCGCGGGCTCGCCACCGTTCGCGTCCACGACCTGCGCGAGTGGGGGATCGGGCGCCACCGGAGCGTCGACGACGCCCCGTACGGCGGCGGGGCCGGCATGGTCCTGCGACCGGAGCCGATCGCCGCCGCGGTGAGCGCCCTGCGCCGGCCGGATTCCCTCGTCATCCTGCTCGATCCGGCGGGCGAACCGTTCCGCCAGACCCGGGCGGCCGACCTTGCGACGCGCTCGCACCTCGTGCTCCTGTGCGCCCGCTACGAGGGCGTCGACGATCGGATCCGGTCGTTCGTCGATCTCGAGCTTTCGATCGGCGACTACGTCGTGACGGGCGGGGAACTGCCGGCCCTCGTCGTCATCGACGCCGTCCTGCGCCTCCTGCCCGGCGCGATCGACGACGCCTCGACGCAGGAGGAGTCGTTCGGCGACGGGTTGCTCGAGTACCCGCAGTACACCCGCCCGGCGACGTTCGACGGACTCGACGTGCCGGCCGTGCTCGTGTCCGGACATCACGGCGAGGTCCGACGCTGGCGGCTGCGCGAGTCGCTCCGCCGGACGCTCGAGCGGCGGCCGGACCTGCTCGAGGGCCGCGCCCTGACGGCCGACGAGGCCGCCGCGCTCGACGAGCTGCAGACCGAGTCCTCGCCGGACTGACGGACCCCCGGTGGGCCTCCGGGGCCGGGTGGGGATGTCCCCACCGGCAAGACGCCCGCTGCCCGGCTGGGCGACCCGCCCGCGCGCACCTAGCGTTCTGGGCATCGAGATCCACTCGGCGCCGATCCCGCTGGATCGGCCGCTCGATGCACAGGAGGCACCATGTCCATCCATCGAACGGCGCTCTTCGTGGGCGCGTTCCTGGCCGCCGCGGGCAGCGTGATGCTCGTGGGGTTGGGCGACGCGACCGCGTCCGACGCCATCGGACAGGCGGTCCGGCTCTGGCCGGTCGCCCTCATTGCGCTCGGCATCGCGCTGCTCCTGCGGCGCAGCCAGGCGGCCCTCGTCGGGATCATCGCGGCGGCGACGCTGACCGGCATCGTCGCCGGCGGGGCCGCCGTCGCGGCGCCGCGGATCGGCTCGTTCTGTTCGACCGACGACGCGGCCCAGACGGAGACCCGTCGTGGGACGTTCGACGGCCCCTCGACGGTCGATCTCGCGATCGACTGCGGTGACGTCGTCATCACGACCACCGACGGGGTCGAGTGGCGACTCGACACGCGGACGCTCCGCACGGGCGGCCCGACGGTGATCGAGGAATCCAATCGCCTCGTCGTCCGATCCGCGAACGGATGGCACGGCGGACCGCTCCTCGATCCGGACGGCTGGCGGCTTGCCCTGCCGACGGGCGTCCTCGTCGACCTCGCGGTCGAGGTCAACGCCGGAGTCGGGCGACTCGACCTCGCCGGGGCTCGTCTCGGTGCGCTGACGGTCGACGTGAGCGCGGGCGAAGCGGATCTCGACCTTGGGTCCGCCTCGGTCGAGCGCCTCGACCTGGCGGTGCACGCCGGCAGCGGGACCGTGCTGCTGCCGGAGCGCGGGATCCTGACCGGGAACCTCGAGGTGTCGGCCGGTTCCCTCACGATCTGCGTCCCCGACGGGCTCGGGGTGCGCATTCACGGCGACGTCGAATTCGGCGACGCCACGTTCAACGGGCTCATCCGCGCCGGCGAGGCGTGGGAGTCGCCCACCTTCTCGACCGCGCGCCACCGGGCGGAGCTCACCATCTCCGCGCGGGCTGGTAGCGTGGTCGTCGATCCTGCAGGAGGCTGCCAGTGAACCCCCGTCGTCTCTATCGCTGCCGGCACGACCGACAGCTCGCCGGCGTCGCCTCGGGCATGGCCGAGTACCTCGGCCTTGACCCGACCGTCGTCCGGATCCTGTGGATCCTGTCCGTGTTCTTCGGCGGGTTCACGATCCTCCTCTACATCGTCCTCGCGTTCGTCGTCCCGCTCGAGCCGGTGGCGATGCCGTCGCCGGCACGACCCGCGTCGGCGGACGGTGAGGCGGCCGATGGGGTCGAGGCCCCGGACGCGGCCGGCGCGGCCGCCCCGCTGCCGGTGCATCACGCGTCGACGTTCGACGGGGCCCCGGCTCACGAGCACCGGACGCGCGGCGGAGGCGGCCTCGGCTTCGGCCTCGGCGTGCTGCTCGTCGTGTTCGGAGGGATCGCGCTCGTCGGGTCGTTTCCGGGCTGGATGGCATCGGTCGCCCTTGGACCGGCGTTCGTGCTGGCCCTCGGGGTCGCCCTCGTCGTCGTCGCCCTGCGCCGACCGTCCGCCGAGTCGTGATCGGCGCGCCGCTCCTCGTCCTCGGCCTTCTCGTCGGCCTGAGCGCCTTCATCGGTGCCCGGGTCGCGGGCCGGGGGCGAGGGGTGGTGGCCGATGCCATCCTCGCTCCACTCCACCCGGCGACGTGGGCCGCCGCCGGATCGATCCTCGTCGGGCTCCTCGTCGGTCCTATCGCCTTCGGCGTCGTCCTTGCCCTGTTATCCGGCGGCGCGTCGCTGCTCGTCGTCGGGATCGGCGTCGTCCTGATCGGCGCCGGCATCGAGGCGGCCCGCTACAGCGCGCGGATCGAGCGCGCCCGTGCGCGCTGGGCGGATCCGCGTCCGCTCCACGCCCACGCCTATCGGCCCCTCGGTCCCGGCCTGCGCGAACTCCTCACCGGGGTGTTCCTCGACGTCGCCCGCTGGCGCGACGTCGTGTACGTCTTCGTCGCCTTCCCGCTGGCGGTGCTCGAGGCGGCCGCGGTCCTCACCGTCTGGTCGGTGGCGCTGGCGGCGTTGTCGGTTCCCGTGTGGGCGCTCGCCGGCGAGATGCCGGTCGCTGCCTACCAGCTGCCGGTATCGGCCGACGTCGTCGTCACGGTCGTCGGGCTGGTCGGGCTCGTGCTCCTGCCGATCGCGTCGGTCGTCACCCGCGGGCTCATGGCGCTGCACCGTGCCGTCGTCGCGGGACTGCTGTGCGAATCGGAGCAGCGCGTGCTCGAGCGCCGGGTCGCGACGCTCGAGAGCAGCCGCCGGGCCGTGCTCGACGTCGAGGCGAGCGAGCTCCGCCGCATCGAGCGGGACCTCCACGACGGGGCCCAGCAGCGGCTCGTCATGCTCGCGATCAACCTCGGTCTCGCCGCGGAGCGGATCGACGATGACCCGGAGCGAGCCAGGACCCTCGTCGCCGACGCCCGCGACCAGGCCCGGCAAGCCCTCGCCGAGCTGCGCGACCTCGTTCGCGGAATCGCGCCGGCGATCCTCCTCGACCGCGGGCTCGTGCCCGCGCTCAGTGCGCTGGCCGGCCGCAGCCCCCTGCCGACCGTCGTCGCGAGTGACCTGCCGGATGGGCTCCGCCTGCCGGACGCGGTCGAGCGGGCGGCGTACTTCGTCGTGGCGGAGGGGGTGGCGAACGTGGCCAAGCACGCGACGGCCGCACGCTGCGAGATCCGCTGCCGACTGGCCGGCGACCGCCTCGTGGTCGAGGTCGAGGACGACGGCATCGGGGGCGCGGTCGTCGTGCCCGGCGGCGGCCTGGCGGGTCTGGCCGGCCGCGTCGAAGCGCTCGATGGCACGCTCGAGGTGGTCAGCCCAGCTGGCGGGCCGACCCTCGTGCGCGCGAGGTTCGGCGTGGGCAGCGGCCTCCCGGCATCGCCCGGTCAGGACTCGAGGTAGGCGAGCACAGCGAGCACGCGCCGGTGGTCGTGCTCGGAGTCCGGGAGCATGAGCTTGCCGAAGATGTTGCTGATGTGCTTCTCGGTTGCGCCCTCGGAAATCGTGAGAAGTCCGGCGATGCCGGCGTTCGTGCGTCCCTCGGCCATGGCGGCGAGGACCTCGCGCTCGCGCGGCGTGAGCGCCCGCAGGCGGTCCTCCGCGCGGCGGGTGATCATGAGCTGGGCGACGACTTCCGGATCGAGCGCCGTGCCGCCGGCGGCGACCCGGCGCAGCGCATCCATGAACTCCCGGACGTTCGCCACGCGGTCCTTCAGGAGGTAGCCGACACCGCCGCCGCGGTCGGCCAGGAGCTCCGTCGCGTACTGCCGCTCGACGTACTGGGACAGGACGAGGATCGGCGTGGCGGGCACGCGCCGGCGCGCCTCGATCGCCGCCCGCAGGCCCTCGTCGCGCTGCGTCGGCGGCATCCGCACGTCGACGACCGACACGTCCGGCCGGTGTTCCTCGACGGCGGCGACAAACGACGGTCCGTCGCCGACGGCCGCGACGACCTCGCCGCCAGACTCCGTGATGAGGCGGGCGAGCCCCTCGCGGAGCAGGACGGAGTCCTCGGCGATGACGACGCGGAGAGGGGTTCGATCGCCCGTCCGATCCATGGCCGTGATCATGCAGCCATGATCATGCACCAGGATCGTGCTATCCTCCGCCGTCGGGCGCGCACGCTCGCCGCCCATCAGGGACCCGATCGCTCCGCCCGCAGCCACGGCTGCCCAGTCAACGTCAGGAACGCCGCGTGAACGTGCTCGACGAGATCGTCCAGGACCAGCTTCGCACCGACCTCCCGGAACTCGCGACCGGCGATACGGTCCGCGTATCGGCCAAGGTCGTCGAGGGCAATCGCGAGCGGATCCAGGTGTTCGAGGGCACGATCATGCGCCTGCGCGGCGGTGGCGTGACGCGCTCGATCACGGTCCGCCGGATCGCGAGCGGTGTCGGCGTCGAGCGGACGTTCAAGATCCACAGCCCGCGGATCGAGAAGATCGAGGTCGTCCGTCACGGCCAGGCGCGGCGCGCCCAGCTCTACTTCCTGCGCAAGCGCGTCGGCAAGGCGGCCACGCTCCGGGAGCGCCGCCAGACCTCCTGACGCGCGGCCGTCCCGCCGCGCCCCGCCGTCGGCTACCCTGTTGGCCGATGGCCCCGATCGTCCCGAGCCTCCGCTACGAACGGCCGCTCTGGCGCGACGGACTCGACCGCATCGTCGGGGTCGACGAGGTCGGCGTAGCGCCGACCTGCGGCGCAGTGGTCGCCGCGGCGGTGATCATGCGGCCGCACTGCCGCCGGATCCCCGGGGTGCGTGACTCGAAGACGCTGTCGGCCACCCAGCGTGAACGCCTTGCCCCGATCATCCGACGGCGAGCCGTGGCCGTCGGGGTCGGTGCCGCGTCCGTTGCGGAGATCGATCGGCTCAACATCTACCACGCCACCCACCTCGCAATGCGCCGCGCCATCGCCCGCGTCCGCGGGCACGACCACGTGCTCGTCGACGGCAACCGGATCAACGGATTCGAGGCTGAGGTCGGCCCGTACACGTCAATCGTCGACGGTGACGCGAAGTGCTACTCGATCGCCTGCGCGTCGGTCGTCGCCAAGGTCGTGCGCGACCGGATGATGGCGCGCCTCGCCGCTCGGTATCCCGGTTATGGCTGGGAACGAAACCAGGGTTACGCGACGCGCGAGCATCGCGACGCGATCCGGGCCCACGGCCTCACCCCGTTCCACCGGCGGAGCTTCCTCGCGCTCCAGCGCACGCTCGCCGGCGAGCAGGCGTCGCTCGACCTGTTCGCGGAGTTCGACGCCGACGTGGCGATGTTCGGCGGCGACGGCGAGACGGAGCACGGGTCGTCCGACGTGGAGCTCCTCGTTGAATCGGAGCTCGTGACGGTCCGCTAATCGGCAGCTAAGCGGCGCCGGTCAGACTCGGCCCGTGGACGAGCGCTCCCGGACCGCCGCTCAGCTCCTCGGCGACGCAGCCGAGGCCCTCGTGGCGCGGCGGCTCGAGGCGGGCGGCTGGCGCGTGCTCGGCCGAAACGTCCGGGTCGGCCGGCTCGAGCTCGATCTCGTCGGGGTCGACCCGGGACCGCCGCCGGCCCTCGTGATCGTCGAGGTGCGCTGGCGCGCCCGACGCGACTACGGGCTGGCCGAGGAGACGGTCGACTTCCGCAAGCGCGCCCGACTGCGTGCGGCCGCGTTCACGCTCCTGGATCGAGACCTGATCGACGACGTCCGATTGCCGAAGCTGCCGCTGCGGATCGACCTCGTCGTGGTCGAACCCGCGCCGGGGGTGGGGGAGGAGCCGCGCGTCCGACACCACCGCGGCATCGGGTAGCGGCCCCCGCCCGCTGATCACCCGGTGCAATGATTCCGGAGTCCTCGACGCGGACTGCCGCGCGGTCCGCCCCCGCTGATCACCGGTTGCGACTTCGACGGTTGCGGCACGGTCCGACCGCCCGACCGCCGGCTGGTCATTGCTGCCAGTAATCGAATCCTGGCTGGACGGCACGAACGCCCGCCCACACGCCGCGGAACCCCGGACCGACATCGCTCTCCGTACTCAACTCGACGTGACGAGTGCCATGGAACGCGCATCGGCCCCCATTCGATAGCTGGCAGTAATGAGCGGAGCCATCGACGCGGTGCGGTTCCGGCCGCGGGCACGCTGGGCAAGAGCCGCGCCGGGGCCCACGCCGCTGAGCTGGACCACGAGGGCTCAGCCGGACCACGAGGGCTCAGCCGGACCGAACGCAACCCTGTGCTACACTCCGCCGGGCCGCGCGCCCCCCGAGGGGCGCCGAGCACCATCACACCCAATCCGCCCGCCACGATCGACCGGCATCGAGCCGGCCAGGCGGAGCACACACGCGATCCGTTCCGACCGGGACGGTGCCGCGCCGGCCCCAATCGGGAGTCGGTCGGTTCCCGGCGACGAGGGTCGCGGAGGAACGAACCGAACAGGAGGTCGCCCACCGTGCCGTCCGTTTCGATGCGGCAGCTGCTCGAGGCCGGAGTCCACTTCGGCCATCAGACCCGCCGCTGGAATCCCAAGATGCGCCCGTTCATCTTCGCGGAGCGCAACGGGATCCACATCATCGATCTCGCCCAGACCGTCAAGCGGCTCGACACCGCCCTCGACGCCGTCCGGGAGACCGTCGCGCGCGGCGACGTCGTGCTCTTCGTCGGCACAAAGAAGCAGGCCCAGGAGCCGATCTCGCAGGAGGCGACGCGGGCCGGGATGCCGTACGTGAACAAGCGCTGGCTCGGCGGCATGATGACGAACTTCGTCACGATCAAGAAGCGCATCGGGCTGCTCGAACAGCTCGAGGCACGCCAGCAGGCCGGCGACTTCGAGCGCCTGCCGAAGAAGGAAGCGGCCAAGCTCACCGAGGAGCTCAACAAGCTCAACGGCATGCTCGGCGGCATCCGCAAGATGAAGCGGCTCCCGGGCATGGTCTTCGTCGTCGACCCGCACCGCGAACGGATCGCGGTCACGGAGGCGAACAAGCTCGAGATCCCGGTCGTCGGCACCGGCGACACGAACGTCGACCCGGACGAGCTCGACTTCATCATCCCGGCCAACGACGACGCGATCCGCTCGATCCGGCTGCTCTGCGCGCTCGTCGCCGACGCGGCGATCGAGGGAGCGCAGCTGCGCGCGACGCGGGCCGTCGAACCGGAGCCGGAGATCGCAGCCGAGCCGGACTACGACGAGGGCGACGCGTCCGAGGCGCTCGTCGCCGCCCTGGCCGGGGGCCAGGCCCTGACCTTCGAGCCGGATCTCGACGACGAGGACGACCTCCTGCCCGGAGCGCGCGCGGCTCGCGCCGAGGCGGCCATCGCCGAGGCCGTCGTTCCCGAGGCCACCCCCGACGAGATCGCCGCAGAACTGGCGCGCGAGGCAGCCGAAAAGGCCGAAGACGCGCCGACCCTCTGACGCGGCGCCACCCCAACCACGACCAGCCCGTACGCCGGCGAACGGCCGGCCGACGAACCAGGAGAGAGACGAAACGACGATGGCGGACATCACGGCCGAAGCCGTCAAGCAGCTGCGCGAGCTGACCGGCGCCGGATTCATGGACTGCAAGCGCGCCCTGACCGAGGCGGGCGGGGATATCGAGAAGGCCACGGCACTGCTGCGCGAGCGCGGCCTCGCATCGGCCGCGAAGAAGTCCGGGCGGGAGGCGCGCGAGGGCCTCGTGTCGAGCTACATCCACACCGGCGGCCGCGTCGGCGTGCTCATCGAGGTGAACTGCGAGACGGACTTCGTCGCCCGCACGGACGAGTTTCAGAAGCTCGTCCGCGACCTCGCCGTCCAGGTCGCCGGGCTCGCGCCGCTGTACGTCGACGAGGAGCGCATCCCGCCGGCCGAACTCGAGGCGAAGAAGGCAGAGCTCCTGGCCGACGAGTCCGTCCAGAAGAAACCGGAGCACATCCGCGGCCAGATCGTCGAGGGACAGCTGCGCAAGTGGTTCGAGCAGGTCTGCCTGTACGACCAGCCGTTCCGCGACACGGAGATGACCGTCCGCCAGCTGATCACCGACCGGATCGCGACGATCGGCGAGAACATCCGGGTCCGACGGTTCGTCCGCTACGCGCTCGGGGAGGATCAGTGACGGAGGGTCGACCGACCATGGCCGCTTCCGCGACGACGGCCCCGGCTCCTGCCGCGGACGGTACGGAGCCGCTGCGTCACCGGCGGATCCTCCTCAAGCTGTCCGGCGAGGCGCTCCTCGGCGACCGCCAGTACGGTGTCGACCCGGCCGTCTGCGCCTTCATCGCGAAGCAGGTCGTCGAGGTTCACCGGCGCGGAGTGCAGATCGGCATCGTCGTCGGCGGTGGCAACATCTTCCGCGGCCTCAGGGCGGCGGCGAATGGCATGGACCGCGCGACCGGCGACTACATCGGCATGCTCGCCACGGTCATGAACGGCCTCGCCCTCCAGGATGCGATCGAGCGGGCCGGTGTCCAGACGCGGGTGATGAGCGCGATCGCGATGAACGAGGTCGCGGAACCGTACATCCGCCGCCGCGCGGTCCGGCACCTCGAGAAGGGTCGGGTCGCCATCTTCGTGGCCGGCACCGGCAACCCGTACTTCACGACCGATACCGCGGCGGCGCTGCGTGCCGTCGAGATCGGGGCGGAGATCCTCCTGAAGGCGACCAAGGTCGACGGGGTCTACGATGCCGATCCGATGAAGGAGCCGACCGCTCGCCGGTACGCCCGGCTCGAATATGCCGACCTGCTCCGCGACCAGCTCAAGGTCATCGACGCGGCGGCCGTTTCCCTGTGCATGGAGAACGACCTGCCGATCGTCGTGTTCGACCTCAATCGGCCCGACAACATCCTGCGGGTCGCGCTCGGCGAGCAGGTCGGTACGCTCATCACGTCAGCCCCGGAAGGAGGAGCGAGCGCATGAGCAGCGAGACCCTCACGTCCGCCGATCACAAAATGGCGCGCGCGGTCGAGGCCATGGAACGCGACTTCCAGGGAATCCGCACGGGCCGCGCATCGACCGCCCTCGTGGAGCGCATCGTCGTCGACTACTACGGGACTCAGACCCCGCTCAATCAGCTCGCCGGGATCAGCGTCCCGGAGCCGCACCAGGTGGTCATCCAGCCGTGGGACCGCAGCGTGCTCGGGTCGATCGAGAAAGCGATCATCAAGAGCGACATCGGCCTCATGCCGAACGTCGACGGTACGGTCGTGCGCCTCAACATCCCGCCGCTCACCGAGGAGCGTCGCAAGGACCTCGTCCGGGTCGTCCATAAGCGCATGGAAGAGGCGCGGGTCGAGATCCGGAACCTGCGGCGAGAGGCGGCCGATGCCCTGAAGAAGGAGGAGCGCGAGGGGCTCGTCGGTGCCGACGAGGCGCACCGCCAGCTCGACGCCCTCCAGCGAACGACCGACCGTCACATCGCCGAGGTCGACCGCCTCGGCGGCGTCAAGGAGCAGGAGGTCCTCGAGGTCTAGTGGCTCGCTCGCAGCTCGTGCGACCGGTCCTCCGGCCGAGCGATGCGCCCCCGACCGCCCATGACGCGTCGGACACGAGCGAGGCTGCGCCGATGATCGCGGCCGAGGATCCGCCGCTCGTCCCGCCGGAGGATCTGCCGCGCCACGTGGCGATCATCATGGACGGCAATCGTCGCTGGGCGCGCGGCCGCGACCTGCCGGAGATCGAGGGCCACGCGGCCGGGGTCGAGGCGATCCGCGGCCTGCTCACCCACGCCGTGCGACGCGGTGTCCCGGTGCTCACCCTGTACGCATTCAGCCGCGAGAACTGGGCCCGTTCGGACGACGAGGTGGCCGGCCTCTTCAACCTGCTCGAGGCCGCGATCCGGAGCGAGACCGACGAGCTCCGCGCCCAGGGCGTCCGGGTCAGGCTGCTCGGGCGGCTCGACGAGCTGCCCGCGGCGACCCGCGCCTCGATTGGCTCCGCGCTCGAGGCGACGGCCGGTGGCGATCGGCTGCTCCTCAACATCGCCTTCAACTATGCCGGCCGGACCGAGCTCGTCGACGCCGTCCGGCGTCTCGTCGCGAGCGGGATCGACCCGTCGGCGATCGACGAGGCGACGATCAGCGGGGCGCTCTACACGGCCGGCCTG
>DASTOB010000200.1:0-6073 GCA_035720425.1 Candidatus Limnocylindrales bacterium
AGCGCGGCGGAGCCCTCGAGGCGGCCGCCGATCGCGAGCGGCGCGAGCCCGCTCGCCACGAGCGCGAGGGTCGACTTGCCGGCGTCGTTGGGGCCGACCACGCCGAGGATCCGGCCGGCCGCGACCGACAGGTCGACGCCGTCGAGCGCCCAGGCCGACGTGCCCGCGTACTGGTAGCGGACGCCCGACAGGACGAGCGGCGCGGCGGCGTCCGGCCCGCTCACGGGAGGCGCACGATCCCGGCGATGCCGAGCGCGACGAGGGTGGCGGCGCCGAGGCCGGCCGCCCAGCGCACCGCCCGCTGGGCCGGCGTGTCCGGGATCGGCCGGATCACCGTCCGCCGCGGTGGCGCGGAGAACGCGCGTGCCTCGAGCGCCACCGTCCGCTCCTCGACGTCGGTGACGGCGCCGAGGATCATCGGGCCGGCGAGCGGCAGGATGCCGCGGATCCGGCGCAGCGCGGATCCCTCCGTGTCGAGCCCGCGCGCTCGCTGCGCCTCGACGATCTCGCCGGCCCGTTCGGCCATTCGCGGGATGGTCCGGATCGCAGAGCCGATGACGAACACGCCGCGCCGGCCCACGCCGCGCCGCTCGAGGTCGACGAGCAGGTCGTCGGTCGGCGTCGTCAGCGAGAAGACGGCGACCGACAGGGCGAAGGCGACGACGCGCAGGCTCGCCTGCAGCGCCTCGGTCAGCCCGGTGCCGGTCGCGGCGAACGGGCCCACTCGGAGTAGGACGTCCTCCGCGCCGGGGTAGAGGAACGTGTTGACGAGGAGGATCGAGGCGATGAGCGGGATGGTGGCGAGCACGAACGGGCGCATCGCCCGGCCGATCTTCGTCACCGCCGCCGTCGCGACGACGATCGCGAGCACGACGAGCGGACCCGTCCAGCCGCGCACGCCGAACGCGACGAGCGCGGCCGAGAACGCGATGACGAGCTTGGTCGTCGGGTTCAGCCGCCGGTACGTGCCCTCGACCGGCCGGAGGACGTAGTCCGGAACGCGCGATGCGGCCTCGCTCAGGGCGCCCTCCGGAAGGATCGGCTCACGCCGTGCGGTGCGTCACGCCGAGCGGCCGCCGGTCAGCCGCTCGCCGAGCGGGAACCGGGCGAGGACCCGTACCGACAGCCCGGACAGGACGATGAACACGACGAAGCTCGTGATGGTCTTGTCGATCGGGTCGCTGAACAGGCCCTGGCCGAGCGAGGCCGACAGCACGTCTGCGCCGCCCTGTCGCAGGGCGGCCACGAGGAGATCGGTCCCCGAGCCGGTCACGCCGCCGAAGGCGATCGCGGCGATCGGCGCCGACACGAACGCGGCGATGATCCCGGTGATGATCCCGGCGCCGGCGACCCACAGGCCGGCCAGGTCGCGCCGGACGTAGATGAACGCCGCGACGACGACCGCGGCGATCGCGGCGATCGCGATGGCGGCCGTGTACACCCAGTCCGGGTAGCCGCCGATGTCGGGGTTCGTGTAGGCCGGGTTGTTGATGATCGGGAGCACGACGAGGATGACGAGCGCCGCGCCGACGAGGGCCGACAGGAGGAGCTGAGTGCCCGAGGCCGGCCGCGGCCGATAGACGCCGAGCCAGCCCCACAGGCCGGCAAGGAGGCCGATCACGCCGGCGGTGATCGCGAACGGGCCGATCGTCCCGCCGCCGATGCCAGGGGCGTACTGCCAGATGAGGTTGGACAGGACCCCGGTCAGCGCCCCGGGGATCGGGCCGGCGAGCACGCCCACGAGGATCGTGCCGATCGAATCGAGGTAGATCGGCAGCTTGAGCACGGTCTGGACCGTGTAGCCGAGGACGATGTTGATGGCGATCGCGACGGGCATCAGCGCGATGACCCGCGTACTGAACATCCCGGACATGTCGGCCGTACCCTCCTTCGGTGGCCGCCCCCGGCACCACAGCCGGGACGGCGGTCGGACCCTCCGGCGCTAGCGTGCCACGTTCACCCGGTCGGCCGCCAGTCTTCCGACTCGTTCGATGAATCGCTCGAAGAACGCGTCCGCGTCCGCCTCGACCGCCACGTCGACGTTCGGCGGCCGATTCCAGACCCGCCGCCAGTCGGTCACCGTCTCGCCGGTGGTCAGCGACCCGCCCAGCTCGACGTCGACGGCGAGCGCCTCGGTCCGGATGAGGCCAGGGTCGAGGACCGCGGCTACCGCGAGCGGGTCGTGGATGAATGCGCCATAGAAGCCGTCGTAGCGGCTGTGGAACTCCATGTAGAAGCGGAGCGCGTCGGCGATGAACCGGATGAGGGGGTTCGAGGCGACGCTGCGCGTGGCGTGCATCGGGTCCTCGCCGCGGGCGAGGGCGATCGAGTCGTCGGGGGTCGAGCCGGCTCGCTTGGCCAGCCGGACGACGTGCTCCGGGGTGATCTTCGCGCGCTCCGTGACGTCGAGGCCGAGCGCCACGGGACGGGGGACGCCGTGCTCCTCGTGGGCCCGTCCCCAGGCCGTGAACACGACCTTCGCCGCGTCCGGGTCGACGTGGATGTTCCACTCCGTCGTCGGCGCGGTGTTGCCGGGGGAGCGGTACGCGCCGCCCATGAGCACGTACCGCCGGAGCAGGCGCGGGAGCTCCGGTTCGCGGAGCAGGGCGACGGCGAGGTTCGTCAACGGGCCGAGGGTGACGAGCGTGAGCTCGCCCGGCCGGCGACGCGCCTCGTCGATCAGGAGGTCCGCGGCGTGTCTCGGGCTGAGCGGGCGCGTGGGGGATGGGAGCTCCGCGTAGCCGAGGCCGCGTGGGCCGTGGGTCTCCGGCGTGGTCTCGAGCGCGCGGACGAGCGGCTGCTCTCGGCCGAGCGCCACCTCGACGTCGGCCCGACCGGCCAGCTCGAGGACGGCGAGCGTGTTGGTCGCGACCTGCCGCGCATCGACGTTGCCACCGACACACGTCACCGCCACGATCTCCGCCTCGTCTGAGGCGACCGCGTAGAGGAGGGCAAGTGAGTCGTCGATGCCGGTGTCGACGTCGAGGATCAGGGGGATGCGCGGCGCCATGGCGGAGGGATCGTAGCGCGATGGGCGTTGCAGGCTGCGGGCCCTGGGTGCTCCGCGTGCACGCACCCCCCCGGCCGCTCCCACCAGTAACGGAATCTCAACGAGTCTGCACGGCCATGTCCCGAATCGCGCGGAATCAGCGGTCATCCACGCTCACTGGTTGGCGCCGCGTAACCGGTGGTAGCGGTCCGGTTGATCGCCAGTGAAGAGGCCGCCGCTTTACTGCACGCCATGGGAGCGCGAGTTCGACATCAGCTCAGAGTGCGGGTCGCCCACCTCATGCGAACGACCCGGGAAGCGATCGGCTGGACGCAGGACGATCTCGGTGAGCGGGCGGGCATCTCGCGCGGGATGGTCGCCCGGATCGAGGCGGCCACGGTGAACATGAGTGTCGACGTCATGGCTGACATGGCCGAGGCGCTCGGCCTCGAACTCGAGATCACGGCGCGGCTCCCGTTCATCGCCGGCCGCCGCCAGCGGGATCCCGTGCATGCGCTGATGGTCGGGTACGTCCAGCGCCGCCTCGAGGCGGCCGGCTGGCGCACCGCGCGTGAGGTCGAGGTCGTCCACGGCCGATCCCACGGCTTCATCGACCTGCTTGCCTTCGACGAGGCGACCGGCACGCTTCTCGTCATCGAGATCAAATCGGAGCTCGATGACGTGGGGAGAGTCGAGCGGACGCTCGCCTGGTACGAGCGGGAGTCGTGGGCCGCCGCCCGACGCCTCGGCTGGCGACCCCGCCGTGTCGTCTCGTGGCTCCTCGTCCTTGCCACCGAAGCGACGGAGTCACGACTGCGCCACAACCGCGAGAGCCTGGGTCATGCGTTTCCGGTGCGCGGCAGCGGGCTCCTCGGCCCACCGCCGAAGGGGCCGGGGCTCGCCATCATCGACCCGCGGAACCGACGCTCCGCGTGGCTCCTCCGATCGCAGGCCGACGGCCGCCGAACGCCGGTTCCGTACGCCGACTACGCGTCCTTCCTCGCCATCGCCCGGCGACCGCGATCCCAAAGCGGAAGGTAATCCGTCGGCTACCGCCGAAGGCTGAGCCGCCAGACCGGCCGATCCGACCCGGCGGCGAGGAGTCGCCGACCCCACGACGAGCGGGTGGCCCGGACTTCCTCCACCGTCGCCGGCGCGACCGACACGAGCTCGAGCCCGAAGCGGCCGTGGGCGGCCGCGAGCCGACCGATCACCGACGCGTCGAGCGAGGCGACGCCGTCGAGCCGGTCACGCGCGGTGACCGACACGAGTGCCTCGACCCGTCCGCCATCCGGGCGGACGAGCGTCGCCAGTCCGCGGGCCGCCGCGTCATCGAGACCGAGCACGCCGCGCAGGAGCGAGCCCCACGGGAACCAGACGGTGACGGCGTCGGCGATGTCGCACAGCTCGGCCGGTGGCGTCTCCGCGGCGCCGGCAACGAACAGCGCATTCGGCAGCCCGCCCTTGCGGGTCGGACGGGCGGCGCGCCGGGATGCCTCGGCCATGGCGGACGCGTCGGCGTCGAGGCCGATGATGAGGGCCCGGGGATCGGCCGCGGCGGCAGCCAGGACGGCCCTGCCGTCGCCGGTCCCGAGGTCGACGATCACCCGCTCGTGGCGGGCGACGAGGCTGGCGAGTTAGCCGACGTCCACCTCGTGGACGCGTCGGCCGATGACGGTACGCATGACGAGGAGTCTAGCGCGACTCGTCCACGTTACAGACGGATGCGCCTCCGGAGGCGCTCGCACACTGCGGTCCGGCGCGCCCGCCGAGCCGCCTACACTCCGTCTCGTGCCCGACATCCTGCCGTACGTCCCGGAGCCGCCCGCCGTCCGGCCGTGGGATCCGCGCGCCCCGCACGTCGCCCGGATCGTCGCCAACCTGATCGGCCACGCCCGGCCCGGCCTCGACACGGAGCACGTCGGCAGCACGGCCGTCCCGGACCTGCCCGGCAAGGGCATCGTCGATCTCGCGATCCCGGCGCCACCTGACGACATCCCGGCGATCAGCGAGTTGCTGCTCGGGCTCGGTTTCGGCCGCCAGGGCGGGACCTCGCCGTGGCCGTCAACCCGCCCGATGCTCGTCGGCGCCATCGACCACGAGGGCGACCGGTTCCGGATCCACGCCCACGTCATCCCGGTCACGTCGAACGAGCTCCACGAGCTGCGGACCTTCCGCGACGCGCTCCGGCGCGATCCCGGCCTGCGCGATCGATACGTCGCGGCGAAGCAGCAGATCGTCGATGGCGGGGAGCAGTCCGGCGAGGCGTACTCGGTCAAGAAGGGCGACTTCGTGTCCGACACGCTGCTCGCCATCGGCGCGTGGCCGCGGCCGGCGGACGCGGGGCCGCCGATCGAGCCCGGGGCGACGATCGGCATCCTCGGCGGCGGACAGCTGGGGCGGATGCTCGCGATCGCCGCCCGCCAGCTCGGCTACGGCGTGGCGATCCTCGACCCGGACCCGTTCTGTCCGGCGCGGGCCGTCGCCGACCACCAGGTCGAGGCCGCCTACGACTCGGTCAAGGGGGCGCGCGAGCTCGCCGCCGGCTGCGCCGTCGTGACGTACGAGCTCGAGCACGTATCGGCCGAGGCGGTCGAGGCGATCGCCGGTCGGGTGCCCGTCCGGCCGGGTCTGGCCGCCCTGAAGGCCACCCAGGACCGGCTCGCCGAGCGTCGGTTCGTGCGCGAGCAGGGCGAGCTGACGGCCGACTGGCGGGCCGTCCGGGGCCTCGACGAGCTGCGCGAGGCGGCCGACGACCTGGGCTACCCGCTCCGGCTCAAGGCGCCGATTGGCGGGTACGACGGGCGCTCGCAGGCACGAATCGCCGGCCCGGACGAGGTGCCGGCGGCGCTTGCTGCGGTCGAGCGACAGGAGGGGAGGGCGCGGCCGCTCCTCCTCGAGCGGGAGCTCGACTTCGACGCGGAGGTGTCGGTCGTGTGCGCCCGCGATCTCGAGGGCCGGACGGTCGCCTATCCGGTCAGTCGCAACGTCCACGATCGCGGGATCCTCGTCGAGTCCGTCGCGCCGGCGCCGATCGATCCCCTCCACGCCGCGACGGCGGCCGACATCGCCGGGCGGCTCGCT
>DASTOB010000201.1:0-2491 GCA_035720425.1 Candidatus Limnocylindrales bacterium
TCCGCTCGGCGTGCCGCTCGTCCTCGACGTCACGGGGCGGATCGTCGCCCCGGGCTTCGTCGACCCGCACGGACACTCCGACGCGTCGCTGTTCGTCGACGGAGCGCTGGCCAGCCATCTCCGCCAGGGGTTCACGACCCAACTGTCCGGCAACTGCGGACTCACCGTTGCGCCCCTCACCGCGGCGTCGCGGGAGATCGTCGACCGCGAACTGCGCCCGCACGACGTGGTTGCGCGCTGGTCGACGTTCGCCGAGTACCTCGACGCGGTCGACGAGACCCCGCTCGGCCCGAATGTTGCGTTCCTCGTCGGCCACGGCACGCTCCGGGGGTCCGTGCTTGGGATGGACGCGCGTGAGCCGACCGAAGCAGAGCTCCAAGCGATGATCGGCGCACTCGAGGCCGCGATCGACGCCGGCGCGATCGGCCTCGCCACGGGGCTCATCTACGCGCCGGCGCTCCATGCCCGGCCGGCCGAGGTGGCCCGTCTCGTCGCGGCGACGGCCCGCCGCGGCGGCCTCTACGCCACGCACATCCGCAACGAGGCGGCCGGCCTGTTCGCGGCGCTCGATGAGGCGCTTGACGCCGCTCGGGCGGCGGGCGCCGGCGTCCGACTCCAGGTTTCGCACCTGAAGGCAGGCGCGCGGGCGGTGTGGGGCCGGGCCGGCGAGGCGGTCGCACTGATCGAACGGGCGCGTGCCGGCGGGCTCGACGTGAGCGCCGACCAGTATCCGTACACGGCCGCTGCGACGACGCTCGCGATCGTGCTCCCCCCGGCGCTGCTGGCGCTCACGACCGATGAAACGCTCGCTGCCCTCGGCGACCTCGACGTGCGCGACCGCGTCCGGGCGGAGATCGAGGCGGGGCGCTCCGGCTGGGAGAACGTGGCCCAGGATCCCGGCTGGGACGCGATCCGCGTGTCGTTCTCCGCCACCCACGGCGACTGGGCCGGTCACAGCCTCACGGAGCTCGCCGCCGAGCTCGACCGCGATGCGGCCGACATTGCCTTCGACCTGCTCGTCGACGACCGGCTCGAGACGTCGATCGTGCTCGACTGTGCGGCCGAGGCGGACGTGCGCGAGATCCTCGCCGTCCCGTGGATCGCCGTGTGCACGGACGCCGAGGGTCGCCGGGCGGGACATCCCGTCCTCGACGCCGGCACGCCCCATCCGCGGACGTACGGCACGACGGCCCGGGTGCTCGGTCGGTACGTGCGCGACGAGGGCGTGCTCTCGATCGAGGCGGCGATCGCCAAGCTCAGCTCCGTGCCCGCGGCCCGGCTCGACCTGCGCGATCGCGGGATCGTCCGCGAGGGCTGGCGAGCGGACCTCGTCGTCCTCGATCCGACGACGGTCGCCGAAACCGGGACGTACGTCGAGCCGTCGCGCTACCCGATCGGCATCGAGCACGTCTTCGTCAACGGCGTCGCCGCGGTGCTCGCGGGCGAGGAGACCGGCCGGCGTCCGGGTCGCCTGCTCCGGCACGGTCGGGCCTGACCCGACGTGGCCGTCGCGGCGGGCTCGACCGAGCACGAGGCGGTCGTCGAGCTGCCCGGAGGACCGCTCCGCTACCTCGTCCGCCGCTCTCCCCGCGCGCGCCGGCTGCGGATCACGATCGACCCGCGCCGCGGGGTCGTGGTCAGCCTGCCACCGCCCGAGCGCCGCGGCTGGCGGCGACCGGAGCGGGCGATCGAGTCCTTCCTGGCAGAGCGCGAGCGATGGATCCGGCGCCATGTCGAGCGCGGCGAGCGTGCCCGTGCGCTCATTGCGTCGCGCGACGGTGTCGGCGACGGGGCGACACTGCGCTTCCGTGGGGATCTGCACCGGATCCGGATCGCGACCGGATTGGGCGCTCGGTCGATGGTCGAGCGGGAGGGCACTGACGACGGCGACTCGCTCGTCGTCCGGCTCGGGCGGACAGACCGGCGGGCTCCGGAGCGGGTGCTGCGCGAGTGGCTCGTCGAGCGGGCGCGGAGCGCGATCGACCGCGAGCTGGAGCGCCACGCGGCCGCGCTCGGCGTCCGTCCCGCCTCGGTCGGACTGCGCGATCCGCGGACGCGCTGGGGGAGCGCGAGCCGGGAGGGCCGGCTGTCGTTTTCGTGGCGGCTCGTGCTCGCGCCGCCGGAGGCGCTCGAGACGGTCGTCGTCCACGAGCTCGCCCATCTCCGCGTGTTTGGCCACGGGCCGCGCTTCTGGGACCTCGTCGCGAGCCGCCGGCCGGATCACCTGGTCTGGCGCCGCTGGCTGCGCGCGCATTCGCTCGAGCTGCACGCCGCCCTTGCCGAGGGCTCATGAGGGCGCGGCCGACCACGGGGCGGTTCGGTGACGGGTCGGAGAAAATGGTGGAGATGAGGGGACTCGAACCCCTGACCCCCGCGATGCGAACGCGGTGCTCTCCCAGCTGAGCTACATCCCCACCGGGACGACCCGCGCACGAGGGCGGATCGGGCGGCGAGTGTAGCACGAGCCGCCGGGCCGGCCGACGGCGACAGC
>DASTOB010000202.1:0-7087 GCA_035720425.1 Candidatus Limnocylindrales bacterium
GGCGGGATTGATCGAGCGATCGGCGGCAGGACGGACGGTCGACCCGGGGGCGGCGACCCGCCGGGCCTTTCGGTCGAAGGTGGACTCGATTCGGCCGACCTACGGGTTCGAAGACGTGTCGCTCGCGCCCGGCACGAGCACGGTGGAGCCGGCCGACGTCGATCTCGCCCAGACGCTCTGCGGGCTGCCGCTGTCCGTGCCGATCCTCGCCTCCGCGATGGACGCCGTCGTGGACCCCGCGTTCGCCGGTTCGCTCGCCCGCCTCGGCGGGCTTGCCGTGCTCAACCTCGAGGGCGTGCAGACCCGCTACGACGACCCGTCGTCCGTGCTCGAGCGGATCGCGACGGCGCCGGACGACGAGGTCCAGGGGGTGCTCGCCGAGGCCTACCTGGCGCCGGTCCGCGAGGATCTCGTCGCCCGCCGGATCGAGGAGATGCACGCCTCGGGTTCGCCGGCCGTCGTCGCCGCGACGCCGGCAGCCGCCCGCCGCTTCGGCCCGTTCTGTGCCGAGCACGGCGCCGACCTGTTCCTCGTCCAGTCGCAGGTCTCGAGCGCCCGCCACCTCGCGACCGGCTACGACCCGCTGTCGCTCGACGAGTTCACGCGGTTCATGCCGATCCCGGTTGCGGTCGGCAACACGACGAATTCCGAGGCGGCCTTCCAGCTCATGGAGCAGGGCGCGGCCGCCGTGTTCGTGGGCGTAGGCCCGGGTGCCGCGTGCACGACCCGCGAGGTACTCGGGATCGGCGTCCCGCAGGTCACCGCGATCAGCGACGTGGCGGCCGCTCGTGACGCATACCACGCCGAGACCGGCCGGTACGTGCCGGTCGTGGCCGACGGGGGGATGCGCCGTGGCGGCGAGCTGGCCAAGGCGATCGCCGCGGGCGCCGATGCGCTCATGCTTGGGTCGCCGCTCGCCCGCGCGGCGGAGGCACCCGGACGTGGCGTGAATTGGGGGATGGCCGCCCCGTCGCCGGTCCTGCCGAGGGGGACGCGGATCACGGTCGGCACGCTCGGGTCGCTCGAGCAGATCCTGTTTGGACCCGCGTCCGTGATCGACGGAAGCCAGAACCTCGTCGGCGCGCTGCGCCAGTCGATGGCCGCCCTCGGCGCACGGACGATCGCCGAGATGCAGCAGGTCGAGATGGTCTATGCGCCGGCCGTCGTGACCGAGGGCAAGTCCTGGCAGCGGGGCCGCTGACGGACGACCCGATCGGGCGCGAGCTCGCCGGCTGGGGAACGGTCGCGCTGATCGAGACGCTCGGCCGGCGGACCGGGTCGTGGGTCGCCGTGGCAGTGGGCTACGTCGAGGAGCCGGACGGGTCGCTGCTCGTGGCAGCGGGGTCACCGGACGCGGACTGGGCGCGCAACCTCGAGGCGGATCCCCGCTGCCGCGTTGCGCTCGCCGAGCGCGCCTGGGAGGCTCGCGCGGAGCCGCTCGACGTGGCCGACCATCGGCGGGCCGTCCGCGACCTCATCCTTCGATACGGGACTCCCGCGGAGCGCCTGGGCCAGGGTCCCTCGTTCCGCCTTCGGCCGGTCGGCCCGCTGGAGTAGCGGTCGCGCCGCTCTCCGTCGGCCCTTCTGTCTGCCCTCGGCCGCGCCGGCTCCCGTCGGCCCGCTCCTCAGTAGACCTCGGGGACGAACGTCTGGTCCGCCATCGGCGGTCGGACGTAGCCACCGTCATCGCCGCGGGGCGGCAGCGCGATCGGTGGGGGCGTCAGGTCCTCGTACGGGATGAGGCTGAGCAGGTGATGGATGACGTTGAGCCGGGCGCGCTTCTTGTTGTCCGCGTTGACCACGTACCACGGCGCCTGCTTGATATCGGTCGCCGCGAACATGGCGTCCTTGGCCTTCGAGTATTCGACCCACTTCGAGCGTGACTCGACGTCCATCGGACTGAGTTTCCAGCGCTTCGTCGGGTCGTCGATGCGGCTCTGAAAGCGCCGCTCCTGCTCGGCGTCGCTGACCGAGAACCAGTACTTGATGACCCGGATCCCGGACCGGACGAGCATCCGCTCGAACTCAGGCACCGAGCGCAGGAACTCGCGGTACTCGTCCTCCGTGCAGAACCCCATGACCCGCTCGACGCCGGCGCGGTTGTACCACGACCGATCGAACAGGACGATCTCGCCGGCCGCCGGCAGGTGGGCGACGTAGCGCTGGAAATACCACTGGGTCTTCTCGCGCTCGGTCGGCGTGCCGAGGGCGACGACGCGGCAGATCCGGGGGTTCATGCCGAGCGAGATCGTCTTGATCGCGCCGCCCTTGCCGGCGGCGTCGCGACCCTCGAACAGCACGACGACCCGCGTGCCCGAGGCACGGACCCACTCCTGGAGCTTGGCCAGCTCGACCTGGAGGATGGCCAGCTCCCGCAGGTAGTCCTTGTTCCCGATCGTCTTGGCGGTCGCCCCGATCTCCGTGACGGGCGGATCGGCCCACACGTCGGCCACCTGCTCGAGCTCCGCCTGCTGCTCCCGCTTCGTCCTTGGTTTCTCGGTCGGCTTCGCGGTTTGCTTCGCGGTCGGCTTCGCGTTCGTCTTGGCGGTCGTCTTCGCCACGGCGTCACCCCTTCCGGCACCGGATCTACGCGAGCAGTGTCCACCCTGCGGGCCGCGGGGGGAAGCCCCGATCGGTCGGACTACGTCATCCGTCCGATACGGATCAGGACATTCGAGCAGTGCCCCTGCGCCCCTCCGGGGCGCACCATCGCGTCATGGACCCGATCGGCACGCTGGTCATCGCGCTCGGAGCCCTCGTCGTGCTGGATCTCGCCGCCCCGCACTTGGCGGGCGACGGTCGAGGTCGTCGACGGCCGATCCGCCGGGCACTGACCCGCCGCTAGCGAGCTCGCGCGCCTACCCCGCGTCACGTCGCGGGAACCCCTGCCCCGCCGCTCGAGCGATCGCGCCCATGCCGTGGGGTCGCGGCGCGTCGGCCAGCGGCGTTCGCACCCGAAATCCACGCGGGTCACCCGCGCGGTAGCGTGCTGCGCACCAGTCGGGCGGTGATCGTGCGCGAGATTCGGCCCGATCTCGCCGAACCTGCTTCGCGCGGCCGACGTGTCCTTCGGCCGTCCGGTGACCTGACACTTGTCCATGCCTCGTGCCGCCACATGCCGATGGGAGCGGGCGAAGCATCGCGCGACCATCCCGTCACCGGACCCGAGACACGGGAACCGGTGGAAGGAGCGACGCGATGTACCACCCGAACCAGGTTCGACTCGACGCAACCGACGAGATCGCGCCGGCCGGGCACGCACGCCGCTCCTGCCTCGTCGCCGGCTGCCCGTGCAAGGACGCCCGGATCGTCTCGCAGCGCCGTGCCGCCTTCTTCGCCGCCATCGCGCGGCGAACCGGCGAGACGGCCGACCGCGTGATCGCGGCCGAAGCGAGCTGGCGCCTGCCGGCACCGACGTACGCCTGAACCCGCGCTCCCGACAACTGAAGAACAACTGAATACCCGACAACTGAAGAACAACTGAAGAACAACGTCATACCGCCGGACCACCGGCGACAACGGCGGCCGGGCCACCCTCCCTCCTCCACCCGGCCGCCGCCCTTACTCCGCTTCCACATGCGCGCCCGATGCGGCGCCGTGATGCCCACCCGTCCTCGCCCAGCGTCATCACCCCCCAGCCCGTAGTCCGGAGATCAGCCTCATGACCGCCATTGCCGCCACCGCCACGATGAGCGCGTTCACGCCGCCGTTCCCGGCCGCCGCCGCCCCGTCGACCGCCGCCCCGTCGTCGGTCGCGGCCAGCCCGTCGGCAGCCATCACGGAGTCGATCGTCTTCGCTCCGTCGGCCGTCGCCGCTCCGTCGGCCGCCGTGCTCGCCCGCCGCCAGGCCCAGCGCTACCACGGCCGGCGTGGCCTCGCCTTCGTGCTTAGCGGCCTGGCCGGCTTCGGCGTGCTGTCGCTCGGCGCGCTGACGAGCCAGATCGTCGCCGCGATCGACGTGTCGATGCTCAGCGCCGCGGAGCGCCAGGTCGTCGGGGTGCTCCTGCGCGCGGCCCCGTTCGTCATGCTCGGCGGCTTCGCCCAGCTGCTCAGTGCGCTTGCCGTGCTGCGCGATCGGCCGAGGGCCATGCGCCTCGGCCTCGCGACGGCCCTCGTGAGCGCCGCCGGCGCCGCCGTGGGCATCCTCGCGATCCGTCTCGGCGCCGCGTCGGTCGTGACGGGTGCTGCCGCGTCACCGTCGACCGACCTGGTCAATCTGCTCGTCTGGACGCTGGGCCTCGACGTGCTCGCCGCCCTCACGATCCGCCGGATCATCCGCGGCCGCGAGACTGCCTGACCGGCGAAACCGCCCGACACTCGGCGCCGCACCGACCCCCGTCGACCCGCTCGACGGGGGTCTACCACGCCCCGCCACTACACTCCGCACGTGAACGTGGCGGTCAATCTCTATGAAGCGGCCGGCGGCATGCCGTTCTTCGAGGGCCTCGTGAACCGGTTCTACGACGGCGTCGCCGCGGACCCCGATCTCCTCCGCGTCTACCCGGAGCCGGGCGACCTCGCGGGCGCGCGCCATCGATTGACCCTCTTCCTCGCGCAGTACTGGGGCGGGCCGACCACGTACGACACGGAACGGGGTCACCCGCGACTCAGGATGCGCCACGTCCCGTTCGCGATCGGTCCGGCGGAGCGCGACGCGTGGCTCCGCCACATGCGCGAGGCGATTACGTGGATGGACCCGCCGCCGGAGGTCGCCACGCGGCTCCACGCCTACTTCGACATGGCCGCCGAGGCGATGCGCAACCGCGACTGAGGTAACGACCGGGGAGGCGAACCCGGGAGCGGCTCGAGAAAGGCGGTTCGGGTGAACGCCGCCGGGCCGGTACACTGGTGCCCGGGACGTACGGAGGGCGACATCAGGCGTGACGACGGCAGGGACGGAGTCGGAACCGGCTGACGAGCATCAGGGGCCGCCGCCGGAACGGTCCGAGCGGCGCGGCAAGACCGTTCACGGCGAGCCGGCCAATGCCGGCCATCGGGTCCTCGCCCCCGACGACGCGGAGGTCGAGGCGTACCTCGAGACCGCGCTCCACGCGCCACCACCGTCCCGCGACGCGGCCGAGCCTCCGGCGGCGCCCGACACGGTCGCGGTCCTCGACTTCGGCAGCCAGTTCGCCCAGCTCATCGCCCGCCGCGTCCGAGAGCTGAACGTCTACTCGGAGCTGCTCCCGCACGACACCTCGCTCGCCGAGCTCGAGCGGCGCGGCGTCCGCGCCGTCATCCTGTCCGGCGGCCCGAACTCGGTCTACGACGAGGGCGCCCCGCGCCCGGATCCGGCGATCTGGAGCGGCCGTCTCCCGGTGCTCGGCATCTGCTACGGCGCGCAGCTCATGGCCCGCGAGCTCGGCGGCGACGTCCTGCCGGCCGATCGACGCGAATACGGCCCGGCGACGATGACGATCACCGCCGACGACGGCCTGTTCGACGGGCTCGACCGCGATCAGCCGGTGTGGATGAGCCACGGCGACTCGATCACCCGCCTGCCGGAGGGATTTCGCGCCACCGCCCAGACGGATTCGACCCCGTTCGCGGGGCTTGTCGACGAGCGTCGCCGGCTGTACGGGATCCAGTTCCATCCCGAGGTCGTCCACACCCCGCGCGGCCGCGACGTGCTGCGCAACTTCGTCGTCTCGATCGCAGGGGCGCGTCCTGAATGGACGGCGGCGAACTTCATCGACACGACCGTCGCCGGGATCCGCGCCCGCGTCGACGAGCACGCCGCCGCGACCGGCTCCGACGGTGCCGTCATCTGCGCGCTGTCCGGAGGGGTCGACTCGGCCGTGGCGGCGGCCCTCGTCCATCGCGCGGTGGGAGACCGACTCACCTGCATCTACGTCGACCACGGGCTCATGCGCAAGAAGGAGTCGGAGCTCCTGCGCGTCACGTTCGAGCAGAACCTCGGCATGCGATTGGTCATGGTCGACGCGCGTGAGCGCTTCCTCCGCCGCCTGGCGGGGATCGAGGATCCCGAGCAGAAGCGCCGGATCATCGGCGACGAGTTCATCCGCGTGTTCGAGGAGGAGGCCGCCCGCCTCGGCCACATCGACTTCCTCACCCAGGGGACGCTCTATCCGGACGTCATCGAGTCGGCCACCTCAGAAACGAAGGCCGCCCAGAAGATCAAGACCCATCACAACGTCGGCGGGCTCCCCGCGGACCTCCGCTTCCAGCTCATCGAGCCGCTCCGCTACCTGTTCAAGGACGAAGTCCGGACGGTTGGGCTCGAGCTGGGGCTGCCGGAGGCGATGGTTCTGCGCCAGCCGTTCCCGGGGCCGGGCCTCGCGATCCGCATCATCGGCGAGGTGACAGCCGAGCGACTCGACACGCTTCGCGAGGCAGACTGGATCGTCATCGACGAGATCAAGGCATCGGGGCTGTATCGCAAGCTATGGCAGTCATTCGCGATCCTCACCCCGGTCCGATCCGTCGGGGTGATGGGCGACGGCCGAACGTACGCGAACGTCGTGGCGATCCGCGCGGTGACCTCCGAGGACGGAATGACGGCCGACTGGGCAAAGCTCCCGTACGACGTGCTCGGCAAGATCTCGTCGCGGATCGTCAACGAGGTGCCGGGGGTCAACCGCGTCGTGTACGACATCTCGTCGAAGCCGCCGGCCACGATCGAGTGGGAGTGAGTTCCGCCTGAGTCGCGTCCCGGGTCCGAACCGGCACCTTCGTACGAGTTCATCGCGGGGACCCGATCGCGGGGCTCCGGGCGGTCCATCTGACGCCTGGAGGCGTGTGCAGCCGTCGGATGGGGCTCCGGGCGATCCGCAGGACGCCGGACGGGCGCGATTCGTCGCTACGGTCGCGGTTCCGACGCCAGTTGGGGCTCCCGGCGCCCCGCAGCTCCTACCGGCGCCCAGCGGTCCGCCCCGCGCCTCCTCCCCGCGGCGCCCCTCCGGCGCGCCACCGCGCCGCCCCGCCGGCCGCGCAAGCTACGGAGCGACGAGCGTCTCCACGATCCCGGCCGCCCAGTCCGCGTGTCCCGCCGCGACGAAGCGGCGGAGATGCTCCGCGGCCCGCGGCTCGACCCCGACCGCGTCGCGGAACGCTGTCCGCGCCTCCG
>DASTOB010000203.1:0-8443 GCA_035720425.1 Candidatus Limnocylindrales bacterium
GCTGCGCCCGAACGCCCCGCGGCCGCCGCCGCGTCGGCCGCCCCGGCGCCATCCGTGGCCGCGACCGACGGCCCCGGCCACCCCGCCGCGCGGATGACGCCGGCCGTCCGGCGCCTCCTCCGTGAGCACGGCCTGACCGCCGCGCAGATCGTCGGCACGGGCGGCGGCGGGCGGATCACCCGCGAGGACGTCACGAACTTCGTCGAGTCGCAGCGCACCGGCCAGCCGGTCGGCGGCCAGTCGGCCGACGCGCCGGCATCGGCCGCCGCCCCGGCACCGGCAGCCCCGCCATCGGCCGCCCCGGCTCCGTCGGCTCCGTCGGCTCCGTCGGCCCCCGCCGCCGGCCGGAGTGCCCCCGTCGGTGCCACGATCGACTTCCCCGCCGGCGCCGACGAGGTGCTCGTGCCGATGACCCAGATGCGCAAGGGCATCGCCGCGCAGATGACCCGGGCGCTGCAGGCGCCGCACGCCTACGTCCAGATGGAGGTCGACGCGACACGCCTCGTCGCGTTCCGCGAGCGCCACAAGAAGGCGTACCAGGCCAAGGAGGGCCTGTCGCTCAGCTTCGTCCCGTTCGTGGTCAAGGCGTCGGCCGAGGCGCTCAAGCGCAGCCCCACGTTCAACGCCCACTGGACGGAGCAGGGCCTGCTCGCCAAACGGCGGATCAACATCGGGGTGGCCGTCGCCGTCGACGACGGGCTCATCGTGCCGGTCATCCGCGACGCCGACCAGCTGTCGATCCACGGACTCAACGCCGCGATCTACGACGTCGCCAACCGGGCCCGCGCGAACAAGCTCCGGCTCGACGACTTCGGCGGGGGCACGTTCACCGTCGACAACACCGGGTACCTTGGGACGAACCTCGTCATGCCGATCCTCAACGTTCCCGAGGTCGGCATCGTCACGATGGAGGCGATCACGAAGCGGCCGGTCGTCGTGTCCACGCCGGACGGCGACGTGATCGCGATCAGGCCGATCATGAACATGGTCCTCGGCGTCGACCACCGGGCCAACGACGGCGCCGGCGGAGCGGCCCTCCTGCGCGACATCAAGGCCTGGCTCGAGGCGGTCGGACCGGACACGCCGATCTACTGACCGCCGCCGCAATCGATCGGAGACGCGTGGGCGGGATCGTTCACCGGCGAGTACTCGGCACGGCCCTCGCCGCGGCCCTTGCCGTCGCGCTCGTGGTGGCCGGGTGTGGCGTCCTGCCCGAGGTAGGCCCGGAGCTGCCGGAGGGCTTCGGTGAGATCACGGTGGAGACGGCCCGGACACCCGATTCCCTGAGTCTCACGTTCCCGGTCACACCGCCCGGGGGCGGCCTCGTCTTCGTCTGCCCGTCGGCCCCGTCGTCCGACGCGTCGGTTGGGCTCATGGACCGGATCCGCTCGATCGGCTGCGTCGAACTGGCGGACGAGCCGGGACCGCTGCCGCTCCGCCGGGTCCTCCGCTTCGAGTCCCTCTCGTCGACCCAGCTGCTCATGCTCGACGATCAGGAGCGCTGGTTCGTCATCCTCGTGGCGGGCGGCGGTGACGGCGGGCTCGATGGCCAGCCGTACGGCACGTGGGTTCCCGGGGGCCCGATCCTGCCGTGACGGCGCTGCGGTGACAGCGTCGCGGGGCAGTGTCGCCGTGACGGCGTCGCGGGCACGCCCGACGTAGACTCCGCGTGATGGCCCGCGAGCTCCCGATGTTCGACCCGCACGCCGCCGCTGCTGGCCCGCAGCCGGCACACGCGCCGCACCACGCGGCGGCGCCGCAGACGATCGCCATGGGCGGTCCGGTCACCCCGCGGCGGCGGCATCCGGACTGGATCAAGGCGCGCATGCCGACCGGGGAGAACTACCACGACCTCAAGGGCCTGCTCCGCGGCCTCAACCTCAACACGGTCTGCGAGGAGGCCCGCTGCCCGAACATCGGCGACTGCTGGGACCAGCGCACCGCGACGGTCATGATCCTCGGCGACACGTGCACGCGCGCGTGCGGGTTCTGTGCGATCAAGACGGGTCGGCCGACGTGGTTCGACGACGACGAACCGCGGCGGGTCGCGGAGGCCGTCGCCCAGCTCGGGCTCGAGCACGTGGTCGTCACGTCCGTCGCCCGCGACGACCTGCCCGACGGCGGCGCCGGGGCGTTCGCCGAGACGATCCGCCAGCTCCGGGAGCGCTCGCCCGGCATGGGCGTCGAAGTGCTCATCCCGGACTTCAACGGCGCGGAGGCACCGCTCCGGGCGGTCATGGATGCCGGTCCGGACATCCTCAACCACAACCTCGAAACGGTGAAGCGGCTCCAGAAGCCGGTCCGCAAGCGGGCTCGCTGGGAGCGCAGCCTCGGCGTCCTCGAACGGGCCAAGGCGTATGCGGCCGAAACCGGCCACGCGGTCCACACGAAGAGTTCCCTGATGGTTGGCCTGGGCGAGACGCGCGACGAGCTGACCGAGGCGTTCGAGGCGCTCCGCGCGGTCGACTGCGACATCCTCACGATCGGCCAGTACCTGCGGCCGACGGAGCAGCACCTGCCGCTCGTCCGCTATTACCACCCCGACGAGTTCGCCGAGATGCGCGACGCGGCACGCGCGCTCGGCTTCAAGCACGTCGAGTCGGGGCCGCTCGTGCGCTCCTCGTACCACGCCCGCGACCAGGTCCCGGGCGCCGAGCTGCGTCGGCTGCGCCGCGAAGCCACGATCGACGCCGAGGGCCGGATCGTCCCCAAGGCGAGCTAGGCGGCCGCTCCGCGTTCACGCAGCGGCCGCCACACGGATCAGCGCGACAGCACGAGGCTCAGGTTGTCGGCGTAGCCGTCGTTGTAGGCTCCGACACCTTCCTGCTTGGTCATGACCAGGCTGACCACGATCTGGCGGGTGCCGACGGGGACGAGCCCGCTCGTCGCTCGCCCGAGCAAGCCGGTCTCGTTCCCGCGGTCTGCCGCGCCGACCGGTCCGATCTCGGCCGAGCCGAGAGCGTTCGTGCCCTGCTTGAACACGATCCGCACGACCGCGTTGTCCTCCTGATCGGTCCAGCCGCCGAGATAGCCGGACAGGTCATAGCGGACGGCGCCGGTGTCGATGAGTGACGCGGCCGCCGCGATGCTGATGGCCTGCGAGGCGCTCGAGCTCGCGTTGGCGGGTCCGCCGGCGAAGAAGTTGGCTCCGCGATCCTCCGGTCCCGGACCCGACGAGGTCGGGAACGGCGGGAGCCCGTCGGGATCGGGCGTGTCGTAGGCGACGACGGTCAGCGGTCCGTCGACGGTCCAGCCCGGGATCGGGACGGACGAGAACCCGTCCGACGCCGGCCCGGCCTCGGCGCCTCCGTTGACGATGAGGTTCCCGCCAAAGAGGCGGCTCACCTGGCTTGACGCCGCCACCGGCGCCGCGAGCGCAGCAATCACGACCACCACGACTGCGACGGTCCAGGCGGGTCGAGCCGCTAACCGTTTCGCACCTCGACGCATCGCGGGCCGGGGGATGATCCCTTGTTCTGGGCCGATCATTTGACTCGTCCTCCATCTGCACGGGCGGTCCTCGGTCCACCGCCGGATCGTCCACCGCCGCTCGTGTCGTGCGCGCGGTATACGGACGACGAGTTGACGCCCGACGCGCGGAATCGTTGCGCGGCGGGCGCGCCTTGAACTCGGCGGGGAGTGTGGCGTCCGCGCGCAGCACTCCCGCCGTGACGGCGTCGCCAGCACGGCCGACGTAGACTCCGTGTGATGATCGCGAGCTCATGATGTGCAACCCGAACGCCGACCGCGAAACCGGCCATGCAGTCCGCGCGAAGAGTTCCCTGATGCTTGACCTGGACGCGCTCGCGCTCGGCTTCAAGCACGTCGAGTCGGGGCCGCTCGTGCGCTCCTCGTATCACGCCCGCGACCAGGTCCCGGGCGCCGAGCTGCGTCGGCTCCGCCGGCAGGCGACGGTCGATGCGTCCGGCCGGGTCGTCCCGCTCGCCGGCTGACCCGGACCGACCGGCGGCGCGACCGACCGAGGTCGCCTTCGAGCCGACGCGCCTTGGTGGCGGACCGGGACGTCGGGACCCCGCGATCGCGGTCGGCATCGTGGTCGCGATCTTCATCGGCCTTGCCGTCGTCAAGCCGTGGGACTGGGGCGGCCCGACCGGGATCGCCGCGGTCCCGTCGGGTTCGGCCGCCCCGTCCGCCTCGTCGGGTTCGGCCCCGTCCGTGTCGGCCGACCCTGGCGTATCGGCCGTGCCCGCTGCCGAGCCCACGCCTCCGGCTGGCCAGATCCGCGTTGCGCCGGCCCCGATCGTGTCGTGGGACGACGTCGCACCGGCCCTCACGGCGCACGACACGTGGGGCATCCGGGCGCTCGTCGACTCCCCGAACCTCGACGGAGGCATCCGCCCGATCCGCGCCTCCCTGACCGAGCGCTGGGAGGCGGCCGCCCCGGCGATCGACGGAGCGCTCGGCAGCTCGCTTGCCGGACGGGGCGCCGTCAGCGAGGCGGTCCTCCTGCCGACCGGCGGCGAGCGCGTCCGGGTCATTGGCGTGACCGCACCGGCCGGTCGGACGCCGCTCGACGCCCGCGTCTGGTGGCTCCGTCCGGGCGAGCCGCCGCGCTGGCTCGACGCACGACCGGTGGACCCGGACGTGCCGGGCAGTCACCTGCTCCTCCTGCCGCCGCGCCTGCCGGATGGCACGGCCGAGCGTTGGCCGGCCGGGGCGTATCGGCTCGACGTGCTCCTCGGATCGGCGATCACCCAGTTCACCGTCGTGCTCCCGCCGGGAGAGGGGCGGTTCGGGCTTCGGGATGTGCCGGATCCGTTCGGCCCGGACGCGACGGCCACCGCGCCGCTGCCCGACCCGCTGCTGGCCGACCTCGTGGGGCTCGAGAGCGGGCCGTTCGTCGTCGCCTCCGGCCAGGCGGTGAGCGTCAACGCCCCGCTCGCACGCCCGCTCGACGAGTCGACGGCGTGGCTGGACGCCGAGACGGGGCTGAGCGGCAGCCGGCGGGTCGGGCAGGTCTGGCAACCCGAAGCGAACGGGATCGGCCTGACGCTGGCCGTGGGCGCCCGACTCGAGTGGGCGGCGCTCGAGCGACTCGCGCCGGCCGCGATCGTCGGCGTCGATGCCGCCGCCCGGCCGATCCGGGTGGGATCCGGTTCGATCAGCACGGTCGTCTTTTCCCAGCCGGATGGGAGCGCGTGGCCGGCGGGGGCCTATGCACTCGATGTGCGCTGGACGGAGGAGGGCGAGACGTTCGCCGGTCGATGGCACCTCGACCTCGTTCCCGGGCCGCTCCGCCGGTCCGGCGTCTGGGCGCGGGCGGTGCGCGCCTGGGCCCGGCACGCCGGGACGTGGGGGATCGTGAGCGGGACGGCCGAACCGCTCGAGGGCGGGCCATCCGGTGTTGCCATCCGGATCCAGCCGCAGCTCCCGGTGCCGACGCGGGCGTCGCCGGGTCCGGAGGCACTTGGTGAGCGGTGTGCCGGCGGGGCGCTCCTCGACATCTCACGGCCGGTGTTCGGAATCGCCCATCCGGCCGATGTCGCGATCGACGGCGTGACGGTCGAGCGGCTCTTCGTCGGGGGTCGGAGCGTGGCGTGGCCGGTCGCGTCGTCGGTCGACGTCGTGCCCGGTCTGACGATCGTGGGACCGCTCGCCGAGCTGGCTCTGGACCCCGGCTACTACCGGGTCCGTCTGAGGGGCACAGGCGGCGAGACGAGCCTCGCCGTGTGTCTCGGCGAGGCTCGTCGGGCGCGGTCCGCGGTCGATCCGGCAACCGCCACGGATGAGGCGTTCGAGGCGGCGGCGGCCGCCGTTCAGGTGATCGCGTCGACGACCAGGTAGCTGAACGGCGTGTTCGCCGTCACCTGGCCTGTCAGGTGGACGGTGAACTGGCCGGCCCCGCGTTCGATCCACGACACGGCGACGGCATTGCCGGGATTCGCGAGGAGCGACACGGTCACGTGACTCGCGTCACTGACCGGCACGTTCTCGACCGTGGCGTGGTCCATGTCCGTCGGCACGCTGCCGAACCCGACCGTGCTGAACTCGCTCCGCCCCTGGACGTGGAGAGCGGCCCCTGATCCCGATCCGCTGTGGATCGCCTCGAGCGCGTGGCCGTCTCCGCCGTCGCGGCGATCGGCGACGACCGCGGTGCCGGCGCCCGCCCCCTCCCGGAACGCCACGAGCGCGGGCGCGGCGACGTTTCCGGATCGGACGATCTGGGTCGACGGCCAGCCCTCGACGCTGCTGTCGCTCAGCGCCTCGACCGCGAAGCCGATCCCGTCACCGGATCGGTATGCCCGGAGGCCATGACCCGGGCCACCGCCGGTGCGGAACGCCTGGACGCCGTCGCCGTCACCGTCGCTCCGATTGGCGTGGATCGCGCTGCCGGTGCCGGCATCCTCGCGCCCAACGGCGATCCCATCGCCGTTGCCCGTTCCGGAGCGAATGACATGGAGCGCGAGCCCGTCGCCCGTCCCATCCCGGATCGCGACGAGAGCACGTCCCTCGCCGCCTCCCTCGCGGTGGGCGATGACGGCCGTCTCGCCGTCCAGGGTGCTCCGGTTGACGGCCGTGATCGCCGTCCCGGCTCCGCTGCCGGCTCGCTCCACGACGAGGCCGTGGCCGCTCCCGGAATCGTCGCGCAGCAGGTGGGCCGCGGATCCGTGGCCCTCGCCGACGCGATGCACGATGAGCGCGTGCTCCTCGGCGGTCGATTCGTTGCGCGCGAAGATCGCGGGTCCGGTTCCCGTTCCGCGCCGGATGGCCGACACTGCGTCGCCGTGGCCGGTGGTCTCGTTCTCGGCCACGACGGCCGATCCCTCGCCCGAGCCGGCCCGGATCGAGTAGACCCCGGCACCGGGCCCGTCGTCGTGCCGCTCGGCGTGGACGCCATCGCCGCCACCACCACCGAACCGGAGGCCGCCGACGCCGTGGCCGTTGGACCCCTCGTCGCCATGGCGGAATCCCGCGACACCGGAACCGTCCCCCGCATCGCGGCGCTCCCCGGTCACGCCATCGCCATTGGCCGGCCCGGCGCCGTTCTCGTGCCGAACGGCGTAGACGGCGCTGCCGTTCGGCGTGCCCGTGCGCTCGGCGAAGACGGCGTTGGATCCGTCATGCGACGAGTGGTTCAAGGCCTCGACGGCCGAACCGTAGTTGGTGCCCTCGCGCAGCGCCCAGACCGCGTGACCTTCACCGCCACCCGCCCGGTGTGCGGCCACCGCGGCACCGAACGCATCGTCATCCCGGGTCGCGTGGATGACGTCCCCACTGCCGCCCGACCGAGAGGCGGACAGCGCGTTCCCCTCGCCTTCGACCTCGTTCGTGGCAACGACAGCGTGGCCGCTGCCGTCGCCGGCGCGATGCGCAATGACCCCGACCGAATCGTCCGCCGAGGTGAAGTTCAGGGCGGTGACGGCCGCCCCTCCGCCCGATCCGAACTTCTCGACGAAGACCCCGCTCCCGTCGGTTTCGGCGTCGTGAACCGCATGGATGGCGTCACCACCGCCACCACCCACGAGTGTCGCGAGGATCGCGTGGTCGCCGCCTGACTGCGGGGAGCCAGCGCGATGGGCGTGGAGAGTTGGCCCGACCGCGTCGGTGTCCTTGATGGCGTCGATTGCCTCGCCGCTGCCCGTGCTGATCGCCCGGAGCGCCGGATCGGCGTTCGTGCTCGTAAAGGTTCGGGCCGCCAGGCCGGCAGGCATTCCCGGAGGGGCACCGAGGGCTGCCGCGGGGGCCGCAAGCGCGACGGCCGCTGCTCCGGCGCCGGCACCGGCCAGTGCGGCGAGGAACGCGCGCCGGTCGCGTGGCTCCGCTGTGGCGTCGCCCGCTTCGCGTGCCGCAGCGCTGGATGGATCTGCCAACCCGGTCGCTGGACGGTCCGACATGACCAACCCCTCCTGAATACCGACCCCGGCGCGGGCGACAATACGGCCCGGTCATCTCATCGTCGACGCGAATCGACCGGGTCCGTTTCAGTGGTGGTGCAGGGGCGCACCACCAATCGGCGGCGCCGTCCGGCTATGCTTGGGCCGATGCCGCGCCAGCTCTCCCGCTCAACCCCGCTCGCGGAGCTCCACTGCCACCTCGGCGGCGCGGTCACCCCGGCAATCATGTGGGGGATCGCGCACGCCCAGGGGATCAAGCTCCCGACCAAGGACTACTGGGAGTTCCGGGACATGATCACCGTGTCCCCAAGGCGGAACCGATCGTTCGACGGCTATCTCCAGCTGTTCCACTGGACGGAGCTCATCCAGAGTTCGCCGCTGGCGGTCGAGCGGAGCGTCTACGAGGTGGTCGGCGGCGCGTACCGCAAGAACAACGTGACGACCATGGAGCTCCGCTTCAACCCGATGAAGCGGAACCGCGGCGGGGAGCAGGACCTCGACCACATCATCGCCGCCGCCGTGCGCGGGATGGATCGGGCGACCCTCGAGTACCCGATCAAGCCGGGCCTCATCTTCTGTCTCGACCG
>DASTOB010000204.1:0-7308 GCA_035720425.1 Candidatus Limnocylindrales bacterium
CTCTACGCGCGCGGGCCGATGGGTCTCGCGGCCGACTTCGGCGTGGCGCCGTCGTGACCGGCGGCCTGGTCCGGCTCGAGGACGGCGGCTCGCCGGGCGTCGTCCGCCTGACCCTCGCCAACCCGCCGCTCAATCTCGTGACCGAGGCGCTCCTGCACGAGCTCGACGCCGCCCTCGCGACGCTCGCAGCGGCCGACCCGAACGACGTGCGGGCGGTCGTCGTGACCGGCGATGGGGAACGGGCCTTCTCGGCCGGCTCCGACGTCGGCGACTTCGAGGCCCAGCGCGGCCCGACCGGCCGTGCCCGCCACGCCCTGGAGTCGGGAGCCGCAGGCCGCCTCGCCGCGCTGCCGATGCCGACCATCGCCGCGATCGAGGGGAACGCCCTCGGCGGCGGCCTCGAGCTCGCCCTGTGCTGCGACGTGCGGGTCGCCTCGGAACGGGCGCGGCTGGGGCTGCCGGAGGTCCGCCTGGCGGTGACCCCCGGCGCCGGCGGGACGCAGCGCCTGCCGCGCGTCGTGGGGAACGCGCGGGCCCGGGAGCTGATCCTGACCGGGCGGGTGCTGACCGCGGACGAGGCCCTCGCGATCGGCCTCGTCACCGAGGTCGTGCCGGCCGGCGAGGCCGTCGCGCGGGCGACCGCGATCGCGGAGGAGATCGCCCGGCGCGGGCCGCTCGCCGTCCGCGAGGCCAAGCGGCTTCTCGATCTCGCGCTCGACGCGGATCTCGCGACGGGCCTCGCGGCGGAGCTCGACGCGTCGGACCGGGTGTTCGCGAGCGAAGACCTGCTCGAGGGCGTGCGCGCCTTCTTCGACAAGCGTGACCCGGAGTACCGCGGCCGCTGACGGCCGCATGAGTGGAGGCAGCACATGGCCGAAGTCGGGCGGTTCGGGGTCTTCCTGCCGTCGTACATCTGGGAGGGCGACGGTCCGGAGCGTGCCCGCGGGATCACCGCCTTCGCCCGGCGGGTCGAGGAACTCGGCTTCGACAGCCTGTTCATCACCGACCACCTGCTCGCCGCCCGGCGTTTCTACTCGGTCAACTGGCTCGAGCCACTCATGACCCTCGCCGTCGCCGCCGGAGCGACCGAGCGGGTGCGCCTCGGGACATCGATCCTCATCATGCCGCTGCGCAACCCGGTCATCCTCGCCAAGGAGCTCGCGACGCTCCAGTTCCTGTCGGACAACCGGGTCATCCTCGGCGCCGGGGTGGGCTGGAACGAGGCCGAATACGACGCCGTCGGCGTCCGGAAGTCGGAGCGCGGGGCGCGGACCGACGAGATGCTCGACATCATGATGCCGCTGCTCGAGGGCGAGCGGGTCACGTACCACGGCCGGTTCTACTCGGTCGACGACGTGTTCATCGAGCCGCGCTCCGCGCAGCGTCCGCTGCTCTGGATCGGCGGCGGCTCGCAGCTGGCGGACCCGAAGTCCCCGGACGTGCCGCGCTTCGTCGAGTCCGTCAAGCGGCGGACCGTCCGGGCCGACGGCTGGATCCCCCGTCCCACCTGCCCGCCGCCGGACATCGCCCGTGACTGGGCGGAGCTGCAGGCCGCGCTCCGCGCGGCCGGGCGGGACCCCGCGGACACGCTCGTCGCCCACGAGAACTTCCTGCACCTCGTCCTGACCGACGACCCGGCGACGGCGCGCGAGGAACAACACCGCGCGTTTCTCAAAGTGATGAGCAGCGAGCGCGGGCCGCGCTACCTCGAGTCGGTCTACCTGTTCGGAACGCCGGACGAGATCATCGCCTCACTTCAGGCGCGGATCGACGCCGGTGTCGAGTACTTCTTCCTGCACACGATGACCCCCGACCCGGACCAGCTCCAGCTGTGGGTCGACCGGATCATCCCGAACGTGACCTTCCCTGCGACGGCCGGTCCGGTCCGCCGCCCGCCCCAGGCGTGGCCGCGATGAGGCGCCGCGTCGCCCTGCTCGGCAAGCCGCTCCGGCGGCGGCATTCCGCGGTCATGCACAACGCGGCCTTTGCCGCCGCCGGGATCGACGCGCGCTACGAGCTGCTCGAGCTCGACCCGACCGAGGTCGATGCGTTCGTCGGGGCGGCGCGCGGGCCGGACTGGCTCGGCCTCGGCGTGACCGCGCCGTACAAGCAGCGGGTCGCGCTGCTGTGCGACGAGGTCGAGGACGACGCACGGGTGATCGGTGCCGTCAACAACGTCGTCCGCCGGGCTGACGCGACCCTGCTCGGGTTCAACAGCGACGCCCCCGGCTTCCGGGCCGGCGTCGAGCTGGCCATGGGCCGCTCGCTCGCCGGGACGAACGTCGTCGTCGCCGGAGCGGGCGGGGCCGCCCACGCGGTCGTGTTCGCCTGCCTCTCCGCCGGCGCCAACCACGTCCTCGTCGGGAACCGGACCGGCGAGACCGCGTCCGTCCTCGCGGAGCGATTCGGGTCCGTCGGGTCCGTCGGCTCCGGGCGGGTCAACGCGGCGATCCTCGGGGACGCGACGTTCCGGGCGGCCCTCGCCTCCGCCGACCTCGCTGTCAATGCGACCACGGTCGGGATGATCGACCCCGGCGCGACGATCGACGTCGCGCTCCTGCCGGACGGCGCGACGGTGTTCGACCTCGTCTACGTGCCGGCCGAGACGGCGCTCCTCGCGGCGGCCCGGGCGCGCGGGCTGCGGACGGCCAATGGCTCCGAGATGCTCATCGCGCAGGCGGCGATCGCGTTCGAGCGTTGGACGGGGATCGGCGGCATGGGCGGGGTCATGCGCGAGGCCGTCGCGCCGCTCCTCGCCGACCCGGCGGCGGTGGCCTGAGCGATGCGCTTCGCGACGCTCGTCGACGGCGAGCGGGCGGTCCTTGCTCTCGTGCGGGGCGACCGGCTCCTGCCGCTCGACGGGCCGGACGCGCCTTTGCGGTCGCTCCGCGAGGTGGCGGCGAGCGGGGCCGACGTCGTTGACCGGGTGCGCCCGTGGGCCGACCGCCAGCCGGCCGGCGCGTGGCGTCCGCTCGCCGACGCGGTCCTGGGGCCGGCCGTGCCGGAGCCCGGGGCGATCTACACGATCGGGCTCAACTACGTCGCGCCCGGCGAGCCGGCCGATGCCGCGCCGTCGCGCCCGCTCGTCTACGCAAAGCTGCCCTCGTCGGTCGGCGGGCACGCGGCGACAGTCAGCTGGGACCGCACGCTGACCGCGAACGTCGACGCGGAGGTGGAGCTCGGCGTCGTGATCGGCATCCGGGCCCGCGCCGTCGCGGCCGCCGACGCGATGCGCCACGTGTTCGGCTACACGTGCGTGAACGACATGAGCTCGCGCGACACGTGGCTCGACGGCGACCAGTGGCTGCTCGGCAAGTCGATGGCCGGCTTCTGCCCGGTCGGCCCGTTCGTCGCCACGCCGGACGAGCTGCCGACGGGCCCGCTGCGCCTCGGCTGCACGGTCAACGGAGTGGCGATCCAGGACGGCTCGACCGCGGACATGCGGTTCTCGATCGCCGAGGTCGTCGCGTTCCTCAGCCGGCACGTAACGCTCCACCCGGGTGACCTCATTGCGACCGGCACCCCCGCCCGACTCGACGCACCGCCCGGACCGGATCGCCACCTCGAGCCCGGCGACCGCGTGACCGTCTGGATCGACGGGCTCGGTGAGCTCACCACCGTGATCGCCTGACGCGAGGCAAGGAGGACAGCGCGATGAAGCCGCCGACCGTGTATCTCGGCGAGATGACGAACCCCGAAGTGGAGGCGTTCCTGGCCGCCCACGACACCGTGCTCGTGCCGGTCGGCTCGACCGAGCAGCACGGCCCGCACGGCCCGCTTCTCACCGACGTCCTCGTCCCGGTCGAGGTCGCCCGCCGGGTCGCGCCGCGGGTCGGCGCGGCCGTGGCACCTTCGATCAACTACGGGCTGTCGTATCCGCACGTCGGCTTCACCGGCGTCGTCCATCTCCGGATCCCGACGTTCATGACGCTCATCGAGGACGTCCTCGCCGGCCTCGCGACAATGGGCTTCCGGCGGATCGTCTTCCTCAACGGCCACTACGACAACACGTACGCCATTGCCTATGCCTGCGCGAACGCGGCCGATCGGCTGCAGGCCGGCACGCGGGCCTTCCCGATCAACTACTGGGACGGCCTGTCGGCCGACGAGGCGGCGGAGTTCTTCGGGCCGACGAACGGGCTGCACGCCAACCGCGGCGAGACGTCGGCGGTCATGGCGATCGATCCGGCGCTCGTTGACCTCGACGCCGCGAACGCCGAGTTTCCCCCGTTTCCGGACGTCGCCAGCCCGCCGGCAGTTCACACCGCGTTCTTCTTCTCGGCGCCGGGGTCCGTCCATCGGGCCACGCATTCGGGGACGTGGGGCGACGCGCGTGAGGCGTCGGCGGAGTTCGGCGAGCGCTACCTCGCCGTGGTGACCGAGGCAACCGTCCGGATGCTCGACGACATCGAGCGGACGTTCGGGGCGATGCCGCCCCGCTGAGACCGGGTCAGCCGGGCTCCGCCGCGATCCACGCGCCGGCGCGCATGACTCGCCGGACCCGCAGGTCCGGGTCGAGCTCGACGAGGTCCGCCCGCTGGCCGACGGCGATCCGCCCGCGGTCGGTGACGCCGAGCAGGGCGAGCGGGTTGCGGCCCGCCGCCGCGACCGCCGCCGGGATGGGGACACCGGACGCGACGAGGCCCCGGACGGCCTCGTCGAGGGCGATGACGGAGCCGGCGAGCGTGGCCGTTCCGGCCAGCGTGGCGCGGCCGCCGACCACCTCGACCTCGAGGCCGCCGATCCGGCCGCGACCGTCGCCCGTTCCGCCGATGGGCAGGGCATCGCTCACGAGGAGCAGCCGGTCGGCCGGCTTGAGCCGCGTGATGAGCGGCCAGACTCCCGGGTGGACGTGAATCCCGTCAGCGATGAGCTCGACGTACACGTCATCGTCGAGCAGGGCCGCGACGGCGACGCCGGGCGCGCGGTGGTCGACGCCGCTCATCGCGTTGAACACGTGGGTCGTCGACGTGGCGCCCGCGGCATACCCGGCGCGTGCCTCGTCGATCGTCGCCTCGGAGTGGCCGATCGAGGTCACCACGCCGCGGGAGCGGAGGCGGCCGATGAGGTCCGTCGCGCCCGGCAGCTCCGGCGCGATCGTGATGACCCGAAGACCCTCGACGAGCCGCTCGATCGCCGCCGACGTGACGGCGCCGGGAGCGACGAGGTGGGCCGGATCGTGGGCGCCGCGGCGGGTCGCCGCGAGGAACGGGCCCTCGAGGTTGAACCCGAGCGGCTGCGCCCCATCGGACGGAGCGTTCGGCAGCCAGGCTCGCACGCGGTCGGCGAACGCGGCGAGTTCGTCGAGCGGCGCGGTCACCGCGGTCGGCAGGAACGAGGTCACACCGCGCTGCACGAGCCGGCGCGCCATCCCGTCGAGCGCGGCGACATCGCCCATCGCGCTGTAACCGCCCCAGCCGTGGACGTGGACGTCGACGAAGCCCGGGGCGAGGAGAGGCAGATCGGCAGTCGGCTCACCGTCGAGCGTGACGGCGGCGATCCGGCCGTCCTCGATGTCGATCCGGCCCGCCGCCACCCGGTCGTCGAGGACGAGTCGGCCGTGTGCTGCGACCGCCGACGAGGACCCGTTCATCGGTCGCCCCCGTCCGTCATCGGTCGCCCCCGTCCGTCATCGGCCGCCCTCGGTCGCGCCCTCATCGTGTCGGCCATTGTCCGGGACCTCGACGTCGAACTGGACGATCAGGCCATACCGATCGGCCGGATAGCGTGACTCCGTCGCCTCGATCCGCCGCCCGTGGCCGTCGACGATGACCCGCCGCTCGACGAGGAGCGGGTCGCCCGGACGGATCCCGAGCAGCTCCGCGTCGTCCGCCGTCGCCCCGGCCGCGGAGATCGTGGCGGTGCCGCGGCGCAGGACGATCCCGGCCCGGCCGAGCGTCTCGTGGAGCGAGCCGTGCTCGAGGTCCGCGGTCATGACCGCATCGGCACAGGCCCCGACCAGCACGGCCGACTCGATCGCGATCGGATCGCCGTCAGCCCGCCGCAGGCGTCGCACGACGACCACCGGCTGCCCCGGGACGAGCTCGAGGCTCGCGGCCTCGGCCATCGACGCCGGACGGATCTCGCGCGCGAGGATCCGCGAACTCGGAACGCGTCCGGCCCGGCGCATCTCCTGGCTGAACGTCATGAGCCGGTTGGCGCGCCGGTGGGCGGGCCGCTCGGCGACGTAGCTGCCGCGCCCGGGGAGGCGGTCGACGAGGCCGTCCTCGGCGAGTCGCTGCATGGCATGCCGGGCAGTCATCCGGCTGACTCCGAACTCCGCACACAGCTCCGCATCGGACGGGAGCCGCGCCCCGGGTCGCAGGGTCGCGATGCGTTGGCGGAGGGCCACCTCGATCTGACGGTACTGCGGCCGGTAGTCCGTCGCGGTCATCGCGTGCCTGCGGCCACGCCCCGCGTGCCGGTCATCGACTGCCGTGCCATCTCCGCGCCGTGGATCGCCGCCCCGATCGCTCCCGCCCACGTCCCGAGTTCGGCCGTCACGATCTGGACCCGGTCGAGCGCGGTGGTCCGGACGCGAAGCCGGAGCTCCGCCCGGATCGGCTCCAGGAGCAGGTCCGCCGCGGCGGCGATTCCACCACCGATGACGACCCGGTCCGGCGTGATGAGCGTGATCGCGTTGGCGATCCCGATTCCCAGGTAGCGCCCGATCCGCGCGATCCCGTCGACCGCCTGCGGGTCACCGGCCCGTGCCCGCGCCAGCGCCTCCTCCGCCGTGGCCGTGCCGCATGCCGCCGCGATCTGGTCGGCCCGGGCGAACGCCTCGAGGCACCCGCGATTGCCGCAGCCGCACCACGGCCCGTCGGGCTCGATCGTCTGGTGGCCGAGCTCGCCGGCCGTCCCATCGTGGCCCTGGTGGACCCGCCCGTCGACCGCGATGACGCCGCCGATCCCGGTGCCGAGCGTGAACCCGATCATCGATGCCGCCCCGCGGCCGGCGCCCACTCGCAACTCCGCGAGCCCGAACGCCCGCGCATCGTTGACGAGCCAGGCCGGCAGCCCGAGGGCGGACCCGACCGGGCCCGCGACGGCCCTGCCCGCCCACTCGCCGGGCAGGTTCACGAGGAACCGCGTCGAGCCGTCGGACGGGTCGTACAGGCCGGGCACGCCGATCCCGACCGTGGTCGGGCCGGGCGTGCGGCCCGCCGCCTCCACGCCGACCGCGGCCAGGCGGGCGACGACCGCCTCCGGCCCATCTGGGGCGACGGTCGCGACCTGGTCGCGATCGAGCACCCGCCAGTCCTGACCGTCCTGCTCGACCACCACCCACTTGATGTTCGTGCCGCC
>DASTOB010000205.1:0-10070 GCA_035720425.1 Candidatus Limnocylindrales bacterium
CGGCCTGCCTGGCCCTCGATCGCCCCGACACCGAACGGCACCCACTTCGACGGATCCTGGAGTCGATGGGCCTCCGTGTTGCCACGAGCGTGAACCTCCGAGAACCCCTGCGGCTCGATCCACATCCGCTCGCCCTCGAGCAGGCCGAGCACGCCGGATTGCCCCGGCTCCGGCCGCTCGCTTGCGCAATAGACACAGGCGGCCTTGTCGTGCGGGCGGTACGTCTCCGGCTCCTCGTAGGTCGTGATGTAACCCTCGTAGTTGCGCAGCACGACCTTGTGGTCCGAGTAGCTGATCAGGTAGTTCGGCATGACCGGGATCTTGCCGCCGCCGCCCGGAGCGTCGATCACGTAGGTCGGGACTGCATACCCGGAGGTGTGGCCGCGCAGGCCCTCCATGATCTCGAGCCCCTTGCCAATCGGGGTCCGGAAGTGCCCGGAACCCTCGACGAGGTCGCACTGGTACAGGTAGTACGGCCGGATCCGGTTCTCGACGAGCTTGTGTACGAGCGCGCGCTGGATGTGGACGCAGTCGTTTACGCCGGCCAGCAGGACGCTCTGGTTGCCGACCGGGAGACCGGCCTTCGTCAGCTTGTCGACCGCCCGCGACACCTCCGGCGTGATCTCGTTCGGGTGGTTGAAGTGGAGGTTGATCCAGAGCGGGTGGTACTGCTCGAGCATCGCGCACAGCTCGTCGTCGATGCGCTGGGGCAGGAACACCGGGACCCGCGACCCGATGCGGATGATCTCGATGTGCGGGATCTCGCGCAGGCCGCGCAGGATCGACTCGAACAGCTTCGGCGCGAGGGTCAGGCCGTCCCCGCCGCTGATCAGCACGTCGCGGACCTGCGGGGTGCGCCGGAGGTAGTCCAGCTGCGCCTCGTGCTCGCGGCGGTTGAAGTTCTGGGTGGGATCCCCCACGATCCGCGACCGCGTGCAATAGCGGCAATAGCTTGCGCACTGCGTCGTCACGAGCATGAGCACCCGGTCCGGGTAGCGATGGACGAGCCCGGGAACCGGCGAGTGGCGATCCTCGGCGAGGCTGTCCTCCATCATCGCGGTGAACGCCTGCTGCTCGCGCCCGAGCGGGATCACCTGGCGGCGGATCGGGTCGGTGGGATCCGCCGGGTCGATGAGGCTGATGAAGTACGGCGTGACGTCGACGCGGAACTTGTCGGGCGCCGACAGGCCCTCGCGCTCCTCGTCGGTCAGATCGAGGATCCGCTCGATCTCCTCGAGATCGTTGACGCGATTGGACAGCTGCCAGCGCCAGTCGTTCCACTTGTCGTCCGGGACGTCCTCCCAGATCGGCGCCCGCCGGCTCACCGACGGGCGGCCGTCCGGCCCGAGTGCTCGGGCGGGGTCGCGCCGGTTCACGAACGGGCCGTCAGCCGCGACCACGGCCGACTCGGCCGCGCGTCCGCTCGCCTGTCGGGACTCGTTGGCGTCCACCGCGTTCTCCTGGCTCATCCCACCGTTCCGTGCGCCACGCGCACGCCGCAACGCATAAAGTCTATGCAGACTGAATACGGATCATAGCCCGCCGAACGCCCAACGGTCCACGGCCGAAGGTCCCATCAACCGCGTCGCGCGCCACGTCATGGCCCTGCCGACCCGTTGGCTACTCCCCGATTACCGACCAGAGAAAGCCCATCATGATGAAGAACCCGCTGAACAGGGCGATCAGGCCGAGGCCGCCGTACGGCGAGTTGGCGCCCTCGTGCGGGACGAGCTGAAGGCCGATCCCGAACACGACCGCCCAGGCCAGGAACAACGCGCCGAACAGCCACTTTCCGTTCGGGCCCGTGATCCGGCGAACCCAGCCGGTGGGACCCTCGGCGCTCATGGCCGCCTTGAGGATGATGAGGATCATCACCGTCACGATGCCGGCCGATGCCCAGAATTCGGGGATGTGCGTGAACGGGAGCTGGAAGAGCTCCACCGGATCCTCCGTTGAGCGCGGGGGTGGTCTGGTCGTCCGCCGAGATCCTAGCAGAGCCCGCCGCGCGCGATGGCCGTCCCGGTGTCACGATGCGTCGCGCATGACAGGCATCCGGCGGCGCGCGGCGTGACCGTCTTCGAGCGGCTCGGCCGGTTCGCTGCCCGCCGCCGCTGGACGATCGTCGCGACATGGGCCATCGCCCTCGTCGTAGCCGCGCCGTTCGCGCCGCGCGTCGTGGACGTCCTCCGGTCCGGCGGCTTCACGCTCGACGACCTCGAATCGGCGCGCGCCCGCCTGCTCCTCGAAGCGGAGCTCGACCTCCCGCCATCGGCCCTCGTCATCGTGCTCGAGAGCGAGCGCGAGGACGCCCCGGTCGGATCGGCCGCCTTCGAGGCAGCCGCCGCGGAGGTCGTGCGCGACGTCGCCGGCGCGCCACACGTCGTCGGGATCGCGTCGCACCTGCTCGCCCCGCGGCAGGTGTCGGCCGATCGGATGACGGCCTACGACATCGTCTTCCTCGACCTGCCGCCGGACGATTCCCCGGAGGGCCTGCCGATCGTCGAGGATCGGCTGCGCGACGTCGACGGGGTCCGCGTCGCGCTCGCCGGCGGGCCGGCGTTCTACGGCGACGTCCAGGCGGTCTCGGAGTCCGACCTCCGCCGGGCGGAGCTCATCTCCCTTCCGCTCGCCGCGATCGCGCTCCTGTTCGTGTTCGGCTCCGTCGTGTCGGCCGCCGTCCCGCTTGCGGTCGGTGGCACGGCGGTGGTCATCGCGCTGGCGACGATCTACGGCATCGCGTCGGCCACGCCGATGAGCATCTTCGTGCTCAACCTCGCGACGCTGCTGGGCCTCGGCCTCGGGGTCGACTACTCCCTGCTCATGACGAGCCGCTTCCGCGAGGAGCTCGCGTCGCGGCGCGGGCCGGACCGGGTGGCCGACGCCGTCCGGATCACGACCGCGACCGCCGGACGGGCCGTGTTCTTCAGCGGCCTGACCGTCCTGCTCGGACTGCTCGGCCTCATCCTGTTCGAGTTTCGCATCCTGCGCTCGGTCGGGATCGCCGGGGCAGTCGTCGTCGCCCTCGCCGTATCGGCCGCCCTGACCCTGCAGCCCGCGATCCTCGCCATCGTCGGCGGGCGGCTCGATGCGCTCCGGGTCCGCCGAGTCGCGGTCGACGCGGACGGCGTCGGACCGTGGTCGCGCCTCGCGCGGCGGGTGATGCGCCGGCCGGTCGCCGTGCTCGTGCCGACGCTCGCGATCATGCTCGTGCTCGGCGCCCCGTTCCTCCACGTCCGGTTCAACGCGCCGGACGCGACGATCCTCCCGGCCAGCGTGCCGTCGCGACAGTCCTATGACACTCTCGCCCGCGAGTTCGGCGAGGGCGAGTTCGCGCCGCTCATCCTCGCCATCCGGACGCCCGGCCCGGTGACGGACCCGGCGAACATCGCGGCGCTGTACGACTACTCGCGCCGCCTCGCCGCGGACCCGCGGATCACCCGCGTCCAGTCGCTCGTCGACGTCGATCCGCGGCTCACCCTCGCCCACTACCAGCTGCTCTACGCCGATCCGCTCGGGCCGCGGGATCGGTTCGTCGCCGAGGCGCTCGCGGCATCGACACGCGGCGACCTCACCGCGGTCACGCTGTTCACGCCCTATGGGCCGAACCGCGACGAGGCGCGGGCGCTCGTGTCCGACCTGCGACGGGCCGACGGTCCGCTCGCGCCTCCTGCCGGCGCGACCGTGCTCGTCGGCGGCGGGGCGGCCGACGTGACCGACGTCGTCGCCCGCATCGCGGCCGACTTCCCGCGCACGGCCGCGTTCATCGTCGTGTCCACGTACCTCGTCCTGTTCGTGCTGCTCCGATCCCTGGTGCTGCCGCTCAAGGCGCTGGTCATGAACACGCTGTCGATCACGGCCTCGTTCGGCGCCCTCGTGTGGATCTTCCAGGACGGCAACCTGTCGGCCGTGCTCGGGTTCCAGCCGCTCGGCTTCGTCGAGACGACCCAGCCGGTGATCCTGTTCTGCGTCCTGTTCGGCCTGTCGATGGACTACGAGGTCTTCCTGCTGTCGCGGATGAAAGAGGTCTATGACCGGACCGGCGACAACCGCGAGGCGGTCGCCCGCGGCCTCGAGCGGAGCGGGCGGATCGTGACCTCGGCCGCGCTCATCGTCGTCCTCGTGGCGGGGTCGTTCGCCTTCGCCGACATCGTCCTCATCAAGGCGCTCGGCGTGGGGATGGCGATCGCGATCGCCCTCGACGCGACCGTCGTCCGGGCGCTCCTCGTCCCGGCGACGATGCGCCTGCTCGGCGACTGGAACTGGTGGATGCCGGCCCGGCTCGAGCGCGTGCTCCGGGGGCGGCTACCGGCACCGGAGGCCGAGGTGGAGGCGGCGTTCCGATGAGCGCGTCGTTCGCGCCGCGCATTCTCGCGCAGACCCTCGCGACGGCGTTCGCCGCGCTCCTCGTCGCGGGCTGCTCCGGGGCGCCGATCCTGGCCAATCCGCCCGTCGTTCGGCCGACGCCGCCGGAGACCTCCCCGGCGCCCCCACGCCCGGCCGACCCCGTTCCGATTGAGCTCCCGCGCGACGACGGGCCGCACGATCGGCTGACCGAGTGGTGGTACTTCACCGGTCACCTCCGCGACGACGCCGGCGGGAGCTGGGGATTCGAGTACGTCGTCTTCCGCGCCGAGCGCGGCGCCTTCCCGGTGACCTGGGCGTCGCACCTCGCCCTGACCGACGAGACCGGCGGCCGATTCGGCTACGCGCAGCGGACGGAAATCGGGCCGCAGGTCGCCAGGGACGCCGGCGAGGGTGGCTTCAATCTCGCCGTCCAGGGCACGCCGGGCGGCGTCGGCACGGACGAGTCGGCCTGGCGGATGGGCGGCACGGATACCGCGCGGCTCATCGCAACCGCCCGCGAGGACGAGGTCGCGGGCGCCATCCCGGAGGGCTTCGGGCTCGACCTCCTCCTGCGCACCGGCCGCCCGCCCGTCCTCCACGACGAGGACGGCTGGATCGACTTCGGGCCTGCCGGCGGCTCGTACTACTACTCGAGGACGCGGATGTCGGCCGTCGGGGCCCTGACCGTCGGAGACGACCGACTCGAGGTCGAGGGAACCGCCTGGTTCGACCACCAGTGGGGCGACTTCATCTCGGTCGGTGGCGGTGGCTGGGACTGGTTCGCCGTCAACCTCGACGACGGCACGGATCTCACGCTGTCCCTCGTTCGCGACGCCGACGGTTCATACCCGCTTGTGTACGGCACGCTCGTCGAGGCGGACGGGTCCGCGCGCCACCTCGAGCGCGACGCGTTCTCGGTCGAGGTCACGGACCGCTGGACGAGCCCGCGGACCGGCGCGGACTACCCGGCCGGCTGGCGAATTACCGTTCCGTCGGAAACGCTCGAGATCGACTTGCGCCCGACCGTCGCGGACCAGGAGCTCGACACGCGCGCGTCGACCGGCGTCGTGTACTGGGAGGGGTCGCAGGTCGTGCGGGCGCGACGTGACGGCACGGCGCTCCGCGGAGACGCGTACGTCGAGCTGACCGGCTATGCGCCGGCGGGGCTTACCGCGGGAGATTAGGGGGCCGACGCCTCCGAGGCGGCGTCGTCCGGAGCGCCGTCGGGTGCGTCCGCCGGGGGCGCGAGATCCGGCAGGGGCACGACGGGCAGCTCGATCCCGGCGACCCCGGCGAGGTCCCGGCTGGCGGCGTCGAGGGGCGCGAGGCCGGCGAGGACGACGAGCATCCGCTCGGCCGCCGCGCGGTAGGCGGGCTCGCTGCCGAGCGACTTCGCCAGCCCATCGCGCGCGGTGGCACGGATGTCGGCGTACAGGGCGGACAGGCCGGCCGACACGTATGCGGCGTCGTCCCAGCGGCCGAGTCGGTCGGCTGCCCCAGCGGCGTAGGCGGCATCGGCCGTCATCGATCGAAGGACCTCGGCCACGACGCCGGTGTCGACGGTGGCTTCGGCGAGCGCGGCCTGGAGGACGGGAATGCCGGCCGCGATGCGGACGTTCATCTCGGCGGTCCGCGCGAGGGCCGACACCGAGGCCGGCGGGATGGCCGGCACGACCGGGGCGGCCGACGGGAGCGGGGCGACCGATGCGACGGGCGCCGGCTCGGCGATCGCGCTGGCGACCGGCTGGGCAGGCGCGAGGGCCTCGGGCCGGACCGCGGCAAGACCCAGGTTGAGGGACACGAGCACGAACGCGCTCGCCACGAGGAGACCGCCGGCGATGCCGCCGGCAACGAACACGACGGCCCGCCGGACCTGGACGCCGAGCAGGAGCCGCGTGCCGCAACCAGGGCAGCGGCGAGCCCCGACCGCCAGCGGGCGGGCGCACGCCGGGCAGTTGAAGATGTCGCTGTCGTCGCCGATCGGCAGGGGCTCCGGCAGTGCCTCCTGCGTCCCGCGTCGGGCTCCGCCGCGTCCCCGGAGGACGTTGATCGTCATGTCGTGCCAGCTCCCGGCGCCCCACTCGATGCCGACTTCATGCCGGTGCCGAAAGCGCCCGTCGAGTCTGGCCGATCGAGGCGCCGGGAACGAGCGGGACGATGGTCCTGCGGTTCGGTGGTACCGTCCCCGGCGATGCGACTCGAATTGACCCGCCGCGGAGACTACGCCGTACGCGCGATGCTCGCCCTCGCGTCGGTCGACGGCGGCACCGCCCCGCCCAGCGTTCCGCTGAGCGCTCGGCGCATCGCGGAGCAGATGGCGATTCCGGAGCGCTTCCTTCCGCACGTCCTGCGCGACCTCGTCCGTGCCGGACTCGTCGAGGCGCGGACGGGTCGAACCGGCGGCTACCGCCTGGCCAGGCCGGCCGACACGATCGCCCTGCTCGACGTTGTCGAGGCGGCCGAAGGGGAGGCCGAACCGGCGCGCTGCGTGTTGCGCGGGGGTCCATGCCGGCCAGACGGCCGCTGCGCCGTGCACGACGTGTTCGCCGGTGCGCGGGAAGCCGTTCGCGCGCGCCTCGCGGATACGACGCTCGCCGACGTCCCGTTGACCGCGGCCTCATTCCTCGCCGAGCCGCCTCCGCGCTGAACGACGCGGGCCGAATGGACCGGCCGCAGCAGGCCGGTCGGCAGGTGGCGCATCCGGCGCCGCCTATTCTAATATCCTCTCAGTAAGTGTTTATCTGTCCCGGCTTCCGACCGGGCGCCCGCCGAGAGGACCCGACCGATGCGCCGAACCACCATCCTCCGATCGACGATCGCGCTGCTCGCCGCCGGTGCGCTCCTCGCGGGCTGCGCCCCCGCGGCGTCGCCCGGCTGGACGTTCCCACCCACCGCCGGCGGTTCGGGCGCCCCGGCGAGCGCGCCGCCGGCCGAGCCCGGCGCAGTGCTCGGGATGATCGAGATCGATGCGTTCGACCTGGGGTTCGAGCCGGCAGCGCTCACCGTCGACGAGCCGGGTACGTACGAGGTCCACTTCACCAACTCCGGCGCCATCCTCCACGACATCACGTTCGCCGACGGAACGAAGCTCGAGGCCGCCGGTGGAGAGTCGGCGACCGGCACCGTGACCGTCCCGGAGGAGGGGCTCCCGTTCATCTGCTCCGTTCCCGGTCACGAGGACGCGGGGATGACCGGATCGATCTCCGTGGCGGGGCAGACGGCCGGTGGCGATTCGCACGGTGGGCCCGCGCCGGGCACGGACGTCGAGGCGGATCCGAACGCGCCCGACTACACGCTCTTCGACGCGACCGCCCCGGCGCTCCTCGAGGGTGACGTCCACGACATCGAGCTCGTCATCGAGGAGAAGCTCATGACGGTGGCGCCGGGCTTCGTGCAGGCGGTCTGGACGTTCGGCGGGACCGTGCCCGGCCCGGTGATCCGGGTGAAGGTCGGCGACACGATCCGGGTCCACCTTGTCAATCCTGCCACGAGCAAGCTCCCCCACAGCGTCGACTTCCACTCGAGCCAGGTTGCCTGGAACGACGAGATGACCTCGATCGATCCGGGTGAGGAGAAGGTCTACGAGTGGAAGGCGGACTACGCCGGCGTGTGGATGTACCACTGCGGCACGGCGCCCGCCCTCCATCACATCGCGAACGGCATGTTCGGGATGGTCATCGTCGAGCCGGCCGAGGGTCTGCCGGAGGTCGACCACGAGTTCGCCCTCGTCCAGAGCGAGTGGTACCTGGGGCCGCAGGGTGAGCCGGTCAGCCTCGCCAAGGCGTCGGTCGGGGCGCCGGCGCCGGACTTCGTCGTCTTCAACGGCGTCGCCAACCAGTACCTCGACAACCCCCTTCCCGTCGACACCGGCGCGCGTGTGCGGGTCTTCGTCCTCGACGCCGGTCCCTCGATCGACAGCTCGTTCCACATCGTCGGAACGATCTTCGACACGGTCATCCGCGAGGGTGTCGCGCTCGCTCGCGGCAACCCCGGCAACTGGGGATCGCAGGCGATGGACCTGTCGCCGGCCCAGGGTGGCATCGTCGAGTTCACGACCGCGGAGGACGGGCTCTACCCGATCGTCACGCATGCCTTCAACTTCGTCGGGCGCGGGGCGCTCGGGCTCATCCAGGCAGGCGACGGCGACCCGCTGAACTAGGACCGGGGGCGCGCCCCCGCACGAAGCGCGCGCTGAGTGGGCGCGCGCTTCGGGTCTATCGCGGGCTTGTGCTTCCCGGTCATGCCGGGCGCGATCGTCGCCTGCACATCAGGCGTCGCCGCGAGGCCCCAATCCCCTCGCGTATTCACTCAGTGACGGGACGATGCAGGACTGACCTCGACAAGGCACGCGGATGGACCCGAATCGACAACGATCCGGCGTTCGGCGGATCGGTCGATCGGCCGGCCACCCGTTCGACGCCGGTCGCCGAGCCCGGCTGGCCCGGGTCGGAGCAGTTCAGCCGTGAGCCGGCTCCGGGGGCGGCTGGCGCAGCCAGACGACGAACGCGATGACGAATCGAAGGATCAGCGTGAGGCCGTAGGACGTGCACCACACGCAGACCGCCCCGATAACCGCCACCTGCAGGTACAGGAAGTACACCTCGAAGATCACGCCTGCCAGCGAGAGCCCGTAGTGGGCGAGCAGCAGCACGTACAGGTCCGACTTCCACCAGGCCACCGCGAGCGTCAGCAGCACGAGCGACAACCCGACGCCGAACACGGCGACCGGGACGCCGCCGATGCGGCTGTACTCGCTCAGCGCCACCTCCTCACAGCCCTTGATCGGGCCGCAGGCGGGAACGCCGCCGCCGAGCTCGACGACCGACAGGTAGGCGGCGATGGCGAGCCCGGCCAGGTCGAGCACGGCGAGGATGACGCCGGGGTGAAGCCCGAACAGCCGTCGGGCCGGTACGCGCTGGAACATCACGCCCTGGAGCCTAGCTCGCCGGAGCGAGCGTCTGGTCGGCCGGCAGGGCGGCCCGGATCAGCGCCGCCAGCTCGTCATAGCTGCGCGGCAGCCCCACCGTCGCCTGGCCGTTCACGACGAACGTCGGGGTGGAGGTGATCCCCTGCCCGAGGGCGGTTGCCGTGCGGGCGATGACCTCGTCGGCCGCCGCCCCGCTGCCGAAGCACGTGTCCCACGCCGCGCGGTGGAGCCCGACCGCCGTCGCAATCGCACTGAGCCGCTCCCGCGAAAACGCGCCGCGGTTCTCGCCGGACTGGTTCCAGAACAAGTAGTCGTGGTAGGCCCAATACTGGCCCTGGCGCGCCGCGCACACGGCCCCGACCGCCGCGTCGAGCGACTCGTTCGGGTTGCCGGTGCCGAGGATGTCGATGGAGCGGTCGACGATCCGGAGCTGGCCGGTCGCCACGAAGTCGGTCACGAGGCGTGGCAGGTAGGTCGTCGCGAACGTGCCGCAGACCGGGCACTGGTAGTCGGACCAGACCTCGAGCAGGACGGGCGCGCCGGCCTCGCCGATCGCCTCGCCGTCGGCGAGGTCGACCGGGAGGGTGATGGCGGGACGGACAAGGGTCGTATCGGCCGGGTCCGGCGGGGGCGGGGCGGTCAGGTTGGCGGCGACGACGAGGCCGACACCGACGACGAGCGCGAGCGCGCTGAACAGGACCATCGGCGACTGCCAGGCGGGCCGGCGGGTAGTCGTGCGAGCGCGCGGCCTGGCGGCGCGCTCGGCTCGCTCGGCGAGGCGGCGCTCGCGGCGGGAGGC
>DASTOB010000206.1:0-2153 GCA_035720425.1 Candidatus Limnocylindrales bacterium
CTCGAGATCCAGGCGTTCCGGCCGGAGGCGATCCCGTGGCAGGGCATCGCGTTCAAGACCACGCAGTGGGCGCTGCGCGACTGGATCCATCGCCGCCGCCCGGACCTCCATCCCGGCGAGCGTCACTGGGACGGCTGAGCCGCTCGGGCGGTCAGCGGCCGTTCAGCCGCTCGGACGGTCAGCGGCCGTTCAGCCGCTCGAACGGCCGACCGCCCATGATCCCGTCCTCGCCGATCGGGCGGGGAGTCGGCGAGGCCGTCACGGCCCCGTCCCCGTCGACCCGCGGGACGACCGAGAGCGATCGCGTCGCCGCGGCCACGACGCGCCCGCCGGCGTCGTACGCGGCGACCTCGAGCCAGATCGTGCCGGCCGCCGGTGGATTCGGCACGCGCAGGTTCGATTCGAAGCGCCGCCGCGTCTCGATCCGGTCCGTGTCGAGGATGCGGCCGCGCTCGTCGATGACCGACAGCCGGATCACCCCGACCTCGCCCGTGTCGTCGCGGTAACCGACGACCCGGATCCGGCCGGCCGACACGGACGCGCCGAGCGCCGGCCGGGTCAGCAGGAGCCTCGGGGCCGGGCGGGCCGGACCGGCCGGCTCGCGCACAGTCAGCGCCGGCGGCTCGACCGCGGGCACCGGCTCGACCGCGTGCGGGACGACGACCGAGTCGGCGAGTCTCCCGATCGCGCCCGCGCCGACAAGCAGCGCGAAGCCAGCGATCCAGGCACCGACGACGAGCCGGCCGCGGCGGCTCGATCGCCCGATCGGCCGGACGGCGACGTCGACGCCGCCGGCACGCGCGGTCATCGGCTCGGTCGCCCCCGGATCGGTCGCCCCCGGATCGGTCGCACCGGCATCGATCGGCCCTCCGTCGGTCGGCCGGACCCCGTCAGGTCAGGTCGACGTAGACGTTCTTGACTTCCGTGTACAGCTCGAGGGCGTGCATCCCGAGCTCGCGCCCGATGCCCGACATCTTGTAGCCCCCGAACGGCGCCTCGGTGTGGACGGACGAGTTCGAGTTCACGCTGATGACGCCGGTCTCGAGCGCGCGCGCCGTGCGCAGCGCGCGACCGATGTCGCGGCTCCAGACCGACCCGGACAGCCCGTACGGCGTGTCGTTGGCGAGTCGGACGGCCTCCTCCTCCGAGTCGAACGGGATGATCGCGACGACCGGGCCGAAGATCTCCTCGCGCGCGATGCGCATGTCGTTGGTCACGTTGTCGAAGACCGTCGGCTGGAGATACGCGCCGCCGGCAAACTCCGCACCGGTCGGTGGCTCACCGCCGACGACGATCGTGGCGCCCTCCGCCCGGCCGATCTCGATGTAGTCCATGACCCGCTCGCGCTGGCGCTCGCTGACGAGCGTGCCGACCTCGGTCGCTTCGTCGAGCGGATCGCCGACCTTGACCGTCCGGGTCGCCTCGGCGAACAGCTCGACGACCCGCTCGTGGACCGAGCGCTCGACGAGGATCCGGCTGCGAGCGCAGCAGTCCTGGCCGCAGTTGTCGAACACGGAGTACGGCGACTCGCGGGCGAACTTCGCGAGGTCCGCGTCGGCGAACACGATGTTCGCCGACTTCCCGCCGAGCTCGAGGCTGATCTTCTTCACGTTCGTCGCGGCCAGGCGCATGATCTCCTGGCCGGTCGTCGTCTCGCCGGTGAAGGCGATCTTGCCGACCCCCGGGTGCGCCGCCAGCGCCGCCCCAGCCGAGCCGCCCGGCCCGGTCAGGACGTTGAGCACGCCGGGCGGGATGCCCGCCTCCAGCGCGAGCTCGCCGAGGCGGAGCGCAGTCAATGGCGTGTATGAGGCTGGTTTGAGGATCGCCGTGTTGCCGGCGGCCAGCGCCGGCGCGACCTTCCACGAGGCCATGAGCAACGGGAAGTTCCACGGGACGATCAGCCCGCACACCCCGATCGGCTCGCGCAGCGTCAGGTCCAGCCCGGGCTTCGAGACCGGGATCGTCTGGCCGAAGATCTTGTTCGCCGCCCCGGCGTAGTAGTCGAAGACGAGGCTGGCGCCGATGACCTCGCCGCGCGCTCCGCCGATCGGCTTACCGACGTTGCGGCTCTCGAGCTGCGCGAGCTCCTCGCTGTGCTTCTTGATGAGGTCGGCCAGCTTGGCCAGGCTCCGGCCGCGCTTGCCGGCGGCCCA
>DASTOB010000207.1:0-5503 GCA_035720425.1 Candidatus Limnocylindrales bacterium
GCCGAACGTCAGCGCGAGCCGGGCAAGCTGCCAGCCGAGCCGCGCGTTCCGCGCCGCCTGGGGCGTGAACAGCGACAGCTGCTGACCCGCGGCCGGCGCGACGCCGTCGAGCTCCAGCTCGAGGCGCGCGACCGCGGCCGGCGGCGGCGTTCGCTCGAGCCGGGCAAGGAGGAGCCGCTCGATCGCCTCCGCCTCGGCGGTCGGCTCGGGGAAGCGCTGCTCCACGGCCAGCGACGGCGTCGTCCCGGCCGGCGCGAAGGCGAGGTCGAGCTCCAGCTGCAGCCGGGCGACCGAAGCGGCCGCTCCCCGTCCGAGCAGCTGCGCGGCCAGCGCCGTGGCGAGCCGACGCAGCACGAACCGGAGCGGCTCCAGTTCCGCGACCGGCGGCTCCAGCGGCAGCGCGAGGACCAGCCGCTCCGGCGCCCGCCGCGGACGGAACGACTCCGTCTCCTCGCCGTTCGCACGGGCGTGGAGTCGCGCCCCCTCCTCGCCGAAGCGGGCGACGAGCGCCGACCGCGGCAGCTCCGCGACCGCCCCGATCCGCCGCAACCCGAACCGGACGAGCCGGGCCCGGACGTCGTCGGCGGCGGTCAGCAGGCGCGACGGCAGCGGCGCGAGGAATGCGGCCTCTCCGCCCGGCTCCACGGACACGAGGCCGCCCGCCTCCGCCCGTCCTGCCGCGATCGTCGCGCAGAAGCGCGTTCCGGCGATCCCCGTGCGGGGCGGCCCGGGCAGGATCGGCGCAAGGGCAGCCGCCATCCGCCCGACCAGGACGGGCTCCGGACCCCACAGCGCCTCGAGCCCGTCGGCCTGGATCTCGAGCAGCCCGAAGGCCGGGTCGGCCGGGTCGCTCGTCCCGGCGAGCCCCGGGCTGAACGCGGCAAGCGCGCCGAACGCGGCCTCGGCCGCGGCCCGGTCAGCCTCCGGCGCCGGATCGAGGAACGTCGCCTCCGGCGCGAGCCGGTGGGCGGCGCCGAGCGGGATCCCCCGTCGGACCCCGAGCTCGCGGGCCGACGGGTCGTGGTCGACGACCGTCCCATCCGTCCACGGTTGCCCGCCGAGGACGATCGGGCCCGCCGGCCACGAGCCGGAGTCCCGGACCGTCCGGGCCCGGGCGAGATCGAGGGGGAGGTGCGGCCAGTAGAGGTGGAGCCGTCGCATCGTCGCGTGTCCTGGTTGGGGGAGCGGGGGCATCGGTCGGGGAGACGTCGAGGAGATCCGGGCGGCGGAGGCATCGGTCGCGCTCACCGCCGTCCGCGTAGAGGATCCGCAGCTCTGCCCGCCTCCCCGGCGGGCCGAACCGGTTGCGGGCGACGGTCACCTCCGTCCGCTGGCCGACGACGTCACGGCCGAGCCGGATCCACGCCCGACGAGCGAGCTCGAGGCGCAGTCCGGCCGACTCGGTGACGGCGCGCCCCACGGCCGCGCCGATCCCGGGCGGCTCGAGCACGACGAGGATCGCCTCCGACCGACGGGCGAGCGCGGCCAGCCGGTGGAGCCGATCGGCGAAGACCGACGGCCGAACGGACGGCGCACCCGACGACGACGGCAGGTCGACGACGAGGAGGTCCACCGTCCGACCCCCGAGCAGCGACCCGGCCATCGCGAGTCCCTCGTCGACCGACGCCGGCGTGAGCACGACGAGCCAGTCGAGGGTGACCCCGCGGGCGACCGCCTCGACCGGGTCGAAGCTGCGCGCGAGATCGACCCAGGCGACGATCGAGCCGGCCGACTGGGCCTCCGCGGCGAGTCGCAGCGCGAGCGTCGTCCGGCCACTTGAATCCGCGCCGCGCAGGGCGAGCGAGGTGGAGCGCGGCACGCCGCCCGGACCGAGGATCGCGTCAAGCTCCGCGAACCCGGTCCCGACGACCCGCCCGACGTCTGCCGGGGACGACGGCGTGTCGAAGTCCGGCAGCGGCACCGTCGCGAGCGCACCGACGACCTCGCCGACGACCTCGCCGACACTGCCGATTCCGCCGGTCCCGCTGCCGATCTCGCCGGTCCCGCCGCCGACTCCGCTCGAGCCCCCGCCCCGTTGCGGAGCTGCCGCACCCCACCGCGTCCGAAGGGTCGCGAGAGCCGCCGTCACATCAGGAGAGAGGGCTGTCATGGCAGGTTTGATCATCGAACATTTGTTCTATCTCGTCAATCCCCGCAGCCTTCACAAATCCCCTATCCGCCCACCTATCCAACCCCCGATCCACCCCCGACCCAACCCCCTCATTCACGGCTGACTCAGCACTGCGTCCGGCACGCTCGGCCGAAGCACCGTTCTGTCGGAACTCGGGGTCGGACGAGCGTGCGAGCAGAGAATCCAACTCAGATCTGCATCGCCATTCGGGCGCGCAGCATCGGGACCGGGCGCGCGGCATCGGGACCGGGCGCGCGAAGACCGCACGCGACGACCCTGCGCGCGCCACGACGCCTCCTATTCACGGCTGACTCAGCCCTGCGTCCCGCATGCTCGGCCGCGTCGACGTTTCGTCGGAACTCGAGGTTGGACGAGCGTCCCGGCAAGAAACCCAATTCAGATGTGCATCGCCGCCCAGGCGGAGCTCCCCGTCACGAGCCTGTCACGCCGCTCCCCTACCGTGGCTCGCTACGATGGACCTGATGTCGGACGCCGCCTCACCATCGGACGCCCCGATCCTCGTCGTCGACGACGACGCGAAGATCGTCCGACTCGTGCGCACGTACCTCGAGCGCGACGGCTTCATCGTCACGACGGCCGCCGACGGTCGCGCTGCACTCGAGGCGATCGAGCGCCGACGCCCCGCCCTCGTCGTGCTCGACCTCATGCTCCCCGAGATCGACGGCCGGGCGGTGATCCGCGCCATCCGCGGCGACCCCGACCACGAGGCCGTGCCGGTCCTCATCCTGTCGGCCCGCGGTTCGTTGCTCGACCGGATCACCGGTCTCGAGGACGGCGCCGACGACTACCTGCCCAAGCCGTTCTCGCCGGCGGAGCTCGTGCTGCGGGTCAAGTCGATCCTTCGGCGGACCGCCCCACCACCCGCCGCCGGCGGCGCCGCGAGGGCACAGGCGCCAGGGTCGACCCAAGAGGCGCACGAGCCGCTCGTCCACGGTGACCTCGTCGTCGACCGCGAGCGCTACGAGGTCACTCGGGCCGGCACCCAGGTCCCGCTCACGAACGTCGAGTTTCGCCTGCTCACGACGCTCCTCGAGGCGGACGGCCGCGTCCTCACCCGCGATCAGCTGCTCGACGCGGTCTATGGCGCCGACGAGGCAGAGGTCCTCGACCGCACGATCGACGTCCACATCGGCCGCCTGCGGGACAAGCTCGGCGACGATGCGGACAGCCCGCGCTACGTCGCGACCGTCCGCGGCGTCGGCTATCGCGCGGCACCGACCGCGAGTGCGGCGCCGACCGCGGACCGGACCCGGACCAAAAGCCCGTCGTGATCGGCCGCACGATCGCCGCCCGGATCGCGCTCGCCGCCCTCGCATCGGCCGCCGTGGCGCTCGGGATCGTCGCCTTCGGCGTGGCCGTCGTCGGTGCCGACACGTTCACGAACATGATGGTCGACGCGGGCGATTCCCAGGAGCACGCGCGCGAGATGTACGACGCGGCGGTGACGCAGGTTGTCATCGTCGCGATCGTCGTGGCCGTCGCGGCCAGCCTGACCCTGGCCGTCCTGTTCGCCCGGATGCTCGCGCATCCGCTCGCCGAAATCGGGTCGGCCGCAAGGCGCGTGGCGGAGGGCGACTACGCGGCGCGCGTGCCGCGGACCGGCCCCGAAGAGGTCGTCAGCCTGGCCGACTCGTTCAACCAGATGGCCGCCAGCCTCCAGGACCAGGAGCGCCTGCGACGCGACTTCATCGCCAACGCCGCCCACGAGCTGCGGACCCCGCTGACGAACCTGCAGGGTTACCTCGAGGCGCTGCGCGACGGCGTCATCACCGCCGATCGGGCGACGTACGAGTCGCTCCACGAAGAGGTCGACCGGCTCGTCCGACTGTCACGCTCGCTCGACGATCTCGCCGAAGGGGATGCGGCCACCGAGGCCCCACCGACCCAGGAGCTCGACCTGGCGGCCGCCGTCCGATCCGCCGTCGAACTGTCCGGGCCCGCCTTCGAGCGCGGCGGCGTATCGGTCGAGCTGGACCTGCCGCCGGCGCTGCCCGCCCGAGCCAACCCGGACCACCTCGCCCAGGTCCTCGCCAACCTCGTCTCGAACGCCGCGCGCTACACGCCGCCGGGTGGGCGCGTGACCGTCCGCGCCGAGCGGCGAGCCGGCGACGTCCTCGTGTCGGTCGTCAACACCGGCGAATCGATCCCGCCCGGCGACCTCGATCGCGTGTTTGAGCGGTTCTACCGGGTCGACAAGTCGCGCGACCGGGCGCGCGGGGGCGCCGGCATCGGCCTCGCCATCGTCAAGCAGCTCGTCGAGGCGGCCGGGGGGCGGGTGGGAGCCGAATCGGCCGACGGGACGACCCGCTTCTGGTTCACCGTCCCGGCCTGACCGGGCCGGCCTGATCGGGCGGCCGAACCCGCGATGGCTGGCGATGGCGAACGCCCGCCTACGGCAGGGCGATCGCGATGAGCCCGGCGCCCACGCCGACAAGGCCGATCCACTGGATCCGTCGCAGTCGCTCGCCGAGGAACGCGACGGCCACGATGATCGTCACCGCCGGCCCGAACGACGAGGCGAGCCCGACGAGCCACGTCGGCGCCCGCTCGAGGCCGATCGCGAGGGAGGCGAGCCCCGCGACGTCGAGGCATCCGGCGAGCAGGACGACCGCCCATGCCGTCCGGGTCGCCCGCAGCGGCGCCTCCATCACCGCTCGGAACCGCGTGTGGCGGCTGGCCAGCGCGATCGCGAGCGCCGCCCCGGTCAGTGCCGCGTTGACGATCCGGGACAGGGCGATGACCTCGAGCCAGCCGGCCGACTCGATCGCCTCCGCCAGCCCGACGGTCATGAGCGCGAAGAGGACGAGGGCGATGACCGCGAACACGACGCCCGGGCCGGCGAACCGGGTCCGGCGCCAGCCGCCGTCGAACGCGACGCCGGTCATGATCACCCCGATCGTGGCGAGCGCCGCGCCGATCGCCTGGAGGAGCGTGAGCGTCTCGCCGCGCAGGAACACGGCGAGGACGACGACGAGCCCACCGTAGGCGGCGACCATGCCGGACACGACGGCGATCGGGCCGATCCGGAGGCCGGTGAAGTACGACAGGTAGGCACCCGCGCCGGCTGCCCCGAGCAGGGCCGACAGGACGATCACACCCGGGTCGGTCGGCAGGGGCGTACCGGTCACGACGAGGGCGACGACGAGCAGGGCCGCGGCGGCGGCTTGGCCGCCGGCGGTCACGATGAGGCTGCCGAGGCGTCGGCTCGCGAGGGCGCTCCCGATGTCCATCGTGCCCCAGGCGAGGGCGGCACCGAGGCCGGCGAGCAGTCCGAATGGCATCGCCGGACTGTAGCGTCGGACGGGGCGGCCGACGGGGTCGTGTCACGGCTCGCGACCGACCGGGACGATG
>DASTOB010000208.1:0-4270 GCA_035720425.1 Candidatus Limnocylindrales bacterium
CCCGCGTTCGGGGCCGCGTGCGGGCCCGCGTTCGGGCTGCGTGCGGGGCCCGCGCTCGGGCTGCCCCCTCTGCCACCCGGATGATGCTGGCAGCAGCAACCACTGGGTACCGGCGCGATAGTCCGTGTCGGACGACCGAGCGGGGCCTCGCTATCGGCGAATCGGGCCGGATCTGCTGGTGGGAGCAGCACGGCAGCCGAGAGGAAGCCCGGCCGGGGCCGCTGTCCGCCGCGAGGCCCCCGATTTGATGCTGGCAGCAGCAGCGGCGCCGATTGGCGGGGGCCCGACTGGCGGGGCCCGATTGGCTGGGGCCGGCCCTGCGGCTCCGGAGCCGCGGCGATTGGCTAGGGGCCGCTCCGGGCCTCCGTGACGATCGGGTCGTCACACTCGGGGGTGGCGAGGCGGTAGAGACCGGACCGCCAGGGCTCGGGAGCCGCCTATCGGCCGATCGGGCTCCCAGTGACGATCGGGTCGTCACGGCGGCCGACAGTCCACCAGATCGACCGGTCGGCGCTCGACTGTCGGTCCGATACCCCGAACTGTGACGACGGGGTCGTCACGGCCATGCTGAGCGGCGGCAGGCGGGCTCGGCCGACGGGCGGCGGGCTCGGCCGCGGGGCGGGCTCGGCCGACGGGCGGCGGGCTCGGCCGACGGGCCGCCGACGGGCGTCGGGCTCGTCCGACGGGCCGCCGACGAGCGTCGGGCTCGGCCGACGGGCCGCCGACGAGCGTCGGGCTCGGCCGACGCGCGGCGGGCTCGGCACGTGCCGCCCCGAGCCCCGAGCCGCATATCGGTCATTCGACCGATGCCGCGCAGGGCGAGAGGCGTACACTCGGCGACCTGATGAGCCACGTCGGGTCGGTGCTCTGCCCGCTCCTCGTCGGTCGCGACGACCTGCTTCAGCTCGCCGATCGGCGTCTCACCGAGACGGCCGACGGCCACGGTCGCCTGCTCCTGCTCGCGGGCGAGGCCGGGATCGGGAAGTCGAGGCTGCTCGGGGCGATCCTGCGCAAGGCGCGCGCGGCCGGCTTCCGCGTTTCCAAGGGCGACCTGGGCCCGCACGACCGACAGGTGCCGCTCGCCGCGATCCTCGACATGGCACGGACGATGCGCGACGACCCGCCCTTCGGATCGCTCGGCACGGAGCTGCTGGCATTGCGCGGTGGGCAGGGCGCGGATGCGCTCGGCTCGCGACGCCTGCTCGTCGTCGACATCGCGGACCGGATCATCGCGAGCATCGACGGACCAACACTACTCGCGTTCGAGGACCTCCAGTGGGCCGACGAACTCAGCCTCGAGATCATCGGCGAGCTCGCCCGACTGGCACCGGATCGGCCGCTCCTGCTCGTCGGCGCGTACCGGCTCGACGAGCTGCCGAGTGGCTCATTCCATCGCGAGTGGCGGGCGCGGCTGCTCAGCCAGCGCCTCGCCGAGGAGGCGCGTCTCAACCGGCTGACCTACGACGAGACGGCCCTCGTCACGACCCTCATCCTGGCGACCGGCCTGCCCGCGCCGCGCGAGGTGGTCAGCGCAGTCCACGAGCGGACGAACGGCATCCCGCTCCACATCGAGGAGCTGCTCGCCGCGCTCGACGACGAGGCGCGCACGAACGGCTCCGCCATCCGGAGCGCGGTCGTGCCGGACACGATCGAGGACGCCGTCCTCGCCCGCGTCGCACGCCTGTCCGACGAGGCGCGCGTCGTCGCCCGCGCCGGCGCCGTCATCGGTCGGTGCTTCGTCCCCGAGGTGCTCGCCGGGATCCTCGACCGCCCGGTCGCCGAGCTCGACGCGCCGCTCGAGGAGCTCGTCGGCGCGTCGGTCCTCTACCCGTTCGAGTTCCTCGACCGCGGCTTCTACGACTTCCGACACCAGCTCCTGCGCGACGCGCTGTACGCAACCGTCCCGGCGACCGATCTGCGCCGCCTCCACGCGCGCGCGGGAGAGTTCGGCGCGCTCATGGAGGGCGCGTCGGAAATCCATGCGTCGGTTCACTTCGAGCGTGCCGGGCTGCGCGCCCAGGCCTACCGGGCGGCGCTCGCGGGCGCGCGGGAGGCGAGCGCGATCTCGAGCCGCCGGGAGGCCTTCGAGCTGTACGGCCGCGCGGTCGCCAATCTGCCCGACGGGCTCGGCGCGCTCGAGCTCGCCCAGCTGTACGACGAATACAGCGTGGCGGCGTTCGCGATCGACGACATGCCGGCGTCCGTCGAAACGGCGACCCTGGCGCGGCGCTTCTACCTCGAGGCCGGCCGACCCATTGAGGCGGCCGTGCAGCTCGTGAATCTCGCCGGCATGGCCCGCCGCGACGTCCGTCCGACGGACGAACGCGTGCGCCCGCTCGAGCAGGCGGAGGCGGAGCTCGCCGCGGTACCGGACAGCCCGGAACGCTCGCGCGCGCTGGCCGCCGTGCGCGAGCTCCAGGCCATCGTCGCCCTCGACGCGTACCGACTCGACGAGGCCGCCGCAGCGATCGCGGATCTCGAGCGGCTGGCGCGGGCCGGCGGTACGTTCTTCGAAGAGGACGCCGAGTTCTACCGCGCGGAGTTCGACATCATGGCCGGTCGGGCTGACGGCCTCGCCCGCCTGCTCGACGTCGCTCGCCGGGCGCGCGACGCGAACCTCGAGTCGACGGGCGTGACCGCCTACCGGATCGCGGCCGCCCTCGCGGTACGGGTGATGAACTACGGGGCCGCGGCGGTGGGGCTCGACGAGGGCCTCCGCTATGCCGATGCGATCGAGCAGTCGTACTGCCGCCGGATCATGGCGTCGGTTTCGGCCCTCGTCGAGTGGGCGGCCGGCAACTGGGACGCGGCGGTCGCGATCGCCGAGATCGAGCTCGTCGAGCGGGGCACGCGGCGCGGGACGCTCGGGTCGCAGTTCGCGCTCGGGTGCGTGGCGTTCGGGCGTGGGCAGGTCGACCGCGCTCGGGCACTGCTCGAGGAGTCGCTTGCGATCGGGCGTGCCGGCGGCGACATCGATCTTCAGCTCGAGCCGCTGTGGGGCCTCGCGGAGACCGCGCTGGTGGCCGGCGAGCCGGCGGTTGCTGTTCGGCACTGCGAGGAGGCGCTCGCGCTCGCCGACGGGTGCGGTGAGCGGCCCTTGCTGGTGCCGTTCGTCGTGACCGGGGTCCGCGCGTACCTGGACGATCGCCGACCGGATCGCGCAGAGCAGTGGCTCGCCCAAGTTGAGGCGCTGCTGCGTGGGTGGGACGGTCTGGCGGCGCCGGCGATCCATCACGCCCGCGGGTTGATCGGCACCGCTTCCGGCTCGACGGTCGCGGCGCGCGAGTCGCTCGACGCCGCGGTGCGGGAGTGGGAGGAGCTGGGTCGGTCGTGGGAAGCGGCGTGGGCCCGACTCGACCTGGCGCGCTGCCTCGCCCGCGGGAATCGTGCGGCAGCGGCGCTCGACGTGCTCGGCACGGCGCGGGATGCGGCGACCCGACTCGGCAGCCCGCCGCTCCTTGCCCGCGTCGACGAGCTCGCCCGACAGATCCGCGGTCGCGACGTCGACGACGAGCCGTGGCGTCCGCTGACCGCGCGCGAGTTCGAGGTTGGCGGGCTCATCGCTCGCGGGCTGACCAACGGCGAGATCGCGACGGCCCTGTCGATCGCGCCGAAGACGGTCAGCGCGCACGTCGAGCACATCCTCGCCAAGCTGGGGCTGGCCCGGCGGGCCGAGGTGGCAGCGTGGGTCACGGTGGTCGCGTCCCAATCGGTTGCGTCCCGATCGGTCGCGGGCGCGCCTGGGGCGGGCCGCGCGACGGTCAGGTCCGGGCCTGCGGAGGTGGTCGGCGGGCGCCGCTGACGAACGATTGCGGGCCGCGTTCGGGGCCCGCGTTCGGGGCCCGCGTCCGGGGCCGCGTGCGGGCCCGCGTTCGGGCTGCGTGCGGGGCCCGCGCTCGGCCTGCCCCCTCTGCCACCCCGGATGATGCTGGCAGCAGCAACCATTGGATACCGGCGCGATAGCCCGTGTCGGACGACCGAGCCGGGCCTCGCTATCGGCGAATCGGGCCCGATCTGCTGGTGGGAGCAGCACGGCAGCCGAGAGGAAGCCCGGCCCGGGGCCACTGTCCGCCGCGAAGCCCCCGATTTGATGCTGGCAGCAGCAGCGGCGCCGATTGGCTGGGGGCCGACTGGCGGGGGGCCGGCCCTGCGGCTCCGGAGCCGCGGCGATTGGCTAGGGGCCGCTCCGGGCCTCCGTGACGATCGGGTCGTCACACTCGGGGGTGGCGAGGCGGAAGAGAATGGACCGCCAGGGCTCGGGAGCCGCCTA
>DASTOB010000209.1:0-14549 GCA_035720425.1 Candidatus Limnocylindrales bacterium
CGTTCCGGCGGCATTGCTGTAGAGCGGGACCCCGAGCGCGACGAGGGCGGGCACCGCCAGCGGGTTGTCGCGACCCCCGACCGACACGACGAGCTCCGTCGGGACGAACCCGTGGATGAGCGCCCCGACGGCGATCCCGGCGACGACGAATGGCCAGACCCGGCGGACGATGTCGACCGTCGATCGCCATGCGTCGTGGACGCGCTCGTCCGGCGTCCGCCGCACGTCGATCATGCCGCCGGCCGCCCGAACCGCCCATACGTACCCCTCGACGTACCGCTCCATCTGGAGCCGGCCGATGACGAGCCCGGAGGCGACGGCAATCGCCAGTCCGGCCACCATGTAGGTGAGAGCAAGCCCTGGGCCGAACAGGCCCCACAGCAGGACGAGCGCCACCTCGTTGACCATCGGCGAAGCGACGAGGAAGGCGAACGTCGTCCCGAGCGGCACGCCGGCCTCGACGAAGCCGATGAACAGCGGAACCGCTGAGCACGAGCAGAACGGGGTGACCACGCCGAACCCGGCCGCCGCCACCGTTCCCGGAACGGCGCCCCGGCCCGCGAGCGCGCGGCGCACGCGATCCGGCGAGACGAACGACCGGATGAACGACACGAGCCAGACCACGCCGGTCAGGAGCAGCAGGACCTTGGGCACGTCATAGAGGAAGAACGCGAACGCCTCGCCGACGTGCGTCCCGGGCTCGAGTCCCATCAGGTCGAACGCGATCCAGTTCGCCGCCGGCAGGTTGACGGACCAGGCGACGAGCCATGCGGCGGCCGCGAGGCCGACGAGAAGCGGCAGTGGCAGCGGCACCCGACGTGCCGAGAGCGCCGTCATCGCAGCACGTCGTCGAGTGCCCGACGCGCGCTTGCGACCGCCGCGTCGTCTCGCTCGTAGTAGAGGAAGCGCCCGTCGGCCCGGTGTCGGCCGGCGCGGACGAGTCCGGCGTCGCGGAGTCGAGCGAGGTGGTTGCTCACGTTGTTTTCCCGCGCCCCGAGGGCGGCGGCCATCTCGCACACGCAGTGCGGGCCGTCGCGGAGCAGTCGCAGGATGCCGGCGCGGATCGGGTCGGCAAAGAGCGCCGCCACAGCGACGGCTCCGGCGACGTCCGGGGCGGGCAGGTCGAGGCGCGGCTGTGGCGCAATTGGGAGCGGTCGTTGGGCCATGGTCGAAACATCTCAGGCCCGGCTGAGAGATCCACCTGCCATCGGTCGCGATCGACGGGTCCATCGGCACGGTCCGATGCGTTCGCTCGGAATCGACGATCCAACCGCGACCGAGCTCCATTGCTCGCGCCCCGAGCCATGGCGCTCGCGCCCCACGCCATCGCTCGAGCCCCGCAGGCTGCCAGATTCTCGCCGGGCGACAACTAGGCGCGATCGCCGGCACCGATTCCGCGATTCCGGGTGAGGTCCACGCTCAGCGAAGCGGCGATTAGGCCGACTGACGGGCCGGAACCTCGCCGTACGGTCACGGGGCGACAATCTGGCATTCCGCGGAGGGCCCGCGTCGGGTGCGCGGCTCGTGGGGCGGCGGCGCGCCAGTCGCGCCGAGACCCGCGCCCGCACGCCAGTCGCGCCGCTCAGTCCCCCGGAAGCAGGTCCGGCGTGATGAGCCAGCGCAGCGTGCCGGCACCCTCGGCAAACTCGCCGGCGACGTCGACGCGGGCCATGGCGCCCTTCTTCATCCCGATCTCGGTGCCGACGAGCGCGGACAGCAACCACGAGAAGTCCGGGTCGTGGCCGACGAGGACCGGCCGGCGCGGGTCGCCGGCCGCCGCCAGCAGCTCGGCGACGGACGAACCGTCGAACCCGCCGGCCAGTCGGTCGTCGACCTCGACCTCGACCCCGAGGGCGGCGGCCACGCCTTCGGCCGTCTGGACCGCGCGCACCTTCGGCGACGAGATGATCGCGTCGGTCGCGAAGCCGGCCGCGACGAGCAATCGGCCCAGGCGTTCGGCCTGGCGGTGACCCTTGTCGGACAGTGGACGCGCGGCGTCGGGCCCGTGCCAGGCCATCGGGTCGCCGGCGTCAGCGTGTCGAAGGAGGTGAAGCCGGACGGCGCTCACGCCACCTCGGTCGGCGTGCGGGCCGGCTCGCGCCGCGCCCGCCGCGCCAGCGTGATGAACTGGTTGATCCGCTCGCCCATCGCCGTGAACGTCCGGCGGAAGGCCGCGAGGCGCACCTCCTCGGGTCCTTCGACCGCGGCCGGGTCGTCGTACCCCCAGTGGAGCGATTCGTGGACGCCCGGGAAGACCGGGCACGTCTGGCGGGCGTTGTCGCAGACCGTGATGACGTAGTCGAACGACTGGCCGAGGTACTCGTCGACCGACTTCGAGCGGAGGCCGTCGGTCGACAGTCGCGCCTCGGCCAGGACGCGCGCGGTCATCGGGTTGATGCCCTTCGGCTCCGTGCCGGCGCTGTGAACCTCGAAATCCGGCCCGCCGTTGTCGCGCAGGAGCGCCTCGGCGAGGAGGCTCCGAGCGGAGTTCCCGGTGCAGACGAAGAGCACCCGGATCGGGCGGTCGGCCGTCGTCACGGGTTGAGGTCCTCTACCTCTCCACTGGCGAGATAGACGACGTCCTCGGCGATGTTCGTGACCCGGTCGCCGATCCGCTCGAGGTAGTGGGCGGCGAGCAGGATCCGGGCGCCTCGCTCGACGTTGGCCGGATCGGCCCGCATGAGCTCGAGCACCTCCGAGAACGTCCGGTGGTAGAGATGGTCGATCTCGTCGTCGCGGGCCGCGACGTCGCGCGCGACCGCCTCGTCGATGTCGACGAGCGCGCGCAGGATGCCGCGCACGAGCTGCGCCCCGAGTCGGCCCATCTCCGGCAGGTCGACGTACTGCTTGAGCGGAGGCTCCGGCGCGAGCTTTCGGACTTGTTTGGCGACCGACGCCGCATGGTCGCCGATCCGCTCGAGCTCGTACGTCACGTGGTCGAGCGAGAGGAGGAAGCGCAGGTCGCGCGCGACCGGCTGCTGGGTCGCGATCGTCTTGGCGATGAGCGTCGAGACGTGGCGCTGCGCCTCGTTGATCCGGCTGTCGCCGACGATGACCGCGAGCGCCTTCTCGGCGTCGTGCGACGTGAGCGCGTCGATCGCGGCGAGGATCTGGTCCTCGACGAGCGAGCCCATGCGGAGCACGTTGTCCTTGATCTCGCGTTCCTCGCGGTCGAGTGCCGGGCGCGCGGTCTGGCCGGCCCCGCCGGACGAGGGCCCGCTCGCGGCCTCGTCGAGGATCGACGCGATCTGGGCGCCGACCACGTCGTCCGGGCGGCCCTGACTTCGTTCGTCGTCCACTCGTCGCTCCTCGCTCAGCCGAACCGACCGGACACGTAGTCCTCGGTCAGCCGGTTCCGTGGGTTCGTGAAGATCTCGATCGTCGGGCCCGTCTCGACCACGAACCCGGCTCGATCGTCACCCATCGTCATGAAGATCGTCGTGTCCGAGGCGCGCGCCGCCTGCTGCATGTTGTGGGTCACGATGACGATCGTGTAGTCCCGCTTGAGCTCCGCCATGAGCTCCTCGATCTGGAGGGTCGAGCGGGGGTCGAGCGCCGAGCACGGCTCGTCCATGAGGATGACCTCAGGCTCGATCGCGATCGTCCGGGCGATGCACAGGCGCTGCTGCTGGCCGCCGGACAGGGCCATCCCGGATTGCTTGAGCTTGTCCTTCACGTCGTCCCACAGCGCGGCCCGTCGAAGCGACCGCTCGACGAGCTCGTCCATGTTGCCCTTGTAGCCGTTGATCCTGGCACCGAAGGCGACGTTCTCGTAGACCGTCTTCGGGAACGGGTTGGGCTTCTGGAAGACCATCCCGATCCGGCGGCGGACCGCGACAGGGTCGACCGAGCGCGCGTACAGGTCCTGCCCCTCGAACAGGAGCGACCCTTCCGTTCGGTAGTTCGGGACGAGGTCATTCATCCGGTTCATCGTCCGGATCAGGGTCGACTTGCCGCATCCGGATGGTCCGATGAGGGCCGTGATCTGCTGCTTGGCCACCGTCAGGCTCACGTCGCGAACCGCCCGGAACGAGCCGTACCAGCACGACACGTCGCGGAGCTCGATGACCGTTTCCCGGTCGGCGGTCGGCCGGCTCGCGTCGGGCTGCTGCATGGTCGCGATCCTAACGGTCGCGGCAGGCGGCGGGCCACCGATGGCTGTCGGCGGATCGCTCAGTCGGGAGGTCAAGGCAGGCTCCTCTACCACTGGATGTGTCGTGACAGTCGGGCGCGGACGATGAGGGCGAGGGCATTGAGCACGAGCATGAGCACGAGGATGACGACGATCGCCGCCGCGGAGATGCCCTGGAAGTCGGCCTGTGGCCGGACCGCCCACCCGTAGATCTGGATCGGCAGGACCGTGTACTGGCCCTCGATGGGATTGGGCAGGAAGGTGACGAACGTGAACGCACCGATGAGGATGAGCGGAGCCGCCTCGCCGATCGCGCGGGCCATGGCCAGGATGATCCCGGTCATGATCCCCGGCGCCGCCGCCGGCAGGATCGATCGGCGGACCATCTGCCAGCGAGTCGCCCCGAGCGCGTATGCGCCCTCGCGCTGCGTCTGCGGAACGGCCCTGATCGCTTCGATCGAGGCGATGATGACCACCGGGAGGATGAGCAGGCTGAGGGTGAGGGCGGCGGCGAGGATCGTCGGGCCCATCGCCAGCGCGCGCACGAACAGGGCGAGGCCGAGGATGCCGTAGATGATCGAGGGGACGCCGGCGAGGTTGCTGATGTTCGTCTGGAGCAGTCGGTTGATCCTCGAGTCGGACGCGTACTCGGCAAGGTAAATCGCGGCGGCCACCCCGATCGGGAACGTGACGAGGCCGACGATGACGCCGATCTCGAACGTGCCGACGAGGGCCGGGAGGATGCCCGCCCGGGCCGGGCGGCTCGACGGCACGCCGGTCAGGAAGTCGACGTCGAGCCACGGCGCGGCCCGAACGAAGGTGTCGACGAGGAGCGCGACGAGCGCGAGCATGAGCAGACCGATCGCCGCGAGGCAGGCGCCGTAGAACACCGTCCCGCCGAGCTTTCGCCGCATGAGCGCGGGCTCAAACCGCGGAGCGGTCCGGGCCGCCGGCGCGAAGACGCCCATCAGTACACCGTCCGGAAGCGGCGCACGACCCAGCCGCTCAACAGGTTGAGCGCAAAGGTCATGACGAACAGGGTCGCGCCGACGGCGAACAGGGACTTGTATTCGATCGAGCCCTGGGCCGTCTCGCCGATCGAGATCTGAACGATGAACGCGGTCATCGTCTGGACGCTCTCGGTCGGATCGAACGTCAGCTGCGGCTTGGTCCCCACGGTCAGGACGACCGCCATCGTCTCGCCGATCGCGCGGCTCATGGCGAGGATGATCGAGGCCATGATCCCGGACAGGGCCGCCGGGAAGACCACCTTCCGGACGACCTCGAACTTGGTGGCGCCCATCGCGAACGCGCCCTCGCGCATCCCGCGCGGCACGGCTCGCATGGCGTCCTCGCTGATCGACGCGATGAGTGGCGTGATGAGCAGCCCGACCACGATTCCCCCGGACAGGGCTGAGAACACGCCGATGGCCTCCGCACCGAGCAGGGGTCGGAGAAGTTGCGGGGCGATGAAGTTGAGGCCGAAGAAGCCGAGCACGATCGTCGGCACGCCGGCGATCGTTTCGAGGATCGGCTTGACCACCGTCCGCACCCGCGTCGTGGCGTATTCCGCGAGGAGGACCGCGGCCAGGAGGCCGAGCGGGATCGCGATGACGAGGGCGATTACGGACACGAGAAGCGTCCCCGACACGAGCGCGAGGACGCCCCACGACTGCGGCTTGATGAGCGCGGACCAGCGGGTGCCGGTCAGAAACTCCAGCGGGCTGACTTCGAGGAAGAACTCGAACGTCTCGAACGCAAGGACGGCGACGATCCCGATTGTCGTCAGGACGCCGAGCGCCGCGGCAAGGAACAGCAGCCGCTCGATGATCCGCTCCCCGAGCGGACGCCGGTGTGTGAGCGAGATGGTTGGCGCCGTCATTCGATACGAGGCTCCACGACCACGGTGCCGACAGGATAGACGCGCCGGCCCGATCCGAGTATCGGGCCGGCGCGCATGGAGGAGGGTGGCGTGCCTACGGGGTCAGCCGCCGACCGCGGCCGCCCATTCGGCCTTCTCGGCCGCAAGGATGTCGTCCGGGAGGCCGATGTAGCCAACCTCGGTCGAGAAGTCGTTGGTGTTCTCGAGATAGAAATCGACGAACGCCTTGAGCTCCGCTCGCTCCTTCGCCTTCCCGACGTCCGGGTAGATGAAGATCGGGCGCGACAGCGGGCTGTACTCGTTGGTGTTGATCGCCTCTTCGGTCGGTGCGACGCAGCCGTTGCCCCCGTCGACTTCGACCGCCTTGAGCTTGTCGGCGTTCTCGACGTAGTACGCGTAACCGAAGAAGGCGATCGCGTGGACATCCCCGGCGACGCCGGTGACGAGCGTGTTGTCGTCCTCGGACTGGGTCGCCCACGACGTGGCCGCGTCCGTCTCGCCGTTGATCTCCTCGGTGAAGTAGTCGAACGTGCCTGAGTCGGCTCCCGGCATGAACCGCTCGACGGGCTCGTCGGGGAAGTCGGCGTTGACGTCGCGCCAGCTCAGATCTCGCGGTGAGTCCGGCCCGTAGATCGTGGCGAGCTCCTCGACCGTCAGGCAGGTCACGAAGTCGTTGTCCGGGTTCACGACGACGGTGAGGCCGTCGATCGCGACCTGCAGCTCGACGTACTCGACGCCGTTCGTCTCGCACGCCACGCCCTCGCCCTCGTCGTCGGCCTTGATCGGTCGCGAGGCGTCGTTGATGTCCGTCTCGCCGGTGCAGAACTTCTTGAACCCGCCACCCGTTCCGGAGAACGCGACCGGCACCTGGACGCCGGCGTTGGCGAGCTGGAATTCCTCGGCGACGAGTTCCGTGATCGGGTAGACGGTGCTCGATCCGTCGATCGTGATGGTGCCGCTCAGCGCGTCACCCGACGGTTCGGCGCCTGACCCGCCGGTGCAGGCGGTGATGGCAACCGATGCCGCGAGCGCCAGGGCGCCGAGACGGCGCGCGGTGGTGGTTGACACTCGATGAGTCCTCCTTGGTTTCGGCCGCCACCCGGGCGGCTCGGGGCACGATGGGTCCACGTGGTCGTTCTGACGGGACCGACGGTCCGTCGGCCGGATCAACGTTCGATGCGCGTCCGGTTAAGGCTCCGTTAACGGTCCGGCGGGTCGAGCCGATAGCCGACGCCGCGAACCGTGACGAGGTGCGCCGGCCGCTCCGGGTCGCGTTCGACCTTGGCACGCAGCCAGCGGACATGGACATCGACGGTCCGCGGGTCGCCGACGTGGCCGGGGCCCCAGACGCGATCGAGGAGCTGCTGACGGGTGAACGCCCGGCCGGGATGGGCAGCCAGGACGGCGAGGAGACGGAGCTCCTTCGGTCGCAGATGGACCGGCTCGTCGTCGCGCCGAAGCTCGTGGGCGACGAGGTCGAGCTCGGCGGACTCGGTGACCGCGAGCAGCGTGGGGGCGCTCGCCCGCCGGGCGCGGTCAGCCAGCAGCGCGAGGCGCGCGGCCAGCTCACGCGGATCGATCGACGCCGGGAGCGCATCGTCGAACCCGCCGTCGAGCGCGCGCAGGCGGGTCTCGACATCGGCCGGGGCGGTCAGCGCGACGACCCGAAGCCCATGCCGCCGACGCCGTTCGCGGGCGAGCTCGTCGAGGACCGCGTCGTCGGCGGGCGGCCAGGCCGCGAGCGCGATCCGGGGTCGCTGGTCGGCGAGGGCTTCGAGGAACAGCGCGGGTTCGTCGACGACGTGGACCGCCGCAGCCCCGATGGCCGAGCCGTTCGCGCGCAGATGCGAGCCGATTCCGCGACCGGGCCCGTCGGCCGCGAGGACGAGCCAGACCGTCGCACGTCCGAGCGTAGAGGGAGCCGTCATGGCGGGAGGATCGGACCGATCCGTCAACCCGGTGTTCGACGAACGTTAACGACTGATTGCGGGCGTGCCCGCGCGACGGATCCCGGGCGCGGGCCGGTTGTCCGTATCATCCGCTCCGTGCCCACTCGTCCGGCCCGCCGACCCGGCCTCCTCGTGGCGGTCGAGGGCATCGACGGAGCCGGGACCGCCGCCGTCGCGAACCTTCTCGCCCGCTGGATCGAACGCCGCGGACGACGCGTCCATGTCGTGGCGTGGGAAGCGTCGGCGCCCGTCCGGCGGGCGGCCGCCGACGGACGAACCCGACAGTCGCTGACCCCGCGCGTGGCCGCGCTCCTCGTCGCTGCAGAGGCCCATCGGCGCGCGGACGAGCTTGTCAAACGCCAGGTCGACGCGGGCGACATCGTCATCGCCGACCGGTACGCGTGGACGGGCGTCGCGCGCGACCACGCGCGCGGCCTCGATCCCGACTGGATCGCCGGCCTGTACGAACGACTCCCGGCACCGGCCGTCGTCGTGCTCGTGCAGGAGCGACCAGATCGGGTGATCGGACGCACGATCGACGAGCGCCTGGGCCCCGGACGGGCGGAGGCGGTGGCGCCGGCCTTCAGGGCCTTCCTCGCCGCGGTGGCGGCCGGGCTCGACGACCTCGCCGCCGGACGAGTGACGGCTCCGTGGCCGGCGCGCACGGTCGTGCTCGAACTCGGCGAACCGCTCGACGATCGGCTCGCCTCCGCCCGGGACGCGATCCGCGCCGTGCTCGATGACGATGGGAGTCGGGCGGCGTGAACGGTACGCCGGGCCGGCTCATCGTCCTCGAGGGGATCGACCGCTCCGGTCGCTCCACGCATGCCGGGCTGCTCGAAGCGCACCTCCGGCACCGCGGCCGCGGCGTGACCCGAACGTCGCTCGGTTCGTCCGTCCTGTCGGCCGACGCGTTGCGCCGGGCCAAGCGTGGACGGCGCCCGGACCCGGTGGAGATCGCCCTCCTCTCGGCGGCGGACCTCGCGGAGCGGGTCGAGCGCGTCGTCGATCCCGCGTTGCGGGCCGGCCTCGTGGTCGTGGCGGACCGCTGGACGTGGACGCCGATCGCCCGGGCGGAGCTGCGCGGCGTCGAGCGCGACTGGCTCGATCGCCTGTTCTCGTTCGCCCCGGCGCCCGACCTCGTGGCCCTCCTCGACCTCGATCCGGAAGCCTCCCTCGCCCGGCGCGACGCGCCGGACCCGTATGAGGCGGGGCTCGATCTGCACCTCGCTGACGACGTCAGCGAGAGCTACCGGCTGTTCGGTGCCCGGCTGGCCCGCTGGTTCGACGCCGAGTGCCGGCGTCGTGGCTGGTTGCGCGTGCCCGCGAACGAACCGATCGATCGTGTCGAGGCCCGACTCGAGGCCGCCGCGGACCGGCTCATCGGCCTTCCCGGCCGCCGACGTGGCAGCGCCCGGCCGAGGTCCGCCTGATGCGGCTCGTCCACCTGTCCGACTTCCACTTCGACGGATCCGCGGAGCTCCGCGTTGGGCTCGATCGACTCGTCGACGTCGCCATCGCGGCCGAGCCCGATCTCGTCGTCGTGACCGGCGACCTGTCGGCCGGCGGCCATCAGGGCGAACTCGATGCGGTCGCCGGCGCACTCGACCGGTTCGGCCCGGTTCCGCGTGTCGTCCTGCCCGGCAATCGCGATCTCGTGCCGTCCGCTGGCCCGCCCGGCGAGGCGCAGACGCTGCCCCCGGACTCCGACCTCGACTACTTCCTCGCGCTCGAGCCCGCCCTCGCCGTCGGGTTCGGTTTCGACGAGGCGGCCGACGGCGATCCGGCCGCCCCCGACCTCACGACCGCGTTCGAGCGTCGCTTCGGTCCGCTGGAGCCGACCTACGCCGGTCCGTCGATCCACGTCGTGTCGGTCAACTCGACGCCGCGCCTGCGATCCGCGTCGCTGGAACGCGCGGCAAGTCGGCTCCGCCGCGCCCGGGCTGGGGCCATCCGCGTGCTCGCGCTCCATCACGGCCTCCTGCCTGTGCCCGGACGCAAGCTCCGCGACGGGGACCTGAGCCATCGTGCCGGTGATGTGCTCGCGCTCCTCGTGGACCTCGAGGTGGATCTCGCCCTCCACGGGCACATCCACCGCGCGCACGCGTGGGAGATCGCGGCGGGCCACCACCGGCTCGTCGTGTCGAGTGCCGGCGCGCTCGTCAACGATGGTCGTCGGGATGCGAGCTTCAACGAGATCGTCGTCGAAGGTGGCAGACTGGAGGTCTGGCGCCGGTCGGTCGCGACCGGTCGATCGACCCTCCTCTACGAGGGTGATCGGTCGCCGGCCCGCTGAGCGGGCGACACGGACGGAGGCTGATCATGGCCAAGCGAGAGACGCGGACCGACGATCGGGATCCCACGGCGGCGGTCGCGGCCGTCCTCGATGCCGCCCGACGCGAAGCCGGGGGGATCGGCAAGTCTGCCCGACGAAAGCTCGCTCGGCTCGAGCGACGGATCGCCGCGGCGCTCAAGGCGGAGGCGAAACGACGGCGGCAGTTCGACGAGGCGCGGACCGAACTGGCCGATCTCGTCGGCCGGGTAGCCGGGTTGGTCAAGCCGGCGACCGACGGGCCCGCGGCCGAAGCCGCGGCCCCGAAGCCCGTGGCCGCGAAGCGCGCCAGGAAGCCCGCTGCCGCCGTAAAGCCCGCTGCCGCCGCAAAGCCCGCTGCCGCCGCAAAGCCCGCTGCCGCCGTAAAGCCCGCTGCCGCAAAGCCGGCCGCCGCGAAGCCCGCTGCCGCAAAGCCGGCAGCCCCACGCCGGAGGTCACTTCGAAGCACCGGCAGGTCGGCCGGAGCCCCCGATTCCTGATCGACCGGCGGCGGGCCAGTCCCGTCGACCCGCGCGTCCGAGCCCAGCGCGTCCGGCCCCCGCGCGTCCGGCGACCGCCCGCCCGGCAGTCCGTCCTTCGGCCGCCCGTCCCGCGACCGCGCGCGCCGCGCCGCGGGTCGCCGCCGCCGTCGACGTCGGCTCGAATTCCGTCCACCTGCTCGTCGCCGTGGCCGCGGGCCACCGGCTTCGGCCGCTCGTCGACGAGAGCGTGTTCCTCGGCCTCGGTGACGCGGTCGGGGCGGCCGGGCTGTTCGGTCCGTCCAAGCGCGCGGAGCTCGCCGCTGCGCTCGCGCAGTACGCGGACACCGCGCGCCGGCTCGGCGCCGCCGCCATCACGTTCGTCGGGACGGAGCCGGTTCGTCGCGCGGCCGACGCGGCGCGTGCCGCGGCCGAGGTCGAACGGGCGAGCGGGGTGCCGCTCCTCGTGCTCGACCACGTCGAGGAGGCCGTGCTCACCCTCCTCGGGGTCACGGAGGGGCGACCGGTGTCGGGTGAGCTCGTGGTCGTCGACGTCGGCGGCGGGAGCAGCGAGTTCGTCGCCGTCGGCCCGGACCGTGCGCCGGTCGCGGCCGGCCTGCGCCTGGGCTCCGCGTCACTCACTGCGGCCCACGTGGAGCACGATCCGCCGACCCGCGACGAGGTGGAGCGCATGCTGGCCGCCGCGCGCGAGGCCGTCGCCTCGGCGCCAGCTGCCAGACCGCGCGACCTCGTCGCCGTCGGGGGGACGGCGTCGAACCTCGTCCGGGTGCTGCCGGCGGCCGCGCTCGACCGGACCCTCACCCGCCGGCGCGTCGCGGAAGCGACCGCGATCCTCCTGACCGAGCCGGCCGCCCTCGCCGCCGAGCGTCACGCCGTCAACCCGACCCGGGCCCGGCTCCTGCCGGCCGGCGCGGCGATCATGGCCGCCGTCCTCGAGCACCTCCGGATCGACCGACTGCGCGTGTCCGAAGCCGGCATCCGCGAGGGCACGGTGCTCGCCACCCTCCACGACCCGATCGGCTGGCGCGACCGCCTCCCGGTCCTCGCCCGCGGCTGGGTGGTCTGAGCAGCGCGTCCCGGGGTCGATTGCCGCGTCGCCGGCACGGCGGTTCAGAGGCCGGCGACGGTCCTTCCGAGCGTCCGGCGGAAGCCGATCCCGGCCACGCCCCGCCACGGTCCGCCGACCGTCCGCCGCAGGCGCGCCACCTCGCGTTCGCGCGACACGAGGTAGCGCCCGATCGCGGCCGATTCCGACCCGGACAGGCCCCCCGCCTGCTCGACGAGGAACGTCCGCGCCATCGCTGCCGACACATCGGCGTCGTGGAGGTAGCCGAGGTGATCCTGGAGCGCGGTCACGCGAGCGACGAGCGGCGCGACGTCCGGGCCGAGCGCCTCGCGCACGAACTCGAGCGTGTAGCGCAGCCATTTCGCCGCGATCCGCAGGTCGTGGAGCGTCTCGACGTCCGCCCAGCGGAGGACCGGCTCGTACGCGCGGACCTGCTCGTACGCGGCCCAGATTCGCGACGGGGCCGTGTCGCGGATGCGGTGCGGCTGTGTGGGGACGACCGGCAGCACGGCCGCCCCGTCGGTCTGGACGAAGACGCGGAAGTCCTCGACGAAGCGCGCGTAGCCGGCCGAATCGAGCTCGTGCATGAGCAGCACCCGCGCGTCCTCGCGGTAGCGGCGCCAGGCGGCGAGGAGCGGCTCGAGGGCGCGCTGCTCGGTGACCGGCAGGTCCGCCCGGTACGTGTCGGCCGCCTCGAGCAGCACATCGAGGTCGCGCACCGCCCCGAGACGCGCCGCCACCTCGCGCAGCCGGTTGCGATAGCGGCGCGTCCGCTCCGGTCGGAAGCCGTCGCCGAAGACGCGCCACGCCGCGCGCATCCGACGCGTCGCGACGCGCATGGCGTGGAGATCCTCGGGATCCGTGCCGGCGCGGGTACCGGGCTCGCGGTCGATCATCCGCGTGAGGTGGAAGCGGAGGACCTTCCGGCCGGCCTCGGCGACGTGATCGTCGGCCGTCACGCCGGGCGTCCGACTGCCGGGCGGGCGGCCCTTCGCCTGAGCGGGCAGCGGAGTCACCGGACCGGCCGACCCGTTGGCCGGGGACGCCGAAACATCGTCGGCCGCCGTGGGATCGGCCGCGCCGCTCTCGGCCGCGCCGCTTTCGGCTGTCCCGCTTTCGGCCACCGCGCCGTCGCCGTCGTGGAACGCCTGGATCGCCGCGAGTGCCGCCTCCAGCTTCGAGCCTTCCGCCTCGCCGAGGGCCGGATCTGCGGCCAGCGTCGACGCGAGCGCGACGAGCCGGGCCTCGTCGCCGCGGAGCAGCTCCACCTCGAGCTCCACGAACCGGTCGACGACCGTGCTGCGCACGACGACGTCCACCTCGTCGAGGGAGAGCTCGACGAGCGTGTCGCCGTCGCGCAGCTCGCGTCGCCGGCGGAGCTGGCGGATCGTGGCGAGCTCCACGAGTGGCGCGTCGCCACACAGCTCGAGGATGAGCGACCGCGCGTCCGAGGCCGGCCAATCGCGCGGCCCCAGCGTCCGATCCGCCGGGCCCTCGAGCTCCTCGCGGCGGTGCGGCACGCCGGCGCTCGCCGCCCCGCGTCCGCCGGTCGACTTGACCGACACGATCGTGCCCTTCTTCGACTGGCGGAGTCGGGCCGCGAAGCCGGCCCGGGCGAGCGCCCGGTCGGCCGTGTCGAGGTAGCGGTCCTCGATCTGCGCCGTTTTCATCGGCCCGGCGGCCGCGAAGCCGCCGATGCCGCCAAGGATGAGGTACCGCTCGCCCGCCGCGAGGTCGCGGATCCGGTACTTGAGCTCGACCTCGATCGGCCGAACCGCCGCGCCCTCGGTCATCGTCCGCACGCTCCGTTCATGCCCGCGGATCCAGTGAACCGCTCCCGGCGCCCGGTCGCCGCGGCGCCGTCGCAACCTCGCCGGAGGCGAGCGCGCGCTCCTTGAGCACCTCGAACGTGTCGACCGTGCCGGATCGGCCCTCGATCGCCTCGGTCCGCCGCCACACCGCGTCAGCGCCGAGCTGCCACGAGCGCCGATCGTCGGCCATCATGACCTCGATGATCTCGGCGATCCGGCCCTGGGCGTCGGCGTCCTCGACCGGCACGACCGCCTCCACGCGCCGATCGAGGTTGCGGTCCATGAGGTCCGCCGAGCCGATGTACCACTCCTCGTCGCCGCCGTTGCGGAAGCCCCAGATCCGCGAGTGCTCGAGGAACTCGCCGATGATCGAGCGGACCCGGATCCGCTCGGACAGCCCGTCGATGCCCGGCAGGAGCGAGCACGCGCCGCGGACGATGAGGTCCACCGTCACGCCCTCGCCGGAGGCGCGATAGAGCGCTTCGATGCAGGCGACGTCGACGATCGCGTTGAGCTTGAGGATGATCCGCGCCTCGCGTCCGGCCCGCGCGTGCTCGATCTCGCGGTCGACGAGCTCGAGGAACCGGCGGCGCAGGCTGTGCGGCGCCACGAGCAGGCGGCGGAACGTCTGCTGGCGCGACAGACCGGTCAGGACGTTGAACAGGTCCGTCACGTCCGCGCCGAGCTCCGGCCGGCTGCTGAGCAGGCCGAGGTCGATGTACAGGCGGGCGGTCTTCGGGTTGTAGTTGCCGGTCCCGATGTGGACGTAGCGGCGCAGGCCGGATCCCTCCCGCCGGACGACGAGGGCGGTCTTCGAGTGCGTCTTGAGGCCGACCAGTCCGTACACGACGTGGGCGCCGGCGCGCTCCAGCTTGCGCGCCCAGACGATGTTCGCCTC
>DASTOB010000210.1:0-66875 GCA_035720425.1 Candidatus Limnocylindrales bacterium
GGACCCGGCGCGAGCGATGCCGCCCCGACGCGAGCGCTCCGTTCCGCCTGTCGCGGAGACCGCCGGAGCGACTACCATGCGGAATGACGATGCGTGACAGTGCCCCTCCCTCGTCGACCCTCGCGCGACTGACCGTCCCGCCGGACGCGGCGGCCGCGCTCTCGAGTGCCGCCGACCGAGCCCGCGACGAGCGCTGGGCGGAGCGGCTCTTCGACCGCGACACGACCCTGTGGTCGACGGACCCGATCGTCCAGGCTGCCATCGCGGATCGCCTCGGCTGGCTCGACGCCCCGGCGGAGTTCACCGACCGGATCGCCGCCCTCGAGGGTTTCGGCGAGGGCATCCGCGAGGCCGGCTTCACGACCGCGGTGGTCATGGGCATGGGCGGCAGCAGCCTCGCGCCGGAGGTGCTCCACCGCACGTTCGGTACGGCCGACGGCTGGCTGGACCTGCGCATCCTCGACTCGACCGACCCGGTCGCCGTCGGGGCGCTCCTCGACGCGGTCGACCCGCTGTCGACGCTCTTCCTCGTCGCCTCGAAGTCCGGCACGACGACGGAGCCGCTGTCCTTCCAGGCCGCCGCGTGGGATGCCGTCGAACGGGCCCTCGAGCAGGCGCGCTCCGACCAGTCGCCGGGCGAGTTCTTCGCTGCGATCACGGACCCCGGCCGGAGCGTCCAGGCCATCCCGCACCACGACGCGTTGCGCGAGGTGTTCCTCAATCCGCCGGACGTCGGCGGCCGGTACTCGGCGCTGACCTACGTCGGCCTCGTGCCGGCGTCGCTCATCGGGCTCGACCTCGACGCGCTCCTCGCATCCGCGTCGGCCATGCTCGGCGCCTGTCGCGAGCCGGACCCGGACGCCAACCCCGGCGTCGCCCTCGGCCTCGCCATCGGCACGCTCGCGGCGGCCGGGCGGGACAAGCTCACGTTCATCCCGGATCCAGAGATCGCGAACTTCGGCTCGTGGGCCGAGCAGCTCATCGCCGAGAGCACCGGCAAGCACGGCGTCGGCATCGTGCCCGTCGACCTCGAACCGCTCGGGAGCGCGGCGCTGTACGGGCAGGACCGCGTGTTCGTGCGGATCGCCCTCGCCGGGTCTGCCGGCCCGGCGCCCGCCCTGGCGGGGCACGCCGACCCAGCGCCCGCCTCGACGGGCCAAACCGCCGACGACCTGCTCGCCGAGCTCGCGGCCGCCGGCCACCCGGTCATCCGGATCGACCTGGCCGACCCGATCGACATCGCCGCCGAGTTCGTCCGCTGGGAGATCGCGACCGCGATCGCCGGCGCCGTCCTCCGGATCGACCCGTTCGACCAGCCGAACGTCGAGGAGGCGAAGCAGCTCACCCGCGACGTCCTCGCCCGCGGTACGCACACGGCGGGCGCGGACGAGCCCGCCCTGGTCGACGAGGACGGCATCGCGCTCTTCGGCGATACGGCGCTCCGTCTCACGGCCGGCGACCGGACCCTCGTCGGGGAGCTCGCCCGTCACGCCGCCCGGATGCATCCGAGCGCCTACCTCGCCGTCCAGGCGTTCATCGCCTCGTCTCCGACGAGGGACTCCGCGCTGGCCCGCCTCCGGACGCTCCTCCGCGATCGGACCCACCGGGCCACGACGGCCGGCTACGGCCCGCGATTCCTGCACTCCACCGGGCAGCTCCACAAGGGCGGCGCGCCGATCGGCTGGTTCCTCCAGCTGACGGCCGACCATCCCGACGACCTCGACATCCCCGGCTGGCCGTACTCGTTCGGTCGCCTGATCGACGCGCAGGCGGCGGGTGACTTCGCCGCGATCGAGTCGCACGACCTGCCGATCCTGCGGGTTCACCTGGGCGCGGATCCGGACGCCGGCCTGGCCACCCTCGAGCGGGCGCTGTCGGCCGCTCTTCCACCACTCTCGGAGGCGTGACGACGATGCGCATCGGGTTCATTGGGCTGGGGCGGATGGGCGCCAACATGGTCCGCCGGCTGATCCGGGACGGTCACGAGATCGCGGTCTACAACCGGACCCCGGAGAAGACCCGCGAGATGGCCGGCGAGGGTGCGATCCCCGCGTTCACGATCGCCGAGCTCGTCGGCACGCTCGAGAAGCCGCGGACGGTCTGGATCATGGTTCCGGCCGGCGACGCGACGGAGGCGCAGATCGACGAGCTGCTCGAGCACCTCGAACCGGGGGACACGATCGTCGACGGCGGCAACACGAACTTCCACGACGACCAGCGACGGCACCCCGCCCTCGCCGCGAAGGGAATCCGCTACGTCGACGCCGGCGTGTCCGGCGGGATCTGGGGCCTCAAGATCGGGTACTGCCTCATGGTCGGCGGCGAGCGCGAGGCGGTGGAGCCGCTCGAGCCCGTGTTCCGCTCGCTCGCCCCCGAGAACGGCTACCTCCACGTCGGCGGGCCGGGCGCCGGGCATTACGTGAAGATGGTCCACAACGGGATCGAGTACGGCCTCATGCAGGCCTACGCCGAGGGCTTCGAGATCATGCACGCGAGCGACTACGAGCTCGATCTCGCGGCCATCTCGGAGCTGTGGATGCAGGGCTCCGTCGTTCGGTCGTGGCTGCTCGAGCTGGCCGGTCGGGCGTTCCGTGCCAACGGATCGGACCTCGCCAGCCTGAAGGGCTACGTCGCCGATTCCGGCGAGGGTCGCTGGACGGTCCAGGAGGCGATCGACCACGACGTCCCGGCGCCGGTCATCACGCTCTCGCTCCTCACTCGGTTCCGATCCCGCCAGGACGACTCCTACGGCGCGAAGGTGCTCGCCGCCCTCCGCAATGAATTCGGCGGTCACGCGGTGAAGACCGAGTGACGACCGAGTAACGACCGCGCCATGACGACGCGGCTCGCCCCGAAGGACGCCCATCGAACGATGCGCGAGCTCCGGCTCGCGCACGAGGGCCGCCGGAAGGGCCCCGCGAGGCCGATCGACAACCCACTCCGCGAGGGCCTCCGCCTCGAGCGGATGCCGGACCCGTGCGTCGTCGTCCTGTTCGGAGGGACCGGCGACCTATCGGCCCGCAAGGTCGTCCCGGCGCTCTACCAGCTGTGGCGGACGAACCTCCTGCCGCACGAGTTCGTCGTCCTCGCCCTGGGCCGGCGGGAGATGGACGATGAGGACTACCGGACCGAGGTCCGGTCCGCGCTCGAGCGTTTCTCGCGGGTCCAGCCCCTCGACGAGACGGTCGCGAGCGCCTTCATCGAGCGAATCCTCTACCAGCGCCTCGACTTCGACGACGCCGGGGCGTTCGACGCGCTCGCGACTCGCCTGACCGCGATCGACGAGGACCATGCGACCGGCGGCAACCGGCTCTACTACCTCGCCACCCAGCCATCGGCGTTCAGCGAGATCGTCGCCCAGCTCGGTCGGGTGGGGCTCGACCACGAGACACACGGCGGCGGCTGGCGGCGGATCGTCATCGAGAAGCCGTTCGGGCATGATCTCGACTCCGCGCGCCGGCTGAACCGCGACGTCGGCAAGGTCTTCCGCGAATCGCAGATCTACCGGATCGACCACTACCTCGGCAAGGAAACGGTCCGCAACCTGCTCGTCTTCCGCTTCGGCAACGGCATCTTCGAGCCGATCTGGAACCGGCGCCACATCGACCACGTGCAGATCACGGTGGCCGAGTCGATCGGCGTCGAGGGCCGAGGGGCGTTCTACGAGGAGACCGGCGCGTCGCGCGACTTCCTCCAGAACCACCTCCTCCAGCTCCTGTCGCTCGTGGCCATGGAGCCCCCGGCCACGTTCGAGGCGAACGCGCTGCGCGACGAGAAGGTCAAGGTCCTGCGCGCGCTCCAGGACGTCACCCCGGAGATCGTCCGGCACGACGTCGTGCGTGGCCAGTACGGTCCGGGCTGGGTCGGCGGAACACCGGTGCCGGGCTACCGCGAGGAACCGAAGGTGGACGCCCACTCCGAGACCGAGACATTCGTCGCGGCGAAGCTCAGCATCGACGACTGGCGCTGGTCCGGCGTGCCGTTCTATGTCCGGGTGGGCAAGCGCCTCCCGAAGCGGTCGACCGAGATCGCGATCCAGTTCAAGGAAGTTCCCCACCGGCTGTTCGTCGAGTCGAGCTCCGATCCGGAGCCGAACCTGCTCGCGATCCGGATCCAGCCGGACGAGGGGATCATGCTCCGCTTCGGGGCCAAGATCCCGGGGCTCGGCATCGACGTCCGATCAGTGACGATGGACTTCACCTACGGCTCTGCCTTCGCCGTCGATTCACCGGACGCCTACGAGACGCTCATCCTCGACGCGCTCCTCGGTGATGCCTCGCTGTTCACGCGGGCCGACGAGGTCGAGACCGCGTGGGGCATCGTCGACCCGATCATCATGGCCTGGGCGGACGACGGACCACCGGACTTCCCGAACTACGAGTCCGGAACGTGGGGGCCAGCGACGGCCGATGACCTGCTCGCGAGGGATGGGCGGAGATGGCGGCGGATCTGATCCGGTGACGCTCGAGACGGCCGGGGGCAACGCTGCGCCGACCCTGCGCTGGCGGTCACGGGCGCGCACGATCGAGGGCATCGAGAAGGAGCTGGCCCGGATCTGGTCGCAGCCGGACCTGACCACGACGGTCGACGGTGCACCCGGCCGGCACGTGGCCGCTCGCACGAGCGTGATGAACCTCGTCGTCGTCGCCCGCCGGCCGGAGACCGCGGAGCGCTGCGCGGCGACGATCCAGGCGCTCACCGGGCGCCACCCGTCGCGGACGCTCGTGGTGTCGCCGGCCGACCCGGACGGACCGTCCTGGCTCGACGCGCACATCCAGGCTCATTGCGTGCTGCCGCGCGAGGATGCCCCCGAGGTGTGCGCTGAAACGATCTTTCTGACCTGCGGCGGCGAGTCGGGCCGACACCTCGGCGCAGTCGTCGCACCGCTGCTCATCCACGACCTGCCGGTGACCCTGTGGTGGCCCGGCAACCCGCCCTTCGGCCGAACCGGCGCGACCGACCTCTTTGCCACGGCCGACCGACTGGTCGTCGACGGGTCCACGTTCGGCGAGAACGGCCTCGCCCGACTGGAGCGGATGGCGCAGCTCATGTCCGAGCGGGACCTCTCGATCTTCGACTTCGCGCTCGTCCGCCAGGCGCGCTGGCGCGAGGCGATCGCGTCGGTCTTCGACATGCCGCCGTTCATGCCGTTCCTCCGCTCGATCCGCCGCATCGCCGTCACGTACGCGACCCACGACGAGTCGGGAGACCCGACGGCCACGAACATCGTCAAGCCGCTCTATCACGTGGCCTGGCTCGCGTCGCGGCTCGGCCTGGCCGTCGCGCGACCGCTCGAGGCGCTCCCCGTCCCCCGGCGCAGCACCGCGCCGCGGGGGTTCGCGGCGACGCTGCACGAGGGCCGCCGCCAAATCGCCGTCGTCATCCGCCCGGTCACCTCTCCGATGCCGGGCGGGACGACGCTCCGGGTCGAGCTCCTCGCCGAACGACGGGGCAGCGAGCTCCGGGCCGACGTGACGGCAGAGGCGGAGACGGTTCGCGTGCATGTGTGGCGGGACGGTGTCGAAGCCCTCGATCGGGCGTTCCAGGCACCCCGTCGGACCGACGTCGACCTGCTCGCCGAGGCGATCGAGACAGGCGGCGCGGACCCGGTAGCGCGCGATGCCCTCCGGGCCGCCGGCGCCCTCGGCGGCAGCGCGTCGGCCCGGTGATCGAACCGACCGTCATCGTTCTGCCGGATCCCGCGGCGGTGACGGCCCAGGCGGCCGACCGGATCGCCGCGGCGCTGGCCGGAGCGGTCGAGGAGCACGGGCGCGCCGACTGGGCGACGACCGGCGGCTCGACGCCGGTGCCGATCTACCGGCTCCTCGCGTCGCCGCCACGGCGCGATCGCGTGCCGTGGGCGCGCGTCCACACCTGGTGGGGCGACGATCGGTTCGTCCCGGCGAGCGACACGCTGTCGAACGCGGCGCCCGCCCGCGAGCACCTGCTCGGCCCGCTCGGCATGCCCGAGGCGAACGTGCACGCCGTCCCGGCCGATGCCTCACTCGCCGCCGGCGAGACGGCCGACGCGTGTGCGGCGCGCTACGGGGCGGAGCTGCGCGCGAGCGGGCTCCCGACCGCCAGCGGCTGGCCGGTCTTCGACCTCGTCATCGTCGGGATCGGCTCCGATGGGCACCTGCTGTCGGTCTTTCCCGGATCGGCCACCTTCGATCGCCGCGAGTGGGTCCTCGGGATCCCGGCTCCGACCCATATCGAGCCGCACGTCCCGCGCGTCACGCTCAACCCGAGGATCCTCGACGTCGCCCGGACGCTCCTCGTCATCGTCCACGGGAGCGGCAAGGCGGCGATCCTCGGCGAGGTCTTCGGCGCCGTCCGGGACGAGCGGCGCTGGCCGGCCCAGGTCGCGCGGCGCGCCGGGGCGACCTGGATCCTCGACGCCGCGGCGGCGGAGCGGCTGCCCGCCACGGCCGGCAGGTGAGCGTGCGCACCGTCGGGTCGGCCGACGGGACGCCGATCGCGGTCTTCGCGTCGGGCGATCCGTCCACCCCGCCGGTCCTCCTCGTCCATGGCACGACGGCGGACCACACCGCCTTTCGGACCATCGATCCGCTGCTCGGGGAGCGGTTCGCGGTCCATGCGATGGACCGGCGCGGCCGGGGAGCGAGCGGCGACGGCCCCGCATACGCGATCGAGCGCGAGTTCGAGGACGTCGCGGCGGTCGCGGATCGGCTGGCCGACGAGACCGGACGGCCGATCGGCGTCGTCGGCCACTCGTTCGGCGGGCGGTGCGGGCTCGGCGCGGCGATGCACACCCGAAGCATCGGCCGCCTCGTCGTCTACGAGGGCGCGCCGGAGCCGGCGGGCGCGTCGTTCGACCCGCCGGGCTTCGTCGAGCGGTTCGAGCGGCTCCTCCTCGAGGGCCGACCGGCCGACGCCCTCGAGGCGTTCTTCCGGGACGTCGTCGGGATGGACGACGCCGCGCTCGCGGCATACCGCGACAACCCGATCTGGCCGGTGCGGGTCGCGGCCGCCGGGACGATCCTGCGCGAGATGACCGGAGCGGGATCTCCGGCGGCGGGAATCGACGCGCTCGGCGCCGTTGCGTGCCCGGTCCTGCAGGTCCTCGGCGGCGAGAGCCGGGACGTCTTCCGCGACGCGACCGAGGCCCTCGACGCACGCCTGCGCGACGGTCAAATCGCGGTCATCCCGGGAGCGGCGCACGCCGCCCACCACACGCATCCGGACGCGTTCGTGGCGGCGGTCGCGCCGTTCCTCCTGCAGGTGACGTAGACCCGACCCACCGATCCGGGTGACAGACGCGCCGCCCGGACGCGCCTACGGTGGTGGCGATGGCCCACTCTTCCGCCCTCGATCCCGGGTTCGGGGCGGCCAGCGCGGACCGATTCCGCGCGCTGCTGCGCCGCATCGTCCCGCTGGCCGTCGTGTTCGGCGCGCTCGAACTCCTTCTTGCCGCCCTCTACGGTGACGCCTCAACGGCGGGCGTCGGGGTCATGACCACCGGGTACGGACTGTGGCTCCTCGCAATCGCGAGCCGACTCGGCACGTGGTCGATCGGGCACATCGTCCTCGCCGCGTGGATGCCGATTCTGCCGCTCGCCGTTGTCGCGGCGGCACTCCAACCGCTTGCCGTTCCCGCCCTCACGATCGTGCCCCTCGTGGCGGCCGCCGCGACGCTCCCGTTCGAGCCCGACCCGGGCCGAATCCGCCGCCTCATGTTCGTGACCGGTTTGTCTGCGTTTGGGGTCATCGTCGTCGGGACGGCGGAGCCGTTCCCCACACTGCTGCCAGCGGCGCTGCACTATCCGTTCGTCGTCAGCACCTCCGCTGCCGCGGTCGGACTGTTCCTCTATCTGTTGTCCCAGTTCTCGTGGCGCCTTCGGGAGGCTCTGGGCGATGCGGTCCGCGCGACCGTGGAACTCGATGAGGCGCACCGCGAGCGACGCCGCATCGACCGCGAACTCCACGAGGCCCAGCGGGTCGCGAGCCTGGCCACCCTGGCCGGCGGCGTCGCACACGACTTCAACAACCTGCTGACCGCCGTCGTCGGCAACGCCGAGCTGGCGCTGAGCGACACGCCGGCCGACTCGCCCATTCGCGGCGAGCTCGAGGCGATCCGGGACGCCGCCAACCGGGCGGCGGAGTTGAGCCGCCTCATGCATGTCTACTCGGCCGGAGCGCGGTTCACGACTGGGCGCGTCGCACTGCCAGCGCTCGTCGACGATCTCCGGCCGGATCTCGACGCGGCGCTCCCGGCGGGTGTCGAGCTCGTCGCAGAGCTCGATCGCGCGACACCGGACGTGCTCGGCGATCCGCGCGAGCTTCGGCGGATCGTGGAGCACCTCGTCGCGAACGCCGGGGAGGCGATCGCCGAGACGGGCGCAGAGTCGGGCGATCCCACGACCGACGGAGGCGCCCCACGCGGCACGATCACGATTCGGGTCGAGCGGCGCGAGGTGACGGCGGCCGACCTCGCGACGGCGGTCGGCGACGACCGCGCGGGACCGGGGTCGTACGCCGTCCTGACCGTCGACGATACCGGGCCGGGCGTCGACCCATCGCTGCGCGAGCGGATCTGGGACCCCTTCGTGACGACACGCTTCGTCGGCCGCGGACTTGGGCTCGCGGCGGTGTTCGGCATCGTCCGCGGGCACCACGGCGCCGTCCGGGTCGACGACCGACCGGGCGGCGGCGCACGCTTCGAGGTCTTCCTGCCGCCGGCCTGATCCCGGACGATGGATCGGCCGGCGCGGGTCGGCCCGGTCGTGCGAGACTCTCGGCGTGGACGTCCTCGGCTGGCTCGTCGTCGGATTCATCGCCGGGTGGTTGTCCGGCATGGTCGTGCCCGGCCGCAGCGCCCGCGGCTGCCTGCCGAACATCCTCGTAGGCGTGCTCGGCGCGATCGTCGGTGGATACCTCGCCCGCGAGCTGCGCATCGGCGACCCGAGCGGCTTCCTCGGCGCGGTCGTCGTCGCGTTCGTCGGGGCCGTCGTCGTGCGACTCGCCATCGGCCTGGTCGACGGGGATCGGTCGCGCTGAGGCTCCGGTTGGTCGCCGCACGCGGACCGCAGCCGGCACGTTTGGGCCATTCGGACCGGGTCGCCCGCCCCGGTCGAGGGTAGGATGGCCGGGTCAGGAGGCCTGCCGAACGCGATGACCGACTCCCCCGCCGACTCCCGCGTCGACTCCCCCGCTCCGCAGCGACCCTACTCCCCCGGCCTCGAAGGGGTCGTCGCCGGCGAGACCGCGCTCGGGCACGTCGACGGCGAACGCGGCCGGCTCACGTACCGCGGCTACCGGATCGGCGATCTCGTCGAGCACGGCACCTACCCCGCCGTCGCGAACCTGCTGTGGACCGGCGAGTGGGATCCCGGGTTCCGGTTGCCGACCGCACCCATTCCGCCCGCCGTCCTGGAAACGCTCCGCGCGCTCCCTGGCGACGCGAAGCCGATGGACGCGCTGCGCACGGCGGTGTCCGCGTGGGGCGCGACGCAGACACTCGACTGGCCGCCGACGGCCGACCAGGCGCGCGCGCTCACCGCGTTCTCGCCGTCCGCGCTGGCCGCCTTCGCCCGGCTGCGCGCCGGGCACGAGCCTGTCGCCCCCGATCCGTCGCTCGACCTGGTCGACGGCTTCCTCTATCAGCTGACCGGCGAGCGTGCCGACCCGGGCACGGTGCGCGCGCTCGACGCGTACTTCATCGTCGGTGCCGAGCACGGCTTCAATGCGTCGACGTTCACGGCCCGGGTCATCACCTCGACCCGCTCGGACATCGCGTCGGCGGTGGTCGGGGCGATCGGAACGATGAAGGGGCCGCTCCACGGCGGGGCGCCGTCGGAGGTCGTCGACCAGCTCGCCCAGGTTGGCTCAGTCGAGCACGCTGAGGAGTGGATCCGCGGCGCGTTCGAGCGCGGGGAGCGGCTCATGGGCTTCGGCCACCGCGTCTATCGCGCCTACGACCCGCGCGCCGCCGCCCTCCGCAAGGTGGCCGAGTCGATGGAGCACAAGCCGGACTGGCTCGAACTCGCCATCGCCGTCGAGGACGTCGCGCTGCGCCTCCTCGCCGAGAAGAACCCGGACCGGCCGATCAAGACCAACGTCGAGTATTACGCGGCGCCGGTGCTCATGGGCGTCGGCCTCACGCCGGATCTGTTCCCGGCCACGTTCTCGCTGTCGCGCCACGCCGGCTGGACCGCCCACGTCCTCGAGCAGGCGGGCGCGAACCGGCTCATCCGGCCCGATGTGAACTACATCGGCCCCGGGGAGCGCGACCTGCCGGGCTGATCGCCGCGTCCGGCGTTCCGCGCCGCGTCCCGCGTTCCGCGCCGCGTCCGGCGATCCGCGCCGCGTCCCGCGTTCCGGCCCGCGTCGGACATTCCGAATTCGTACGCGTTGGGGGCGGCTTCCTCCCACCGGCCGTTGCTCCGATTTCGGATTCCGGTTTCGGATTCCGGTTTCGGATTCCGGTTTCGGATTACCGTTCGGTCGGAGATCGGTCCCCGTGCAGCGTACGAATTCGGAACACCACGAGCACGGAACCCGCTACAGCCAGCCCCGCCTGCGGAAGTAGGCCACGAGCGCGACGAGCATCGCCGCCATGAGCCCCATGATCAGCCAGAACGCCGCCAGCTGGCCCTCGCCCGGCACCTCGACGTTCATCCCGAAGATCGAGGCGATTAGCGTGAGCGGCAGGAGGATCACGCTCACCGCGGTGAGGATCCGGAACGAGTCGTTCAGTTGATGCGACAGGACCGATTCGTTCGTCGATTCGAGGCCCTCGACGACCTCCTTGTAGTTCTCGAGGATGTCCCACGTTCGCTCGGCCGCGTCGGAGATGTCGTCGAAGTAGATCTCGAGCTCCTCGGCCAGGTAGCGCTGCTTCGTCCGTTCGAGGTCACGCAGGACGGCGCGCTGGGGCCGGGTGATCTTGCGGAAGTTGAGGATCTCCTGCTTCGCCTCGCTGATGTCGCGGACGACGGCCTGCGATCGGCCCTCGAAGATGTCGTCCTCGATCCGCTCCAGTTTGGCGCCCATCTTGCGGAGCATCGGAAAGGCCGCGTCGACGTTCGTGTCGACGATCTTGTAGAGCAGGTAGCCGGAGCCCTTGGCGAAGACCTCCTCGCGCAGGTCGGCGCGCGAGGCGAGGCGATCGAACATGGCCGACAGCGGTGGCAGTGGCTCGTTCGGCAGGGTGATGAGGAAGTCCTGGCCGACGAACAGGTCGACCTCCGAGGTGAGCAGCCGCCCGGTCGGTTTATCGAACACGGGAAAGTGCAGCACGATGAACAGGTAGTCGTCGTAACTGTCGAGTTTCGGTCGCTGGTTGCGCGATGCAACGTCCTCGAGGTCGAGCGGGTGGAACCCGAACTCCGCCTCAAGCCAGTCCCGGTCCGCCCCACGCGGTCGCTCGAGGTGGTACCAGCGCAGGCCGGCCGCCTCGATGAGCCGCCGCTCGGCGTGCTCCGGCGGCGGGATCGGAACGGCCGCGCCGACACTCGGCCGGCGGAGGTGTGGTCGCGGCAGGGGAAGCGTCGGCACGCGGGCATCGTAGTCCGGGCGTCGGTTCCGTGAACGCGCGCCGCGGCGCTACCCCGGCGGCACGTCGAGCCAGCCCTCGCGGAGGGCGCGGGTGGCGAGCTCCGTCCGTGACGCCACCCCGAGGCGCTCGAACAGGCGGCGCAGGTGGGTCTCGACCGTCTTCGACCCGATCCCGAGCGCCGCGCCGATCTCGTCATTGCTCCGACCGTCGACGACGAGCCGGACGACCTCGAGCTCGCGGGCCGACAGCCGGACCGGCGAGCCCGGTCCCGTGCGCGGCCGACGCGCGAACGCGAGCCCGCCGGCGGCGGCGCGCCGGATCGCGTCGACGAGCTCCGCGATCGGCGCGGTCTTGAGCACAAACCCGGCCGCGCCGAGACGGAGCGCCGCGTCGGCATACTGCGGGTAGTCGTAGGCGGTGACGACGACCACGGCGGGCAACGGGTGGTCCGCGGCAGCGGAGGAGAGCATCGTGAGGCCGCTGTCGGTGCCGAGGCGAATGTCGAGCAGGACGACGTCGATGTCGGTCGTCGCGAGCAGGTCGGCGGTTTCAGTGAGCGAGCCCGCCGTGCCGACGACCGATAGGTCGGGCTGTGCCGCGAGCAGTGCCGCGGTGCCATCGCGAACGACCGGGTGATCGTCGACGACGGCGACGCGGATCGGGTCGCGGCCGGCGAGCGCGCCGCGCCCGGCGTCCGGCGTCGTCAGCGCGGCCGCCATTCGAGCGCGACGTGGGTCCCGCCCCCGGGCCAGCGCCGCACGTCGAGGATCGCCCCGATCTGCTCCGCACGCTGGGCCATGTTGAGGAGGCCGAACCGGCCGGCCTTTTCGGCTGCGTCGCCGGCGCCCTCCGGAATCCCGGGCCCGGCGTCGTCGATCGACAGCGAGGCGCCGTGGTCGGTCGCGTGATAGCGGACGACGATCGGCGGCCGACCGTGCTTCACCGCGTTCGACAGCGCTTCCTGGGCGACGCGGAAGAAGGCGAGCTCGACGTCGGCCGGCGGACGCGTCCCGTCTGAGCGCTCGAGGCGCACCTCGCCGCCGGCCAGCCGCTCAATGCGCAGCACGAGCCAGTCGAGCGCGGGCCCCACGCCGAGGTCGTCGAGGATCGGCAGCCGCAGGTCGCCGCAGATCGCACGGAGCCGGTCCGACACCGTCCGGGCAAGATCGGCGCCCTCCGTGTCGCCTGCCGCGTCGAGCCGGCGGACGAGGAGCGTCAGCTCCTGGAGCGCGTCGTCGTGGATGTCGGCCGCCACCCGCGCCCGCTCCGCCTCCGTGGCCGCGACGACGAGGTCGCGCTGGAGCTGCGCGCGGGTCGCAAGTCGGGCGAGCGGGCGGATCGTGAACCGCCCGGCGACGAAGATCGCACCGAGCCACAGCGCGAGCGGGAAGATCCACGGCTCCCCGTCGGTCGCGAACGCAACCATTGGCGTGGCGCCGGCGACGGCGAACTCCGCCGACTCGAGGAGGCGCCCGCTCGACGAGCCGGGGTTCGTGCCCACGGTCAGCGGTCCGGCGGCGGCGAGTCCGGGGAGGAGCGGGACGGCCCCGGCGAGAATCCAGCGCACGGCGCCCGAGGCATCCGGCGACGCGAAACCGATCGGCATGAACCCCAGCACGGCCGCGGCCAGCGCGAACCCGACGACCGCCAGGCCGATGAGGCGCCGGTCGTACTCCTCGCGAATGAGCGAGATGAGCCCGTGCGCGAGCGGCAGCATCGCCGAGATCGAGAGCACGCCGGCGAGGCCGATCGCCGGCACCCACCACGTCGCCTCGAGCGGCTGGACGATGAGCGGCGCGGCGACGGCGACGGCCGCTGGGATCGCGAGCGGCCGGAGCGAGGCGCCGGCGCGACCGCTCGCGAGCAGCCAGCCTCCTGCCCCGAGGATGAGCACACCGAGCGCGAGCGGCACGCTCGACGTGCCGTCGAAATAGTGGCTGTACCAGTAGCCGTTGACCGCGTAGCCGGTCTCGACGCTGCCGGCCTCGATGTCCCACGGCTGGATCAGACCGATCAAGGCGATCGGCTGGTGGATGAGCTCGTTGAGCGCGAAGTCGTCGATCGAAATCGGGGTCGGTTCCGCCGGCTCGATGCCGATCGGCTGCGGCTCCTCGTCTGGGTTCGGCCACTCGCTCGGGTATACGTACTGCGGCAGCGCGAGGAGCTGCGTCCCGTTCAGGTCGACGACGACCATCCCGGCCTGGACGCCATCCCGCGCGGCGAGGCTGCCCTCGGTGACGTGGGTCACGACGACGCGATCGCCGGCCTGCGCGAGGTAGATCCCGACGTCGACCCGTCCAACCGCGAGCGCGACAAGGCTCGCCACGATGCACAGGCCCGCGACGAGGAGCGCGAGGCGATCGCGGAGCTCGGTCGTCATCCGGCCCGACGGTAGCAGACCGTTATCGGCCCCGACGTCCGGGAAATCCCGCAACGCCGCTCCGTTGGTCCAGGGGTGCTCACGCGACGCGCGGACGGCGAGGATGGCCCCGAAGACCGACGGAGGGATGGGATGGATTTCGGGTTCGAGGCGAACGGCCTGGGCAAGCGATACCGGCGTCGCTGGGCACTCCGCGAGGTGGACGTCGCGGTGCCACAGGGCAGCATCACGGCGCTCGTCGGGCCGAACGGCGCCGGCAAGTCGACGATGATCAAGGCCGGAGTCGGCTTCGAACGCCCGACCACCGGCCGCGTCCTCGTCCACGGCGTCGATCCGTGGCGAGACCGCGCCCGGGCGATCGCCCAGGTCGGCTATGTGCCGCAGGCACCGTCGCTCTATCGCGAGCTGACCGTCGCCGACCACGTCCACCTGGCGGTCACGCTTCGCCCGGGATTCGATCCCGTGCTCGCGCGAGCACGCCTCGATCAGCTCTCGATCCCGCTCGATTCGCGCGCCGACGAGCTGTCCGGCGGGCAGCAGGCGCAGGTGGGCCTGGCGCTCGCGCTGGGGGCGCGGGCGCCGGTCCTCCTCCTCGACGAGCCGCTCGCGTCACTCGATCCCCTCGCCCGGCGCGAGTTCCTCCACGTCCTCGTCGACGCCGTCCGCGCCGCCGGAGCGACGGCGCTCCTGTCGTCTCACGTCATCACCGACATCGAGCAGGCCTGCGACCGGCTGCTCGTCCTCGGCGGCGGCCGGAAGCTGCTCGACCTGTCGATCGCCGAGTCGCTTGCGGCGCACCGCATCGTCGACATGGCGTCGGCGGCGGACGACGTGGTCGGCACGTTCATGGATGCGACCGGCGAGTCCGTGTCCCTCGTCCGTTCCCGGGCCGCCGCACCGGCACACGGCCGACCGGCCACGCTCGAGGAGGTCGTGCTGGGCCATCTCGCGGCGGGACGGGATCGGCCGGCCGTCCGGCCGGTGGCCGCCTGATGGTCGCCGCCGCGAGCACCGCGTCGCGCATCCTCGGCGCGAGCCGCATCACCGCCCGACTCCACCGCTTCGAGCTCATCGGCTTCGCCGGGCTGGCTGTGCTCGGCGTCCTCGCCACGATCGTCATCGCCGCCCAGCTCGACGCCGTCGGCTGGACCGCGGCCTGCGACGAGGCCATGCGCCGCGGCGCCGTGACTCCGCGCGACTGCGAGTTCAAGGTCAACGAGTTCTACGGCATCGTGTCGAGCCGCGGCTGGATCGTGTCCGGCCTCACCGGCTTCGTTCCGCTCGCGGCGGCGCTGCTCATCGGGGTCGCGGTCGTCGGCCGCGAGATCGAGCGCGGCACGACGCGGCTTGCCTGGGCCCTCACGCCATCACGGCTGCGCTGGCTCGCCCAGCGCCTCGTGCCGGTGCTCCTGTTCGTGGCCGTCATCGGGCTCGTCCTCGGCGCCGCCGCGGATCGCTGGATCGCGGCGGCGGAACCCGGAATCGACCCCGCCAACGCGTTCGCGGGATTCGGGACCCGGGGTCCCGTCCTCGCCGCTCGTGCGCTGTTCGTCCTCGCGCTGGCGGTCGCGGTCGGAGCGGCACTCGGCCGTGCCCTGCCTGCGGTCATGGTCGGCGGCGCCATCGCGATCATGGGGATCGTCGGGGGCTCCGAGGTCCACCAGCGGATCCTTCGCTCAGAGGCCGTGGTCATCGACGAGGCGGCCTTCGAGCCGGGCGACCTGTGGATCGACCAGCGATTCCGGCTCGCCGACGGGACGCTCATCGGTTGGGACGACGTCGAACGCTACGACCCGCCGCCAGCCGAGTTCGACGACGAAACGGTCTGGCCGACCCTGCCGATGGTGACGATCGGGGTCCCCGGCTCGCGCTACGGCGAGGTGGCCGTGCGCGAGATCGCGGCGCTCGGCGGCGGCATGGTCGTCCTGCTCGGCCTGACCGCGGCGATCGTCACGCGGCGGCGCCCCGGATAGCCCCGATCCGGCACGACGCGCGATGATATGGCCACGCACTGATGGCCAACCAACGCGTGACTGCACTCGACACCGCGCCCTCGACCGCGCGCCGCTGGGCGGATGGCGCGGCACGCCGACTCGCTCGGCTGCCGCCGCTCCGCGCCCTCAAGTCGCGCCCGATCGTTGGGCTCGCGGCCGCGCTCGGCGCATGGGCGGTCGTCGTCGCCTTCTCGGAGCCGTGGGGTCGGCTGTGGGGCACCGGCCAGGACGCCCGCTGCTACTGGCAGGCCAGCCTCGCCAACCCGTACCTCCACTCCGAGTGGAACGACCCGATCGCGTACGTCTACTCGCCGGCCTTCCTCCAGCTCGTGAGCCCGCTCACCGCGCTTCCGTGGCAGCTGTTCATGGCGGCCTGGACGGCGATCCTCATCGGCTCGGCGGCGTTCCTGACCGGGCCGCGCCTGCTCGCCGCCGGCCTCCTCTTCCCGTTCACGGCCATGGAGATCGCGGGCGGCAACGTCTCCCTGCCGATCGCGGTCGCGATCGTGCTCGGGTTCCGCTGGCCGGCGACATGGGCGCTCATCCTGCTCACGAAGATCACGCCCGGCATCGCCCTCCTGTGGTTCGCCGTCCGGCGTGAGTGGCGCGCGCTCGCCATCGCGGCCGCCGCGACGGCGGCGATCGTCGCCCTGTCCGCGCTCGTGATGCCCGCGGCCTGGCGCGAGTGGATCGACGTGATCATCGGCAACACCGGCAAGGGCGGCACATGGGCGTCGGTGCCGATTCCGCTGTGGATCCGCCTCCCCGCGGCGGTCGCCGTCGTCGTCTGGGGTGCCCGGACGGACCGCCCGTGGACCGTCCCGGTGAGCGCCATGCTCGCCCTCCCGGCACTGTGGTACGGCGGGATCTCGATGCTCCTCGCCGTCATCCTCCTCCGCGACGCCGATCGAGCGCGACGATGGCTGCCGCACCCGCGATGAACACGATCGCCCCGACCACGAACGGCCCGGACACGCCGGCCACGCCGACGACGACCGCGGCGGACGCAGGTCCGACGATGCCCGCCGCGTAGAGCGGCAGGTAGACGAGGTTGAGCGTGGCCGAACGCCGCTCCGCCGGAACCTCGGTCGCGAGGAGCCCGAAGACCATCGCCCCCACGGCCGACGCCGACGCGGCGAAGACGAGCGCCACGACGGCGAGCAGCGCGACGGACGGCGCGACCGGCATGAGCCCCAGCGCGACGCCGCCGACGACGAGCGACCCGACGAGCACGGGCCGGAACCCGATCCGATCGCCGAGCGCGCCGCCGAGCGGTGAGACGAGCGCCCCGACGAGGGCCGCCGTCCCGGCGACGAGGGCGATCCCGCTCGCGAGCCCGGGCCCGACGCCGACCAGCCCCTCGACGAGGACCGGCACGTACGGCCGGCTCATCTGGTTCGACAGGAACGCGATCCCGTAGATCGCGAAGATGCGCCGGACCGCCGGGTCCGCGAGCACGCCGCGGACCGCGCCGTAGGCGAGCGTCAGGACCCGGCCGCTCGGGATCACCTCCGGCCGGACCTCGCGCGAGCCGAACGTCACGAGCAGCGCGGTCGCGACCGACAGGGCGGCCGACAGCCAGAAGACGGCCGACAGGGACCACCCGGCGCCGTCGATGAGGAGCCCGGCCAGGGCCGGACCGACGGCGAACCCGATCGGGCCCGAGGCGCCGAACAGGGCGATCGTCGTGCCGAGCCGGGCGCGCGGCGTCACGTCGCGGATGCCGGCCAGCATGACCCCGGTGTTCCCGAGCTGGAAGCCGATCAGGAGGATGCTCAGCGCGAGCTGCCACGGCTCGCGACTGAGCGCGACGCCGGCGAACACGACCGCCTCGACGATCGCGCTGCGGACGATGACCGCCTTTCGGCTGTACTTGTCCGCCCACACGCCCCAGAGCGGCACGAGCGGCGCGCCGACGACGAACAGGAGCGCCCCGAAGATCCCGATGAAGGGCAGCCGATCCGCCTCCGGCACCCCCATCTCGCGCAGGTAGGACGGCAAGAGGGCGAAGATCTGGCTGACCCCGGCACCCTCGATGAGCGAGGTGATCCAGAAGACCGCGACGAGGGTCCGCCAGTCCTGTCGTGGATGGGCCGTGGCGGCCGGCGCGGTCGGGGTCATGCGCCGGCGAGCCTAGCCGATGCGACGCATCCGCGCGGCGGCGTTGCGACGTACCCGACACCACGACCCGACACCAAAGAGGAGTTCGGCCCCGATCGCGCTAGACTCGGCCGACGGAGGTAGGACGTGGCCCGCTGGATCAACCGACTCATCGACGCCCAGGCTCGCTGGGCGAAGCCGTTCGGCGACTTCAACCACCGCTGGCTGTCGGCCCTCTTCCGCCCGATCCGCCCGGTCAAGGAGTTCCTCCACGGTCGCTGGCTCGGCACCCACCCGCTCCACGCCGCCGCGACCGACGTTCCGGTCGGCGCGCTGACCGTCGCCGTCGTGCTCGAGATCGCGGGTCAGCCCGGCGCCGCCGGCATCGCGACGGTCATCGGCCTGCTCGGCATGGTCGCCTCGACCGTGACCGGCCTCGCCGACTACACGGACACCGACGGATCCGCCCGCACGAAGGCGACCGTCCACGCCACGATCATGGTCCTCGGCGTCGTCGTCCTCGTCGGGTCCGTGCTCGCCCGCGCCGCCGCTCAGGCCGGGTCGCCGCTGCCCGCCGCGCTCCTCGTCGCCGGCTTCCTCGTCGTCGTGGTCGGTGCCTACGTCGGCGGCGACGTCGTGTTCGCCCTCGGCAACATGGTCGACCGTCACGCCTGGCGCAGCCGGGGCACGAAGTGGGCGCCGCTCGACCTGGGCGGCTCGACGGAGATCCCGGAGGGCGTTTTGGTCAAGGCAAAGGCGGGCCCGAATGCCCTCGTCCTCGTCCGGACCGGCTCGACCATCCTCGCGCTGCACGAGCAGTGCGCCCACGCGGGCGGCCCGCTGGCGCAGGGACGGATCGTCGACGGCTGCGTCGAGTGCCCGTGGCACGCGTCGCGCTTCCGCCTCGCGGACGGAGCTGCCGTCGCGGGGCCGACGCTCTACGACCAGCCGGCCTATGAAGTCCGCGCGGCGGAGAGCGGCGCGGGCTACGAGGTGCGCCGCACGTTCCGCCGGTAGCCGTCCGAGGCGTAGCCACCATTCCGGGATGGACATCGTCCTCCCCGATCCGTCGGTCGTCGTGCTGATCGGACCGGCGGGCGCCGGCAAGTCGACGTTCGCGGCGCGCCACTTCGCGGCCGACGAGGTCCTGTCCTCCGATGCGTTCCGGGCCATCGTGGCCGGGAACGAGGCGGACCAGTCGGCCACCCGAGCGGCCTTTGCCGCGCTCCATCGCGCCCTCGTCCGGCGTCTGGCGGCCGGGCGGCTGACCGTCGTCGACGCCACGAACGTGGAGCGCCATGCGCGGCGCGCGATCCTCGCGCGGGCGCGCGTAGCCGGCGTTCCGGCCGTCGCGATCGTGTTCGATCTCGGTCTCGACCTCGTCCTCGCGCGCAACGCCGGGCGGCGTGAGCGGGTCGTCGAACCAACCGTGGTCGAGCGTCACCGCGCCATGCTTGCGCGGCTGCTCGCCGAGAGCGGCGGCGAGACCCTGGCGGCCGAAGGATTCGCAGCCGTTCACCGGCTCACGACGCCCGATGCCATCGAGCGCGTTCGGTTCAGCCGGCGGAACCCGCCGCGATGAGCACGATGGCGAGGAGCGCGCAGGCGATCCCGATCGCGTGGCTTCGGCCGAGGCGCTCCTTGAGCACCGCGGTGGCGAGGATGACCGTCGTCACCGGGTAGAGCGACGAGAGCACGGCGGCGATCGCGAGCGGACCGACCTGGGCCGCGGCGAGGAACAGGCCGTTGCCGGCCATGTCGAGCAGGCCGACGAGCGCGACCGCGGGAAGGATGCGCCGCCCGAGCCGCCACCGGCGCCGGGCCACCGCGATCGTGCACGCGATGAGCAGGATCTGGACCGCGCGGAGGATGACGAGCGGACCGAACACGAGACCGTCGGACACGCGCGACAGCGTCACGGCGAGCAGACCGAGGCCGAAACCAGCGGCGAGCGCGTACGGCAGCCCGCTGGGACGGCCGTCCGGCCCGCCATCGGCCGCGCGCGAGACGAGCACGACGGCCACGATGGCGAGTCCGATGCCGACGGCCTGTCCGACCGCGGGCACCCCCTCGAGCGCGATCCCGACGACAACCGGCACGCTCGCCGCGAGCACGCCGGTGACCGGTGCGACGACGCCCATCCGGCCGGCCGCGAGCCCGCCGTAGAGCGACACGATCCCGATCGCCCCGAACACGCCGGAGACGGCCGACCAGACCACGTCCTCCGGACCCGGCACGGGCTCGCCGCGCGCGATCGCGACGAGCAGCGCGGCGAGGAGTCCGACGATCGGCGCCACGAGCGCGACGCCGAAGAGCGGCGAGCGCCGGCTCGTCAGCCCGCCGCCGAAGTCCGCGGCACCCCACGCGAGCGCCGCCCCGAGGCCGAGCGCGATGACCGCTCCGTCAGCTCCCTCAGGCACCGTCGCCGACCGCGGCAGGAGCGCCGTCGTCGATCGCGGTCGGTGCCGGCAACTCGACGACCGCGTCCGCGGCCGCGTCGTACCGCTCCGACGTCGTGAGGTAGATGACCTGGAAGTCGCGCGCCAGGTCCCGCAGCATCTCGATCGCCGTGCCTGCGCGGGTGCCGTCGAACGTGACGAACGGATCGTCGAGCAGGAGCGGAGGACGCCGGTCGCCGGTCACGAGCCGGACGAGCCCGATACGCGCCGCGAGGTAGACGAGGTCCACGGTGCCCTGGCTCAATTGTTCGACCTCGACCCAGTCCCCCTTCTCGGGCGCGAGCACCTCGATGCCGAGGGTCTTGTCGTCGACGCGGACCCGCCGATAGCGGCCCGCGGTGATCCGTTCGAGGTCGCCCACCATGCGCTGCTCGAGGTAGCGCGTGGCCGTCTTCATGGTTGCCTGCTCGGCGTGCTCGATCGCCCGCAGCGTCGCCTCGTAGACGCGGGCGCGGCGCTGGAGCGCCGCGAGCTGCTCGCGCCAGCCGGCGAGACGCTCCGCATGGGCGGCGACCTGCTCCGCATCGACGGCGTTCGCCTCGACCCGCGCCCGGGCGTTTGCCTCATCGTCGCGGGCTCGCTCGACGGCACCTTCCGCGTCGCGCACCTCGACCTCGAGGCGCTCGCGTGCCCGCGGCTCCTTGGCGATGGGCCCGAGTGCCTCGAGCGCATGGGTCTTCTGCTCCACCTCGAGCGCGGCCGCGTCGCGCAGGGCGGGCAGCGTGTCCGGCGGCTCCTTGCCGACGAGGCCGTCGAGCTGGGCCTCGAGCGTGGTGATCCGCTGGACGTGCGCATCCTCGCGTGCGAGCAGGTCCTCGGCGGCGGCAAGGTCCTCGAGCCCGAGGGACCCGAGCTGCTGCGCCGTGTCCGCCTCCGCGCGGCGGAGCTCCTGTTCCATCTCGGATCGGCCGCGCAGGCGACGGTCGATCTCGACCTCTCGCAGCTGCGTCTGCATCCGATCCGACCGGCGCAACCAGAATGCGACGAAGGCGAGCACGAGCCCGACGCCGGCGACCGCGGCACCGGCGTACTGCGCCTCGATCGGGATCGGAAACAGGTCGAGCGTCTCGGCGACGAACGTCCCACCGGCGACGATGACGCCAACCACGACGAGGACGATCGCCCAGCGCGACAGCGGACGCCACGTGGGCTCCGGTGGGACCTCGAACTGGACTTCGACCTCGCCTGCGAGGGCGGCCCGCAGCTCGCGGATCTGGCCGTCCAAGGCGCGCAGCCGTTCGACGACCTGGCGGACGACCGGCAGCGGGTTGGGCGACGGATGACTCGCCGCGAGTTGCGCGATCTCGTCACGTACGTCGACGGCCTGTCGGAACCGATCGAAGCGGCCCTGGGCGACGTCGCGCTCGGCGACGAGTCGCTCCGCCTGGCGGGCCTTCTCGAATAGCGAGCGCCGCTCCACGAGCGCCGTCTCCGCGTCGGCCCGGCGCTCGCGTGCCTGGGACAGCGAATCGCGGTCCCGCTCCAGTTGCGCGAGCGCCAGCTCGCCCTGTTCGACCGCCGCCGCATCTTGGGCCACCGCGTCCTCGGCGACCTTGAGGCGACCCGGGTTCTTCGCTCCGCGCGCGTTCAGGTCCGCGAGCGCCCGCTCGAGCTTCTTGCGTGCCTTCGAGGTACCGCGATCGGCGCCGCTGATCGACGCCTGGAGGCGATCGCGCAGGGCCGACTCGTCCCGGGCGAGGTCGTCGACCTCGTGGTGGCGAACCGACGCGGTCGATCGGAAGAAGGCCTCGGTCGGCACACCGGTCAGGTCGGCGACGAGCTCGTCCGCCCGCGCCGGATCGGTCACGACCTCGCCGTCGAACTCGAGCCGGACGGCACCCTTCGTGCCGCGGAACGCCTTCGACAGCCTGCCGGCGCGGATCCCGTCCTCGTCATCCTGCTCGAACTCGATCGTGATCTCCGGGCGCGATCCGTCGGCCGCGTCCCACGGGCGGAGGCCGTCGAGATCGGCCGACGCGGAGGTGACCTTGCGGGTCAGGACGAGCTCGATCGCGCGCTGCAGGGTGGTCTTGCCGGCCTCGTTCGGGCCGCGTACGACGGTGAGGCCCGGGGCGAGCGCCAGGTCGAGGTCCCGATAGCGCCGGAAGTCCCGGAGCTGGAGCCGCCGGATCCTCACAGTGCCACCTCGTGGCCGGCGAGCAGGAGTCGACCCAGCCGAAGCACGTCGCGGAGCTCCGCCGCCTCCTCCGGCGACCCGCCGGCCTCGAGCTCCGCGATGCGCGCCTCGACGTCGCGAATGAACGCACCGGCGATCGTGTCGGCCGGCGGCAAGGCGCCCTCGGTGAGGGCCGGCAGCGAGGCGTCGCGGACGCGCACCCGGAGGAACGACGCGCGGAGCGCCGCCTCCACCTCGTCGACGTCGAGGTCCAGCTCGTCGGGGCGCACGCCGGTCAGGCGGACGTCGAGCACGAGGTCGGGGTCCGCTCGGCCGCTCAGGGTCTCGACGAGCGCCGGCTGGCTGGCGATCGAGGCCGCGTCGAGTTCGACCCGTTCGAAGCGCGTCCGGCCCACCGCCCGCTCCTCGACCGCGACGGTCCTGGCGGCGCCCTTCTGGTCCAGCTGCACGAGCAGCACCTTGCCGGCCCGGTCCTGGTCCACCGCCACCGGCTCGGGCGCGCCGGCGTAGGCATACGTAACGGCACCGGCCGTGCCCTGCTGGGTCGAATGCCAATGACCGAGCGCGAGGTAGTCGAGACCGGACGCGGCGATCTCGTCGGTCGTGACGACGACCTCGTCGCGGTCCGTCTTGCCGGGGATTGCGATCGCCGCGTGGACGAGGCCCACCTTCCAGGTGGCGCGGTCGTCGCTCGCGGCGGCGAGGCCGGCGAGTGGGCTGTGCGGGGCACGTTTCGTCGCAAAGACGGTCCCGTATACGACAAGGTCGCAGCTGGCGAGGTGGACCTCCGGCCGGTCCGGCGTAAGGACGGTCACGAGGTCGTCGTCCGGCGTGCTGCCGGCGAGCGCCTTGAGGTCGTGAGCCCGGTAGATCGACGACCGATCGTAGACGTCGTGGGTGCCGGGGATGATGACGGTCCGGATCGACGCCCCGACGAGGCGCTTCAGTTCCGCCGCCACGCGCTCGACCGATCGGCGCGGCTGGGTGTTCGAGTCGAACAGGTCGCCGGCGATGAGGACGACGTCGACCTTATCCGCGATGGCGAGGTCGACCGTGGCAACGAACGCGGCGAACTGCCGCTCGCGCTGGGCGGTCGCCTGTTCGCCGAGGTCCGCGTGGCGAGCGCCGAGATGGACGTCCGCGGTGTGCAGCAATCGGAGCATCCCGGAGCAGCCTGCCTCCCAATCCGTCGGTTCCGGTCGACGCGATCGGGGCGCCGGGCCGGGCCGGATCGGACCGCCGAGCGGCCCGCCGGCCTGGCGCGAGCTAGGAGCCCCCTGACCCTCGCTCGCCGCCCCGAATCTCGCCGGTCATTGTGACAGGTCGCGTGTCACGACCGCCAGCCGCACCGTGGATTCCCGCGCGAATCGGCCTGCAACGCCTGCTTCCCGGAACCGTTGTATCCTGCCCGGCACTTGACACCGGTGCGCCCCGAGCAGGGACTCCACAGACGGCACCTGGGTCGCGCGGCCCCGGCACTCCCCGCGATCGCTCGTCCCATCCGTCGGTCGGCCTGCCCCGGACGTGCCACGGCGACACCGCGCTCGGGAGGCTCATCGTGACCTACGTCGACCGAACCCTGATCTGCGTCGATTGCGGCGTGGAGTTCATCCACTCGGCGGCCGATCAGGAGTACTACGTGGCGAAGGGCTTCGCCAGCGATCCCAAGCGCTGCGCCAGCTGCCGTGCCAGCCGCCGGGCGGCCCGCGACTCCGGCTACGACGTCCGCGACATCGGCGGGCCGCGAGGCTACGAGCGCAGCGATGAACGACCCGCGCGCGAGTACTTCGCGGTGATCTGCTCGTCGTGCGGAAACCAGGCCCAGGTCCCGTTCAAGCCGCGGATGGACCGCCCGGTCTACTGCTCCGACTGCTTCCGCCAGGTCAAGCCGGACTGAGCGCCGCCCGCGTCACGGCCCGACGCGGAAGACCTCGCCGCGCCGGTATCGCTCGCGGTGGCGCCCGCGCCAGACCGTGACCCGTGCCGCGCCGTGGACCTGCCACGATCCGTCGCGCCCGACGATCGCCGTTCCCTCGTCGATCCCGAGCACGACCGACCCACGCGGCGCCTGGAGCGCGAGGAGCGCCGACAGCGGCTCCGGCCAGGCGTCGTAGTGGGGAATGACGGCGGCGTTCGCGACGACCCCGAGCCCGTTTCGCCAGCGCAGCGGCCAGGGCAGCAGTCGCCGGCGGAAATCGAACGTCCGCCCGGCGAGGACCATCGCACCGGCGGAGCAGCCGGCCAGCACCGCGCCGCGCAGGTGCGCGTCGCGGATCGCGTCCCCGACCGGCGTTCCGCCGAGGGCCGCGAGGAGGTACGCCGGCTTGCCGCCGGACAGGTAGACGAGGTCGGCCTCGCCGACGGCCTGGACCATCGCCGCGTCGGCCGCGTCGACCCGGTCGCGGACGAGGACCGGCTCCACCTCCGCCCCGAGCGACCGGAAGTGCTGCAGGCCGAGGGTCGCCCAGCGGTCGAAGACCTCTGCGCCGTCGGCGTAGCTCGCGGTCGGCAGGATCACGACACGGGGTCGCACGCGGCCGGTCGCGTCGAGCAATCCGCGATCGAATTCGGCCATCGCGGGAAGGAACTCACCGGCGCCGACGAGCGCCACGGGACCCGGCACGTCGCGAAGTCTACCCGGACTCCGGCAGACCACCCCCACGGCCTATCCTGTCGCGGATGACCTCCACCCAGCGCTGGACCCTGGCCGTGGCGATCCTCGGCTCGGCGATCGTCTTTCTCGACGGAACGATCGTCAACGTCGCGCTCCAGCGCATCGGCGCCGAGCTGCCGACGTCGATCGTCGGCGTGCTCGAGGGCCAGACGTACGTCACGAGCGGCTACCTCGCGACGCTCGCCGCGCTGCTCATCCTGGCCGGCGCCCTGGCCGACTACTACGGGCGGCGACGCATCTTCGGTATCGGCCTCGCCGGGTTCGGCGTCAGCTCCGTGCTGTGCGGGCTGGCCCCCAGCCTCGAGCTGCTCGCCCTGTTCCGGGTCCTCCAGGGCGCCACCGGCGCGCTCCTCGTGCCGGGTTCGCTGTCGATCATCACGGCGACCTTCGACGGACCGGCCCGCGCGCGGGCCTTTGGCATCTGGGCGGCGGCGACGTCGGGGACCACGCTGCTCGGCCCGATCGTCGGCGGCCTGCTCGTGGACGGCGTGTCATGGCGGGCCGCGTTCCTGGCCAACGTGCCGCTCATCGCGATCGCCCTTTACGCGACCGTGCGCTACATGGAGGAGTCGCGCGACGAGACGGCCACGGGCCGGTTCGACTGGCTCGGGGCGATCGTCGTCGCGATCGCGGTCGGTGGACTCGCGTTCGGCGCGATCCGGGGACAGGAGAACGAGTGGCAGGACCCGCTCGCGTTCGCGGCGCTTGGCCTCGGCGCCGTCGCGACCGTGCTCTTCCCGATCCTCATGGCGCGCCGGCCCAACCCGCTCGTGCCGCTGGCGCTGTTCCGGATCCGCGCCTTCGCGGTGATCAACCTCTCGACGCTGCTCATCTACGGTGCGCTCTACGGGGCGTTCGGCTTCCAGAGCCTGTTCCTGCAGGGCACCCTCGGCTACACCGCCCTCGCCGCCGGCCTGGTCGGCATCCCGTCGTCGGTGCTCCTGACGACGCTGTCGGCGAGAGTCGGGTCGATCGCCGGCCGGATCGGCGTCCGGCCGTTCCTCACCGTGGGCCCGTTCATCATGGCCGCGGGTCTTGCCTGGTGGGCGCGGATCCCGTCGTCGAGCGAAGGCTGGCAGGCCAGCCTCGCGACGCCGGCCAGCCTCGTCCCGAGCGGATCGGTGCTCATCGACGTCATCCCCGCCGTGATCCTGTTCGGGGTCGGCATCTCCCTCGTCGTGGCGCCCCTCACGAGCGCGCTCATGGCATCCGTGCCGGTCCGCAACGCCGGGCTCGGGTCGGCCATCAACAATGCCGTCTCGCGGGTGGGCCAGCCCCTGCTCGCCGCGGTCATCTTCATCGTCGTGAGCGGCTCGTTCTATGCGACGCTCGCCGAGCGGGTGCCCGGGCTCGACCCGACCGCGCCGGAGACGCGAGCGGCCGTCCAGCCGCTCAACCGGCCGGTTCCGGGCACGGACGTCCGGATCGCCGATGCCGCGCGCGTCGCGTCGACCGATGCGTACCGCCTCGCGATGCTCGTCGGCGCGGCGCTCCTCGTGGCCGGCGGCGTGACGAACTGGATTGGGCTCCGCGATCGTCCGGAGGAGCGTCGCTCGGGATGAGCGGCCTGGGCGGCCGGGTTACGCGGCCGGTGGGGCTCCGGAGCCGCCTGCCGGCTTGGCCGCCGCCTGGTACTCCTGCCAGGCGCCCCACGCGACGAGCGCCGCTCCGGCCGGAAGCCCGAGCAGAACGATCGCGTCGACGCCGAGCAGCCACTCGAGGTTCCGCAGCAGGTTGAGCAGGAGCAGGATCGCCGTGATCCCGCCGACGGCGAGCAGGATCGTCGCGACCGGCACCGGCCACGTGACCGACATGTTCGGCGCGTACTTCACGAAGAGGATCGCGAGGACGGCGATCCCGACGAGCACGCCGAGCGTCGGCCCGTCCCGCCAGCTGAACACGAATCCGATCAACGCCGCGGCGATGAGGACGATGCCGCCGTAGGCGGCGAGCCGCTCGTTGGCATTGAGCTTCCCCCACACTTCCTGGACCTGGGGCACGGGCCTTCCCTCCTGTTCCAGTCGACGCGAGCGAGCCGATCACAGGAGAGCGTAGCGACCTGCCGCCCGTACGGCTAGGGGGTCGACGCGTCGACGCCGTCGCGCAGGCCGATCCTCGCCGGCCGGCGCGACCCGACCGTGGCATCCTCGCCGGAACGCAGGAGGGCCAGCCACGACGGTGTCGCGATCGGATCGACCGGCCGATCTCGTGTTCATCGGCGGCCGGATCGAGACGATCGACCCGGCCCGGAGCACGGTGTCCGCGCTTGCCGTGCACGGCGGGCGGATCGTGGCTCGCGGCCCGGATGCCGCGGTACGTGAACTGATCGGCCCCCGGACCCGCGTGGTCGAGCTGCGCGGACGGACCCTCCTCCCGGGCTTCCAGGACGCTCACGTCCACCCGATCTCGGCCGAGCTCGACGCGATGCGATGCAACCTGCTCGTCGCCCGCGGCGCGGACGCCTACCTCTCGGTCGTCGCCGAGTACGCGCGGACGCACCCCGGCGAGGCGTGGATTGTCGGCGGCGGCTGGTACATGCCGGACTTTCCGGGCGGCACCCCGCGCCGGGAGGCGCTCGACCGCGTGGTCCCTGATCGCCCGGTCTACCTCGAGAACCGCGACGGCCACGGCGCGTGGGTGAACAGCCGGGCGCTCGCCATGGCGGGGATCGACGACGCGACGCCGGACCCTCCGAACGGTCGGATCGAGCGCGATCCGGACGGCACCGCGACCGGGACCCTCCACGAGGCCGCGATTCATCTCGTCACGCCGCTGCTGCCGCCGGACGCCCAGGATGAGCTCGAGACGGCCCTCGTCGAGGGTCAGGCGCGGCTCCATGCGTTCGGCATCACTGCCTGGCAGGACGCGCGCGTCTCGCCGGGCAGCGAGGAGCCGGCGTACACGCGCCTCGCGACGGCCGGCCGGTTGAGCGCGCGGGTCGTCGGCGCGATGCGCTGGGATCCGCGCCGGGGCACTGACCAGATCGACGAACTCGTCGAGCGACGGCGGGCCGCGAGCGTGGGCCGCTATGCCGCCACGAGCGTGAAGTTCTACCTCGACGGCGTGATGGAGAACTTCACCGCGTCGATGCTCGAACCGTACGGCGACGGACGCGGCGGGACGACCGGCAATCACGGACTGCGCCCGATCGATCCCGCCGTGCTCGCGGATGCCGTTACCCGGCTCGACGCACTCGGCTTCCAGGCGCACTTCCACGCCATCGGCGATCGGGCCGTCCGCGATGCGCTCGATGCCGTCGAGGCCGCCCGCCGCGCGAACGGCCCGTCCGACACGCGCCCGCACATCGCCCACATCCAGCTCATCGATCCGGCGGACCTGCCGCGCTTCAAGGGGCTCGGCGTGGCAGCGAATGCGCAGGCCTACTGGGCCTGTCACGAGGACCAGATGGACGACCTCACGGTCCCGTTCATCGGCGACCGATGGCGGCTCCAGTATCCGTTCCGCTCGCTCCGCGACGCCGGCGCGCTGCTCGCCATGGGCTCCGATTGGAGCGTCTCGACGCCGAACCCGCTGCTCCAGATCGAGCTCGCCGTCGAACGCGTCTGGGACGGGCATCGCGGCGGCCGGGAGCCGTTCCTGCCGGACGAGCGGATCGAGCTCGTCGATGCGCTCGCCGCGTTCACCGCGGGATCGGCGTGGGTCAATCACCTCGACGCCGAGACGGGAAGCCTCGAGGTCGGCAAGGCGGCCGACCTCACCGTGCTCGACCGGGACCTGTTCGATCGGTCGGCCGGGGCGATCGGGGAGGCTCGCGTCGTGGCGACCTTCGTCGACGGGGAGCCGGTGTGCGAGACGCCGGACCTCGACGGATGACGTAGGCGGATTGCGGTCGTCCGTCGATCGTCGTCTGCGCGTGGATCGCCGATGCTGGGCCTGCAGTCGCCGATCGAGCGCTGCAGAAGGGAGCCACGGCACGATGAACGCTCACGCCCTCCAGCCGGACCTCGGCCTCGTCCTCGCGCACGCCCGGCTCTATGAGCGCCTGGCCGAGAGCGCGCTCGACCGCCGCCGAGCGAACGACCGCCCCGGCTTCGGCGACCGGGCCATCCAGCTGATCGCCCGCCTTCGCTCCGCGATCACGCAACCGGCCCCGACCGCGACCGGCACCCTCCCCACGCTGACCGACTACCCCTACGCCCGCTGATCCGCCGCGGGGCTGATCTCTCCCAGCCCCGCTCCTGGCTCCCGGCGACGACGCCCGCATCCTCCTCCGCGGGCGTCGTCGCTTCTTCATGTGGCGAGGTCGCCTGGCACGTCGACGTCGCGGAGCGTCGCAGCGTCGGGATCGAGCGGCCGCCAAGCTCCTTCCTCGAGGTCGCGGGTGCGCAGCACCGCGAGCAGGGCACGCAGGCTGCGCTCGCCGTCGGCGATCAGGCGGGCCGCCGCTTCGGTTGCGGAGCCCGTGCGCAGAACGATCGGGAGCGGCTCGCGCCGCCCACGCCGCTCGAGCGCGACTGCCTCCGCGTCGGTGCCCGCCGCGAGTGACCGGAGCAGGGCCCGAATCACGTCCGGAACGAGCGAGGGCATGTCGCCCGCGGCGACGACGACGCACGACTCCCGAGCCCGCTCGAGACCGGCCAGCAGCCCGACGAGCGGTCCGCCATCCGTCGTCGGGTCGCGCACGACTCGAACCGGAACGCCGACCTCCAGGGTCGCCGGGAGCGCTGGGCCGTCGCCGACGGGACCGATCACGACGAGTACCTCGGTCGTCGCCTGCGCGACGGCGAGGATCGCGTGATGGACGAGCGGACGGCTGTCGAACGGCTCGACCAGCTTGTCGCGTCCGAAGCGGCTCGATCGACCGCCGGCGAGGACGATCCCGGACGCGGCCGGCAGCTCGCCGATCATCGCCCGGACGGACCGCCGACCGGCCTGCGCGGGCCGGGCACGTGGCCCGCAGGCGTCCTCGCCAGGACGCCGCGCCGCCCGAACTCCTCGAGCAGGGCCATGACGTACTTGCGGCTCGATCCGATCGCGTCGCGATAGGCCGCCGGCATGAGCGGCGCCTGCTCGGCCATGGCCACGGCGACCGACTCGAGCCGGGCGTAGGTCGGCGTCGCGAACGCGAGATCGTCGTCGACGCGAACGATCTCGCCGGCCGCCTCGAGCATCCGAACCGCGTCCGACGAGCATCCCGCCGCACGCACCGCCTCGGCCAGGGACGGCGGCGTCGGCGTGTCGAGGCCCGCCACGAGGCGGTCGAGCGCCGCCCGTGCATGCGGCGACGGCCCGACCGACGCACCGGGACGGAGCAGCCGTTCCCCGCTGCGGGCCAGGCGACCCGCCCGCACGAGCGCGTCGATGAACGCGGTCGCGGCTGCGTCGGCTCCCTCACGGTCGACCGTGGCCGCACGGCGGAGCGCGGTCGCCACGGCATCCCGGACGATCGGCGCGGGGGCGCCGGGCATGACCGTGTCATGGCCCGCGCTGGCGGCCTCGACCGCAGCCGACGCTTCGGTCACGAGGCGCGCCGCGACATCCGGGGCGAGGGCGACCGGACCGGCCACGAGGAGACCGGGCGTCGTCGGTCCCCCGTTCCCGCCCGCCTCGGCCACGCGCGACACCGGCAGCGCACCGTGCAGCTCGACGAGGGGGGCGGCCATGGCCTCGAGGCGGGCTGCGGCGGTCGCGAAGGCCCCGAGGCGAGCCGCGGTCGCGCGGCGCCGCGAGACCCCGCGCGCCGGTAGGGGGTCGAGGACGACACCGCCGGCGAGTGCCGCCCCGGCCGCCGCGTCGCGCAGGACGAACCGGTCGCCGATCGCCGCCGCCATCGGCCGGTCGAGGCGGAGCACGGCGGTTGCCGCGCCGTCGTCGAGCGGCCCGGCCTCGCGTCCGGATCGGACGACGCGGGCGGCCGCGTGATCTGTGCCGAGATGGAGCATCACGATCGCGCCGTCGGCTGGGAGCGACGCCGGCGGCGGCGCGGCGGCGCGGAGCGGGACCGGCGGGCGCAACACGGCGAGCAGGCGCGACGTCTCGACCACGTCCGGTCCGCCGGCCAGGACGTGCCCGCGCGCCAGTCGGTCGACGCTCGGCCCGGCGATGGCGAGCGCCGTGCGTCCGGGCCCCGCGCGCTCGACCGTGCCGCCATGGACCTGGATTTCCCGGATCCGGACCGTCTCGCGTTCGGCATAACCCGGCACGAGCCGAAGCGTCGATCCACGGGTGATCGGTTCGCCCCGGAGTGTCCCCGTCACGACCGTGCCGCGCCCGCGCACGACGAACGCGCGGTCGATCGCGAGGCGCGACGGCCGCGCCTCGAGTCGTTTCGCTGCGTGAACCGCGTCGCGCAGCTCCGCGAGCGCCATGCGCAGCGCGTCGAGCCCGTCGCCTCGCGTCGCCGAAACCGGCAGCACCGGTGCGCCGGCGACGCTCGTGCGCGCGAGCAGCGACCGGGTCGCGGCCACGACCTCCTCGAGCCGCTCCGGCGGGACGAGATCCGCCTTCGTGACCACCGCGATGCCATGGCGGATCGCGAGCGCGTCGAGCAGCTCGAGGTGCTCGAACGTCTGCGCGCGCGGCCCGTCGTCGGCGGCGACGACGAGGAGGGCCGCGTCGATCTCGCCGGCCCCGACGAGCATGTTGCCGACGAGCCGATCGTGGCCGGGCACGTCGACGAAGTCGATCTCGGACCCGTCGTCGAGGCGGAGGTGGGCGTAGCCCACGTCGATCGTCATGCCCCGCTGCCGCTCCTCAGGAAGCCGATCGGCGTCGATCCCGGTCAGCGCGCGGAGCAGCGCCGTCTTGCCGTGGTCGATGTGGCCGGCGGTCCCGACGACGACCGTCACGACCGATCCCCGAGCGCGGCGCGGACGGCCCCGGTGAGGTCCGCGTCACGCGCCGGGTCCACCGTCCGCAGGTCGAGCACGACGCGGCCGTCCTCGATCCGGCCGACGACGGCCGGTTCGCCGCCGCGCAACCGGCCGAGCAGCCGATCGGCGGACCGGGCCCGGAGCGCAAGGCCGACCGACGGGAGCCTCTCGCCCGGGAGGCTGCCGCCGCCGACGGTCGAATGCAGGTCGACGATCGCGACCGCCTCACCGATCGTTCGGGCGAGCGAAGCGGCGCGCTCGCGGAGCGCGTCGACCGACGTGGCGAGCATGCGCCAGACCGGCACCTCTGCCGTGGCCCGGCCCGCCGCGTACAGGGCGAGCGTCGCCGCGACGGCCACAAGCGTCGCCTTGTCCGGGCGCATCGCGCGCGCGAGCGGGTCCCGCCGCAGCCGCGCCACGAGGTCCGCGCCGCCGACGACGAGCCCGGCCTGGGGCCCGCCGACGAGCTTGTCGCCGCTGAACGTGACGAGATCGGCGCCGGCGGCGAGTCGCTCGGACGGCATCGGCTCGTGGGCGAGCCCGACCGTGGCGGTGTCGAGCAGGGCGCCGCTGCCGAGGTCGTCGACCACGAGCGCCCCGTGAGCGTGCGCGAGCTCGGCGACCGCGACGGGATCGGGATCCTCGGTGAAGCCCTCCTGGCGGAAGTTCGATCGGTGCACGCGCAGGACGAGGCGCGCCCGCCCGTCGGCCAGCGGAGGCTCGAAGTCGGCCGCCCGGGTCCGGTTCGTCGTGCCCACCTCGATGAGCCGCGCGCCCGCGCGGCGGACGATCTCCGGGATGCGCACGCCGCCGCCGATCTCGACGAGCTCGCCGCGCGAGACGGCCACGCCGCGGCCGCGCCCGGCCAGACCGACGGCGAGGGCGACCGCCGCCGCGTTGTTGTTCGTGACGAGCGCGTCCTCCGCACCGGTCAGCTCGACGAGCAGCGCCTCCGCCGCGCGGAAGCGGTGGCCGCGCCGCCCGGTGTCGCGGTCCAGCTCGAGCAGGAGCGGATCGGCCGCCGCAGTTCGGGCCGCCTCGATCGCCGCGCGCGGCCACGGCGCGCGCCCAAGGTTCGTGTGGATGACCACGCCCGTCGCATTGATGACCGGCGTCAGCCCCGTGGACCAGGCGCGTTCCGTCGCTTCGAGCCGGCGGACGACCTCGGCCGCGAGCGCCGCGACATCGCGCGCCGCCGCCTGCCCGTCGCCCAGTCGCGCCCGTTCCTCGGCGACGACCGCACGCGCCGCCGCGGCAAGGGCGGCATGCTCACGCGGCGCCTGGAGGGCGGCCCGAACGGCGACGAGGACCGCCTCGACGGCGGGCGGTCGGACCGGACGCTGGATGGCCATCGGGCGAGGCGACCTCCATGGCGGGAGCGCATGGGAGTCGAACCCACCGCGCAACGCCGAGCGCCGCGCCACTGGTTTTGAAGACCAGGGGACCCACCGGGACCCGACCGCTCCCGCCCGATGGTAGCGCGGCGGCCGTCCGATCCCCGTCCGCCTATGATCGACCGGTGATCCCACGCTCTGCGGAGCCGCCGCTCCGCCTGACCGAACTGACCGACTGCGGCGGCTGCGCGGCGAAGCTCGGGGCGGACCTGCTGGCCGACGCGCTGGCGGGCCTCGGTGCGGCCGATGCACCCGCCGCGCTCATCGCCGGCCTCACGCCCCCGGACGACGCCGCGGTCTACCGCGTGTCGGACGACCTCGCGATCATCGGGACGCTCGACTTCTTCCCGCCGCTCGTCGACGACCCGCGGACGTTCGGCGAGATCGCGGCGGCCAACGCCGTGTCGGACGTGTTCGCGATGGGTGGACGGGTCCTGTTCGCCCTGTCGATCGCGGCGTTTCCGGAGGAGCTGCCACGCGACGTGCTCGCCGCCGTGTTCGACGGGGCGGCGTCGGTCGTGCGGGCGGCGGGCGGCACGCTCGCCGGCGGCCACACGATCCGCGACCCGGAGCCGAAGTACGGGTTGGCCGTGATCGGCGCGGCGGCCCCATCGCGGCTGCTGCGCAAGGGCGGCGCCAGGCCAGGTGACGTGCTGCTCCTGACGAAGCGACTGGGCACGGGGCTCCTCGTCAGCGGCCGGCGCCAGGGCAGAACGGCGGATACGGATTTCGCGGCCGCCATCGACCAGATGCGCGAGCTCAACCGGGCCGCCTCGGAGGTGCTCGTCGATCACGGCGTCGCGGCGGCCACGGACGTCACCGGCTTCGGGCTGCTCGGTCACGGCCTCGAGATGGCGCGGGCCGGCGGCGTGCGGCTCGCGTTCGAGGCGGCCGCGCTGCCGGCACTCGGGGGTGCGCTCGCGCTCGCCGCGGCCGGGGTCGAGACCGGCGGCGCCGCCCACAATCGGCGCTTCGTGGCGCCGTCGCTCGACCGCGTCCCAGGCGTGTCCGACGAACTCGTCGCGCTCGCCCACGACCCGCAGACCTCCGGCGGCCTCCTCGCGGCGGTGCCGCCCGGATCGCTCGCCGCCGTCCAGGCGGACCTCGACGCGCGCGGCGTCGACCACTGGCGGGTTGGGTCGGTCCAGCCCGGCGAGGGCGTGTCGCTCTCGTAGCGGGCGACTGGCGGTGTACCCGGACCGCGGCGCGGACTACACTCGACGGCGTCGTCAACCCGCACGGAGGCACCGAGTGCCGAAGCGCTACGTTCGACTGACCCAGCCCCTCGTCCGCGACACGAGGGGGAGCGACTTCCGCCCAACGACGTGGGACGAGGCGCTCGACCGGGTGGTCGCCGGGTTCACGGCCGCGAAGGCGGCCAAGGGCCCGACGACGTTCGGCGTGTTCAGCTGCAGCAAGGCGACCAACGAGGTCAACTTCGCGGCGCAGAAGTTTAGCCGGACGGTCCTGGGCAGCAACAACATCGACAGCTGCAACCGCACCTGACACGCGCCGTCTGTCGCCGGTCTGGCGACCGTCTTCGGCGCTGGTGGCGGAACCAGCTCATATCGTGAGGTCGAGGACACCGATCTGATCGTCCTCTGGGGCAGCAACGCCCGAGAGACGCATCCGATCTTCTTCCACCACGTCCTGCGCGGCGTCCACAACGGCGCCCGCCTCTACGCGGTCGACCCGCGACGGACGGATTCGGCCGAGTGGGCGGACGGCTGGCTCGGCCTCGACGTCGGCTCCGACATCGCCCTCGCGAACGCAGTCGGCCGCGAGATCATCGCCGCCGGCCTCCACCATCGCGCGTTCATCGACCGAGCGAGCACCGGGTTCGACGCCTACGCGGCCGGCGTCGAGCCGTACACGCTCGACTACGCCGAGCGCGAGACCGGTGTCCCGGCCGACCTCATCCGCGAGCTCGCCCACGCCTACGCAACGGCCGACCGGGCGATGATCTGCTGGACCCTCGGCATCACCGAGCACCACAACGCGGTCGACAACGTTCTTGCGCTCATCAACCTCGCCCTGCTGACCGGGCACGTCGGTCGCTACGGGAGTGGCCTCAATCCCCTCCGCGGTCAGAACAACGTCCAGGGCGGCGGCGACATGGGCGCCCTCCCGGACCGCCTGCCCGGGTTCCAGCACGTCGAGAACGAGGCACTCCGGGCCCGCTTCGACGAGGCGTGGGGCGTTCCCGTGCCGCCGAAGCGTGGCTGGCACCTGTCCGGCATGTTCGACGCGATGGAGCGCGGCGACCTGACCGCGGTCTACGTGATCGGCGAGAACCCCGTCCAGTCCGAGGCGGACCAGACGCGGGCGATCCACCTCCTCACCGGCCTCGAGTTCCTCGTCGTGCAGGACCTGTTCCTCACGAAGACGGCCGAATTGGCCGACGTCGTCCTCCCCGCCGCCGCGGCATGGGCGGAGAGCGAGGGTACCGTCACGAACTCGGAGCGGCGCGTCCAGCGCGTGCGCAAGGCGATCGATCCGCCCGGCGATGCGCGCGACGACCTTGCGATCATCGTCGAGCTGGCACGGCGGATGGGCCACGACTGGGGCACCCAGACGGCGGAGGACGTCTGGAACGAGGTCCGCCGCCTGTCGCCGGTTCACGCCGGGATGAGCTACCGGAGGCTCGAGGAGCTCGGCGGCATCCAGTGGCCGTGCTACGACGAGGACCACCCGGGCGAGCTGTTCCTCCACAGCCGCCTGTGGGAGGACCCGGTTCCGGGCAACCGCGTCCCGTTCGTGGCGGTCGAGCACGATCCGCCGGTCGACAAGCTCGACGACGACTTCCCGATCCGGCTCACCACCGGCCGACGGCTCGACTCGTACAACACCGGCGTCCAGACGGCCGGCTACTCGTCTCCGCTGCGTCGCGGCGAGTCGCTCGACATCAGTCCGGAGGACGCGGAGCGCCTCGGACTCGCCGAGGGCGAGGTCGTCCGCGTCACGTCGCGGCGCGGGTCGGTCGAGGTGCCGATCCGGATCGACCCGTCGCTCCGCCCCGGCCTCACCTTCATGACCCTCCACTTCCAGGACGACGTGGCCACGAACCTGCTCACGATCGACGCGACGGACCCCAAGTCCGGCACGGCGGAGTTCAAGGCGACCGCGATCCGGATCGAGAAGGTCGCGGCGGCGCTGCCCGCCTAAGGATCGACCGGGAGCGGGCCGGGCGATGAGGCCTCGGTCCCACCACCGACGGCGAGCAACCCGAGCGCCGGAACGATGAGCAGGGCGAGCACGACTGCCGTGACGACGATCTTCTCCCTGATCGTCCAGTACGACGACATCCATACGAGCCCGAGCCCCAGCAGCGGTCCGAACACCGGGAGCAGGATCATTCCGAGGGTAAGGAGGAGGGCGGCGGCAACCTCAACGGCGCCCCAGCGCTGGGTCGCACGACCCGCGCCGCCGGAGTCCTCCGGACCGGGAGCGTTGACCGAGTCCGCCTCCGCATCGACGATTGCCTCGGGCGACCCGAGTCGGTCGAGCGCCGTCCGCACCGTCGCCTCGTCGCGGCTCCCGGCCTCGTCCAGGGCAAGCTCGATGTGGCCGCGGATCTCCTCGACGAGCTCAGACCGTCGGGCGGCAGGCAGCCGTCGCGCCTCGGTGCCGAGACGCTCGAGGTAGGCGCGCACGAGCGCATCGCCGGTCATGTCCCACCTCCCGGACTCGTGATCAGTCGGTCGACGGCATCCCTGAACGCCGTCCAGTCCGCGACGAAGCCATCGAGTGCGCGGCGCCCGCGGTCCGTCGCACGGTAGTAACGCCGCGGCGGCCCCGCGTCGGACTCGCGCCACGTCGTCTCGACAAGTCCATCGCGGCGCAGCCGCGCGAGCAACGGGTAGATCGTCCCCTCGCCCGCCAGCAGGCCGCGCGACGACAGGACCCGCACGAGGTCGAAGGCATACCCGTCGCGTTCGCGGACCAGGGCGAGCACGCAGAACTCGACGACACCGCGTCGCAGCTCGCTGAGCGGCTTCCGTGTCTCGCCGGGTATCATGCGTCACATGGTAGTCTCGCCAGCGCGCGTGTCAACTCCTCGCCGGCCGTACGTGAGTGGGATCCTGTGTCAGGCCGGTCGGACGACCGGCAGGCCCAGGCCCCGGGCGGCCGCCGCGAGCCGGTCATCGTAGGTCACGAACGCGTCGAGTTCGGCGCCCAGGGACAGCGCCGTCGCCAGGTGGACGGCGTCCAGTGTTCGAAGCAAAGGGGGCTGTATGGCCGACGCCGACCGAGCGATGACGTCGTCAAGGGCGAGGGTCACGAGCGTCGCCAGCACCGAGCGAAGGTGAACAGCGTCGTGGGACCTGCGGGCCACCGCGCGGCGGGTCTCGATAACGCCGAGCACGCTCGTCGCGACTCGCTCCACCTCGACGAACCAACGGACCATCGAATTCGTGTCTGGTTCATGAAGGACGAGCTTCACGATCGCGGAGGCATCGACATACGCCAGCCGGGTCATCGATCGTCCTCGTCACGCATCTCCTGGAGGATCTCCGACAGCGGGCGCCCCGGGATCTTCGGGGGCGGCGGGACCGTCCGGTGGTCCACCGTGGCCGCGGTCGCCCGGCCCTCGGCGATGAGCCGATCGAGGATCGACATCCTTGAGGCTCGCTTCGGCTCGAGGAGCGCAACGACCTCGCCGCGCTCCGTCACCTCGAGCGTCTCGCCGGCCTTCACGCGACGGAGATAGACCGACAGGTTCTGGCGCAGCTCACGCACGCCGACGCGCGCCGGGCGATCCACGGTCTCGCTCATGTAGCACATGGTAGCACATCGGCCGTGACGAGATCCGCGACGACCCCTTGACACGCCGGTCGGGGCTGGCACGCTTCCGCGGTCCGGCACGCGTCGCGGTCGGCCAGAGGAGGAACGCACATGGCGCACTACCTGTTCCGCGCGTCATACACGGAGTCGGGGGTCCAGGGGCTCATGAAGGAGGGCGGCTCCGCCCGGATGGCGGTCGTCGAGAAGCTCTTCGCGAGCGTCGGCGGTCGGGTCGAGGCGGCGTACTGGGCGTTCGGTGACGACGACTTCATCCTCATCGCCGAGCTGCCGGACAACCAGGCGGCCGCACGGGCCGCGCTGACCGTCTCGTCGTCGGGCGCCGTTCGCGTCACCACGACGGTGCTCCTGACGGCGGCCGAGGTCGACGCGGCGACGAGCGCGCGCGCGGAGTACCGAGCTCCCGGCGCCTGACCCGAGCGGCCCGCCGAAATGGGGGCGCCCGTTTGACGTGCCGACGCGACCGCGCGTAGCGTCGCGGTCGTGACCAATCCGTGGCAGGCTCCGAGCCGCGACCCATCCGTCGAGCGGCTGCTTCGACGTCCGGCGCCGGCTCCGGAACCGCAACCGTCGCGCCTCCGGGACCCGGCCCGGGCGCTCATCCTCGTCGGGGCGGCCGTCGTCATCGTCGCATCGCCCCTGCCATGGCTCGTGCGCGTCGGCAATCCGCCGCCCCAGACGGTGACCGGCTGGTCCGGCGTCGCCGACGGCTTCTTCCTGGCCGTCGCCGCGATCGGCCTGGCCGTCCTCGCCTGGAGTCGGTCCGCCGACGACTCGCCGTCGATCCTCCTCCGAGCCCTGCCCGCGGTGCTCGGCGCGGTCGCCGTCGCGTTCGGGATCGGCGCACTCCGGTCGATGGAGAACCGGATCCATATCTGGGAGCGCGAAGGCGCCACCGGCGTGCACCAGCCGGCGTTGTGGATCTTCCTGGCCGGTGCGGCCGTGCTCGCGATGGGCGGAATCTGGCTCGGGACGCGCCGGCTCCGCGACCGATCGCGACCGCGTGTCGTCGTGGCGATTTCTGCCGACACGGCTCGCTGGGCGATCTTCGGGATGATCGGCACGGTCGTCGGCGTCGCCGTGGTCGCCCTGGCCGTGCTCAACTCGGGACTCGATCCGGTGGCGATGTCGCTGCCGCTCCTCGTCGGCGTCATGGTCGGCGCGATCGTCGGGGGGAACGCCGGTGCATGGCTGGCCCGCGCGATCGGGGCGCGACCACCCGGTGGCGACCGACCTCCACTCGATCGGGTCATTCCCACCCTCCGAACCCGCGGCCCGGCCGGCTCGCAGGATCGGGACGTGCGGTAAGGCGCGGTCGGCCTACACTCAGCGGCGATGGACCTCCACGTCATCGGGCCGCTCGCCTCGCCGGCCGAACGGGCAGCGGTCGACGGGGTGCTCGGGCCAGCGACATCGGGCTGGGCGGGTGGCGCCCGTAACCCCGCCACCGACGGACATGCGGCGCGCGGCGGCCACGCGGCGAGGTCACGACGCGACCTCCTGCTGCCAGCGCTCCATGCGCTCCAGGACCGGGTCGGTTGGATCAGCCAGCCCGCGCTCAACTACGTCAGTCGCCGGCTGACCGTCCCGCCGGCCGAGGCGTACGGCGTCGCGACGTTCTACGCGCTCTTCTCGACGACGCAGCGGCCACCCGTCGTCGCCCACGTCTGTGACGACATCGCGTGCCGGCTGGCGGGCGCGGAAGAGGTGTGTGCGGACCTCGAGGCAGCGGTGGGGCCGGAAGGATCGCCGATCCGCCACGGGACGACGACCTGGCAGCGGAGCCCGTGCCTGGGCCTGTGCGACCGGGCGCCCGCGGCGATGCTGACCGTCGCCGGCGAGGTCCCGGCGCGCTGGTCATTCGGCCCGGTCGACGCCGAGCAGATCGTCCTGTGGTTCGACCCCGCGGACCACGGGTGGAGCGAGACCGCCGACGCGGACCTGCCACAACCGCCGAGCGAACGGTCGCGGCTGCTCGGCCGGGTCGGCGTCGTCGACCCCGGCTCGCTCGACGACTACCGCGCCCACGGCGGCTACGAGGGACTGACCCGCGCCCTCGCGATCGGCCGCGAGGCCGTCATCGCCGAGGTCACCGCGTCGAAGCTCGTCGGCCGCGGCGGCGCCGCCTTCCCGACCGGACGCAAGTGGGCCGCCGTGGCCGCCCAGCCGGCCCGGCCGCACTATCTCGTCTGCAACGCCGACGAGTCGGAGCCGGGCACGTTCAAGGACCGCGTGCTCCTCGAGGGCGATCCGTTCGCGGTCGTCGAGGCGATGACGATCGCGGCGTTCGCGACCGGCTGCGAGCGGGGCTACCTGTACATCCGCGGCGAGTACCCGCTGGCCGAGGAGCGGGTCGCCGGTGCGATCGCATCGGCCCGCGAGGCCGGCCTGCTCGGCCCGGACATCGCGGGATCCGGCTTCGCCTTCGACATCGAGGTTCGGCGCGGCGCCGGTGCCTACATCTGCGGCGAGGAGACCGCGCTGTTCGAATCGATCGAGGGCAAGCGCGGCGAGCCGCGCAACAAGCCGCCGTTCCCGGTGGAGGTGGGCCTGTTCGGCAAGCCGACCGTCGTCAACAACGTCGAGACGCTCGTCAACGTCCCGCTCATCGTCCGCGGCGGCGGCGAGGCGTTTGCGCGGATCGGCACGGACGGCTCGAGCGGGCCAAAGCTGTTCTGCCTGTCCGGTCACGTTGCGAAACCCGGTGTGTACGAGGTCGAGTTCGGGACGACGCTCCGCGAGCTCATCGAGGCCGGCGGCGGCGTGCCGGGCAGCCGGGCGCTCAAGACCGTCCTGCTCGGCGGCGCCGCCGGGGTGTTCGTCGGCCCCGATGCCCTCGACACGCCGCTCACGTTCGAGGCGACGCGGGCGATCGGCGCCACCCTCGGGTCCGGCGTCGTGATGGTCTTCGACGAGACCGCCGACCTCGCCGGCACGCTCCGAAGGATCGCCCAGTTCTTCCGCGACGAGTCCTGCGGGCAGTGCGTCCCGTGCCGGGTCGGCACCGTACGCCAGGAGGAGCTGCTCGCCCGCCTCGTCGCCGGTCGCCCGCACGGCAGCGCCGCGGATGAGCTCGCGCTCCTGCGGGAGATCGGCCAGGCGATGCGCGACGCCTCGATCTGCGGCCTCGGCCAGACCGCCAGCTCGGCCATCGAATCGGCCGTTCGCCAGCCGGCGCTCGTGTCGGTATGACCGTCGACCCGATCCTGTTCAGCCCGCCGGCGAGGCCGTCGCGGCCGCCCGCCCCGCCGCCGGCCGAGGCGCCGCCGCCGGTCGAGCTCACCATCGACGGGGCGGCGGTGTCGGTCCCCGCCGGGTCGACCATCCTCGACGCCTGCCGGGCCGAGGGCATCGACACGCCGACGCTCTGCTACGCCGACAACCTGACCCCGGTCAACGTGTGCCGCGTGTGCGTCGTCGAGGTGACCGGCGCGCGCGTGCTCGTGCCGGCCTGCTCGCGTCCGGTCGAGGCCGGGATGGACGTCCGGACCGATTCCGAACGCGTCCGACACAGCCGGAAGATGGTCCTCGAGTTCCTCGGCTCGTCGGTCGACGTGTCGCTCGCCGGTCCGGCCCAGCCGGACGGCTCGATCGGCGCCTACATGGAGCGCTACCGGGCGGATCCGACACGGTACGGCCCGCCGGCCGCACCGGCCGACGCCGGGGAGCGCGATGCCCACGTCGCCGGTCATCATCACGTGCCGTCGGGCGACGAGGCCACACACGCCGCCACGGTCGCCCAGCCGGTCACGGTCGACAACGACCTGTATGTCCGCGACTACGCGAAGTGCATCCTCTGCTACAAGTGCGTCGAGGCATGCGGCGAAGACGCCCAGAACACGTTCGCGATCGCCGTCGCCGGGCGTGGCTTCGACGCCCGGATCTCGACCGAGCAGGCGGTGCCGCTGCCGGAATCGGCGTGCGTCTACTGCGGCAACTGCATCGGCGTGTGCCCCACCGGCGCCCTCATGTTCCGCTCGGAGTTCGAGATGCGCGAGGCGGGCACGTGGGACGAGGGCGCCCAGACGGTGACCGAGACGATCTGCCCGTACTGCGGTGTCGGCTGCGCCGTCGACCTCCACGTCCAGGACAACACAATCGTGAAGGTCACCTCGCCGCTCGACTCGTCGGTGACCGACGGGCACCTGTGCATCAAGGGCCGCTTCGGCTTCCAGTTCGTCCAGAACCGTGGAGAGTGACCGGACCGGTCGGATCATCCTCCTCAACGGCACGTCGAGCTCCGGCAAGACGTCGCTGGTCCGGGCCCTCCAGGACCGGCTGCCGGACCCGTGGCTCGAGCTCGGGATCGATCGGTTCGTCTTCGCCCTGCCACGGCGCTACCTGAATCAGCCGGGCTGGTCCGACGTGTTCCGGTACATCCGGAAGGACGGATCGGCGGACGGGCCGTTCACGATCGAACCGGGCCCGTTGGGGCGCCGCCTCGTCGGCGGGATGCACCGAACCGCCGCGGCGCTGGCCGAGGTCGGCATCGACGTGATCGTCGACCACGTCCTGCTCGAACGGGCGTGGCTCGACGAGTGCCGACGCCTGTGGGCGCCATTCCCGGTGCTGTTCGTCGGGGTGCGCTGCCCCCTCGAGGTCGTGCTCCGCCGGGAGCGGGAGCGCAACGATCGGACGATCGGCCAGGCGGAGGCCCAGTTCGGCGTCGTCCATCAGTGGGGCGGGTATGACGTCGAGATCGACACGTCCATCGTGCCGGCGGCCGAGGCAGCCGAGGCCGTCGCATCGGCCGTCGCGGCGGGGTTTCCTGATCGGCCATTCCGCCGCCTGGCGATCTGACGCCGACTCAGCCGCCCAGCAGTTCGCGCAGGTCGATCCGGCCGTCGTGGCTGTAGACGTTGAAGCCGTCGCCGCGCAGGAAGCCGACCAGCGTCACGCCGAGCCGCTCGGCGGCGGCGATCGCGAGGTCCGTCGGGGCCGATACGGCGCACACGATCGGGATGCCGGCGACCGCCGCCTTCTGGACGATCTCGAAGCTGACCCTGCCGCTGACCATGAGGATCCGATCGTGGAGCGGCAGCGCGCCGGCGAGCACCTGCGAGCCGACGAGCTTGTCGAGGGCGTTGTGCCGGCCGACGTCCTCGCGGATGGCGACGAGTCGGCCGTCCGGAGCGAACAGGCCGGCGGCGTGGACGCCGCCGCTGGCCTCGAAGTCGACCTGGGCGGCCCGGAGGGCGTCAGGGAGGGCAAGGATCACTTGGCGTGCCACGACGGGCTCGCCGTCGGGGAGCGGATCGCAGCGCACGGCGACCTCGTCGAGCGATGCCTTGCCGCAGATCCCGCAGCTTGCCGTGGCGACGAAGTGGCGCTCCGCGACGCGGCTCGCGTCGAACGGGCGCGACAGGCGGACGATCACCTCGTCGTCCGGCTGGCTCGTCCGGGCCGGGTCGCCGAACGTCACCCGGACGACCTCGTCGCCCGCGATGAGGCCTTCGGTGCGCAGGAAGCCGACGGCAAGCTCTGCCTCGTGGCCGGGCGTCCGCATCGTCACCGCGACCGACACCGGTTCCTGGCCGGGCCCCGCGGCTCGGATCTCCATCGGGTCCTCGCCGGCGACCACGTCGGCGCGGACCTCGAGCTCCGATCCGCGGACCGCGACGACGCGCGCCGACGCGAGGTGGCGGGTCGGCGGCCGGAGCGCCTCGTTCGTGGCCATGGTCGGCCGAGTCTACAGGCGGCGCGCCTCAGGAGCCGCGCCTCCTGCGCGGCGACCGGGTTACAGGCCGGGCAGCCCGCCGCTCACCGTGATGTTGCCCTTCGACACGACCCCGAACGCGCCGTAGCCGGTCCCGGTGACGATGCGGAACGTGTCGGCGCCGGCCTTGCCGAGATCCTCCACCTCGACGACGAAGCCCACGCCGGGCACCCCGTCGACCGTCGCCCGGCCGGTGATGGTCGCGCGACTTCCCGCGATCGTGAGCGAGTCGATGGCCGTTGCGTCGACCCTCGTCCCGGAGGTCCGGTCGCGGAAGTGGACGCCGCCGGTCGGAGTTGGCGCGCCGAGGACGTAGGCGACGTCGAACCCGAACTGCGCCTGGCCGCCGACCGCGGTGCCACGCAGGATCGTGAACTCGGCCAGCTCACCCGCCAGCTGCCCGCCGCCGCCGGTCGAGCCCGGCGTGTTCGTCGGTCGGACGATGCAGCCGAGGCCGTCGCAGTCCGAGAAGGCGTATACGTCGAGGCCACGGGCCATGTCGCCCGCGTAGATGAACCCCTTGTACTCCTTGGCCGACCACGTGTCCGCTCCCGGCATGACGATCCAGCCGAGCGTGTTCGCCCACGTCGAACGCGGGTCCTCGGCGATGCCGTCGGCCGCGCTCGACGGTCCGGCGAAGTCGAGGTGCCAGACGCCGGCGCCGTAGTGGGCGGTCACGAGCTCGCGGCCCGGCAGCGACGAGACACCGTCGAAGCCGGCGGCGATCGGTCCGGGACCGGCGGAGCCGTTGCCCCCGTTCCTGAAGACGTGGATCGTGCAGCCCCGCTCCGTCCGGCCGATCGCCGTCAACGCCGGGGCGAGGGGGTCGATCGCGAGCGTCGGGTTGGGATACACCCATGTGCCGAGCTTGCGCGGCGCCCCGAGATCGTCGAGCGACCAGAAGTGGGCCCCGCCGATCTTGCCGGTCGGGCTCTGGTTGCACGCGGTCTCGGTCAGCCCGCCGCCCGCCTCGTCGGTCACGACGAGGATTCGGCCGTCCGACGACGTGTCGGCCTGGTGGGCCAGCTGGATGATCTGGCCGTCGGCGCCCTGCCCCGGCGCCGCCACGTTCGGGATGGTCGCGAGGACGGTCGGCACCCGACCGTCGAGCACGCCGGACACGTCGACGACGCGGGTCGAGTCGAGACCCGCCGAGTAGAGGGTGTTCCCGTCGCGCGAGAACGACACGTCGTGCGCGTCGTCGACGATCGAATCGGGCAGGAATCGTGCGAGCGTCGGCGTCGCGCCGCGGATGTCGACGGCCTCGAGGCCGACGAACGAGGTGTTCACGGAGATCCACTCGCCGGACGGATGGATGGTGACCGTGTGGGCGCCCGACGATCCCTGGCTCGACAGGTAGCAGTCGACGAGCTGCGTCTGGAACGTCGCCGACACGGGGTCGAATTCGAGTCGAACGATGTCGATGCCGGCGCGGGTGAGGCCCGTCGTCCCGCTGCCCTTGTCGCGGAGGCAGGTCGAGGTCGCCCCGCTCACCCCGAGCGAGTCGAAGCCGAGGACGAGCAGGTCGCCGCGGAGGGAGACGTCGTTCTGGTAGCCCGGGTCGGTGTACGCCCCGGCCGACGTGGGATGTGCCGGATCGGTGATGTCGAAGATCCGCGTGCCGCCGCCCATCGTGCCGAGGAACGCGTAGTCGTGGACCGTTCCGTCGGCGGCGGTCCGGGACTGGAACTCGATGTCCGTGCCGACGAACCCGCACACGTTGGCGAGGTGGGACAGGTTCTTGGCACTGCGCGGTGCGAGCCCGGGCGTCGAGAGGGCCTCGCAGGGCAGCGCGACGCCGCGCACCGGATCGAGCGGTTCCTCCTGCGCCGACGATCCGGGGATCGGCATCACCTGGCCGACGAGCAGGATTCCGAGACCGACGGCCACCGGGCGAGCCAGGGCGAACAAGCGACGCGGCGACATGGCTGGAGCTCCTCCCACGCTGTGATGGGGTTGTAGGCGCCGGGCGACGTTCAACCCATCCCCGCGGTCGCGGTGGGCATTGCAGTTGTGTTTCACGGACGTCATCTCGCCGGCCTCCCGGATCCGTTCTTCGGGGAGCGACGAATCCGGCGAACGGGCCGCCAATCCCGGCCGGCCTCCCGGATCCGTTCTTCGGGGAGCGACGAATCCGGCGAACGGGCCGCCAATCCCGGCCGGCGTCCCGGATCTGTTCTTCGTGGAGGGACGAACCCGGCCATCGGCCCGGCATCGGAGCCCGCGAACCGCATTTCGTTCTTCCGGGAGCACCAACCACGCTTTCGGCCGGATTGCCCGACGATTCGCGGCCCGGCCACCCGCGCGTCGAGCCCTCGTACACTCTCCGGGCGATGGACGACCGACCCATCCTTACCCCCGGCGAGCGCTCGTTCGTGGCCGACGCGCGTCGTGCGATCCTCGCGACGGTGAGCCCGAGCGGGGCGCCGCGTCTCGTCCCTGTCTGCTTCGTCGTCGCGCCCGGTGGCGATCGGCTGGGGCGGCCGATGCTCTACTCCCCGATCGATGAGAAACCGAAGGCGAGCCCGGATCCGCGCGCCCTCAGCCGCGTCCAGGACCTGCTCGTGCTTCCGGACGTGAGCCTCCTGGTCGATCGCTGGGACGAGGACTGGACCCGACTGGCGTGGGTCCGCCTCTACGGCCGCGGGGTCCTGCTCGAGCCGCAGCCGCATGAACGGGAGGAGCACGCGATGGCGGTCGGCCTGCTCCGGGCGAAGTACGCGCAGTACGCGTCCCACCGCCTCGAGGAGCGGCCGATCATCCGAATCGTCGTCGACCGATCCCGCAGCTGGGGCGCCGTCGCCGATGGGTTGCCGGAGGCTGAGCATGCCGTCGGCTGAGCGGTGATGCGTGGGTGCCGTTGCTCGCGCCTCGCGCGGAGCGGCCGTGCGAATCGTCCCCATTCGTACCGGAGCCGCTAGAGCTCCTCGCCGTCGCAGTGGTCTGCCCTCATCGCCGGCCGTAAGGCGCTCGGCACCGCCTCCATTCATGTCGCCACGGGGGCCGAGTGCACAAGGATCGGCGCTCAAGATCCGGCCGTCCGCTTATTGACATAGCTGCACCGGGCGCATGAATGGGGTCGATCCGCCGACGCTCAAGCCACTGGCCGGGGCGCGGCGCGAGGCCCGGAGGCCTCTCCACGCGGCCCTTGTCGCTGCGACACGAATGGGACCGATCCGCCTGCCCGAAAACCCGACGCCAGCGCGACGCGCGCCCAACAACCCGACGCCGGGCCGATCCGCGCCCGAAAAGCCGACGCCGGGACGATCCGCCCGCCCCAAGCCCGACGCCGGGGCAGCCTGCCAGCCCGCAAGCCGGCGCGCGGACGACCCGAGCTACGCCCCGCGGTCGAGGAACAACGCCCCGGCCACGGGACGGAGACAGTGCGTCGTGCTCATCGCCTGGTGGTAGCCGCCACCGTTGAGCAGCGCGACGATGTCGCCCTCCTCGACCGGCATCATCGGGTAGTCCTCGGCGAACACGTCGCCGGCCTCGTTGATGTGGCCGGCCACCGTGACGGTCCACGCGCGCGCCGCCGCCGCGTCGCGGCACAGCACGAGCTCCTGCGCGTAGCGGTAGATGAAATACGCGTTGTTGACGTTCCAGCCGAGGTCGAGGCCGACGAACAGCACGCTCCCGCGCTGCTCGACGGTCACCACCTCGCCGATCAGGATCGCCGCGTCCTTGGTCAGGTAGTCGCCCGGCTCGCACGCGACGACGACGTCGAGAGGCCCCAGATGCCGGGTCAGCACGGCGGCCCAGGCGTCGACGTCGACCGGCGGCTCGTCGTCGCGCGCCGGACGACCGAGCCCGCCACCAACGTTCACCTCCCGCAGCGGGTGGCCGGCGTCGATGAGCCGCCGCGCCGTCGCCGCCACGCGGGCCGTCGTGCGCTCGACGTCGGCGAGCCGGTCGCCGAGCCAGCCCGACCCAGCGTGGACGTGGACCGTGTCGACGACGAGTCCGTGGCGGGCCGCCGCGGCGAGCGCGTGGTCGAGCCGGTCGTCGCCGATCCCGAACTTGGTCGGGCGCTCGCCGCTGTACTCGAGCCCGGCGTGATACCCGACGCCGGATCCCGGGTTGACCCGAAGGCCGATCCGCGAGCCCGGCGCCCTTCGGCCGTACCGCTCGACCTGGCTGACCGCGTCGAGGTTGACGTGCACGCCGTGCTCGAGGAGGACGTCGAGGTCTCGCTCCGAGACGTTCGTTCCGGTGAAGCTGATCTCGTCGGCCCGCCAGCCATGGGCGAGCGCATGGAGCACCTCGCCCGGCGAGCACGCGTCGATACCGACCGACTCCGCGGCGCCGGGCGGCCCGAGGCCACGAAGCACCTCGAGAACCTCCGGCTCGCGGTTCGCCTTGAGCGCGAAGCGCACGACGTGGCGCAACCCGGCGCGGCCAAGGGCGCCGTGGAGGTCGCGCACCGCCTCGGCCACCCGGGCGCGGTCGTACACGAAGAGCGGCGTCCCGTGCCGCCGGGCCAGGGCCTCCGCGTCGCGGCCGGCGATCGACAGCCGGCCGCCCACGATCCCGAGCCCCGGCCGGACCCACCATGGGTCGGCGGTCGTCACACGCGGGCGCGCGCCTGGCCCGATCCGGGTACCCAGCGATCCGGTCCGGGCTCGACGTCGACCCCGAGCGCCTCGAGCAGGCGGCGCGCCGCGGCGCCGACCTCGTCGACGGCGGCGTCGAACGCCTCCGAATTCCGGGCCGACGGGGCGCGGTAGCCGCTCACCTTGCGCACGAACTGGCGAGCAGCGGCCTCGATCTCGCCGGTCGTGGCGGCCGTCTCGGCGCGCCGGAGGGTCTTGATGCTGCGACACATGAGCGCAGCGTAACGGGTATCGCGGGTACCGTATCCCGGTGACCGCGTCCATTCCGACCCGCCGTCGGCCCGGTCTCCGGTGGTGGGTTGTCCGGCTCGCGGCCGGCGTCGTCATCGGCCTCGTCGTCGCGCTCGCCATCGACGTCGTGCGGCTCGGCGGGCCCGAGCGCTGGTTCGCTGCGCATCGGCTGCCGCCGCCCTACCTGCCGATCGGCCGAACGATCGTCGTGGACGGCGCGCCCACCTACCTCGACTGTCGCGGCTCCGGATCGCCGACGGTCATCCTCGAGTCCGGCCTCGGCACCGGGGCGGCGGGTTGGGGCTTCGTGCTCGACGACACCGCGGCCCTCACGCGGACGTGCACGTGGGACCGGCCCGGGATCGGCAACAGCGCTTCGATCGGGCGGCACGACGCGGCGGACGCGGCCGCGCGCCTGCGGTCGACGCTCGACGCGGCCGGCGAGCCCGGCCCGTTCATCGTCGTAGGCCACTCGCTCGGCGGCGTCTACGCGCGAGTCTTCTCGGCCGCCCACGCGGATGAGGTCGTCGGCGCCGTCCTCGTCGATCCGTACCTGCCGGACATCCATCCCGTGCGCGAGGTCGACCTGCCGGCGGCGCTGCGCGACACGTGGCTCGCCGGTCTCGACGAGACCAACCGGCTCATCGAGGCGACCGAGGACCTCGACTGGGCGGCGACCGCCGACCAGCTCGCGGACGCAGATCTCGGCGACCTGCCGCTCGAGCTCCTGTTCGTCGAGCAGCGCTTCCGCTGGGAAGATGCGTTCGAGCCGTACGAGGCCGCCCTCATCGCGGCCTGGCAGCCGCTCGTCCTCGGCCTGTCGGGCGACGCGCGCCTGACGATCGCGGTGAACGCCACGCACATGATCCAGTGGGACAAACCGGACCTCGTGGTGGCCGCGATTCGGCGGCTCGTCGAGGAGGCGCGCGCAGACTGATGAGGCGGCGCGTGCGGACCGCTGAGGCGGCCGGCCTCGCGGTGCGGTGCGTACCCCGTCAGGATTGACTCAAGTTCCCGCCTCGCACGCTCGGCGACGCGGCGATTCGAGCAGATCCTGATGTTGGCCGGGCGTGCCGGCCCTGATTCTCATTCACGGCTGGGGAACCGGCAGGGTCCCCGGGCACGAGTCGCCGGGCGGGAGGGCCGGGCGCCGCGGTCCACGACCGTGGGGCGGTCAATTCGGGTCGTCTGCGCGCCGACTTGCGGGCGGGCGTATCGGCACCGGCGTCGGCCGTCGGGCGGGCGGAGCGCCCGGCGCGCTCGGCCGTCGGGCGGGCGGAGCGCCCGGGCGCCGGCCCGTCGGGCGGGCGGAGCGTTCGGGCGGGCGGAGCGCCCGGTGCGCTCGGCCGTCGGGCGCGACGATCGTCCCCATTGGTGTCGCTGCGCCAAGGCCCGCGCGCAGGGCCTCAGCGGTTCCCGCGCCGCGCCGTGCCGGCAGCTTGACCGTGGCCGGATCGGCCCCATTCATGCGCCCGGCGCGCCGATGTGGATAAGCGGACGGCCGGATCTGGAGCGCCGATCGTTGTCCGCCCGCTCGCTCTTGCGTCATGAATGGGGGCGCTGCGGAGCGCCATATTCTTGGCGGTGGGAACAGACGCGACGACGCCGCGGAGCCCAAGCGGCTCCGGCACGAACGGGGACGATTCTCACGGCCTTTTCCCGTCTGGCGCACGGTTCGTGGAGGCGGCGGCGGGCGCGGTGCCCGGCGCTCCCTGCCCGCAGCACCGTGCCGAGCACGCCGCCTGTGCCGAGCCAACACCGCGGCCGACCCACGACCCCTGCCGAGCCACAACCCCTGCCGACCCACAACCGCGGCCGAGCTACGACCCCTGCCGAGCCACAACCCCTGCCGAGCCAACACCGCGGCCGACCCACGACCCCTGCCGAGCCACAACCCCTGCCGACCCACGACCGCCGCCGGCACCGCGGCCGATGGTGTCACGGTGCACCGAACGATCGGCCCCTTCGACCCGGGACGCCAGGACCAGGGTCAGGCGGCGGCCGCCGGGGCGATGCTCGGCCGCGTGACGCCTGCGACCCGCTCGCCACGCCGCCGGACCGCCCCCCGAGCCTCGATCGCCTGGGCCGTGGGGCTGAGCGTGCTCATCTCGTTCGGTGCGGCGCCCGCGTTCGCGGCGGAACCGGAGCCGACGCCGACGGCCGACCCGGCCGCGGAGCCGACGGCCGACCCGGCAGCGGAGCCGACGGCCACGCCGACGCCGACGCCGGAACCGACGCCTCCGCCGACACCCGACCCGACCCCGGAACCGACGCCTCCACCCGCGCCGACACCCGAACCGACGCCGACACCCGCACCGACGCCGACTCCCACGCCGGAGCCGCCACCTGCCCCGACCCCCTCTCCGGCACCACTGCCGCCCCCGGAGCCAACCCCTCCGCCCGCGCCCGCTCCGACGCCCGCTCCGACGTGGACGAGACCTGCGGTCGCGCCCGCCTGGCTCAACCTGTACTCGCCGACATCGTTCCTCTACCAGGACCCCAATCCGCATGCCTGCACCGCGACGGCAACGCAGATCATGCTCAACATCGTCGCGGCAACGGGCAGCGGGGGAAGCGGCTTCGCGTGGCTCCCGACGACGGACAGCGCGACCCGCGACGCCCTCCTCGCATGGGAACGCGGGAACGACACACTGCCGGCCGGTCGCGGGTCGGACCCGCACGGCTGGCGTAACGCGCTCAACGCCTTCGGTTGGGGCGGGAGCGCGCAGTACCAGGGCAACCGAGTGTACGAGGACGTCGCCTATCCGACCTTCGACGCCGCCGTCAAGGACGCGGTCCGCGCGCTCATCCTGACCGGCAAGCCGGTCGGCATCCTCGGCTGGCGCGGGCGTCACGCCCAGTTCATCACCGGCTACTACGGGCTGCGTGGCGATCCGTTTGCCCGAAACCGCCGGGGCGGGTACACGAACGCCTTTCGCATCGGCGGCTTCTACCTCACCGATCCCCTCGCGTCGTCGGGCATCGTGAATCGTCGCGTGTCGTACGGGACCCTTCGGAACTCCCGGAACGGCCGGGTGCGATTCGCCCCGTACTTCGAACGGGACAGCCGCCTCGACGACCCGTACACGGCCGGCGCCCGTCCGTCGTGGCGAGAGTGGTACCGGCGCTACGTGGTGATCCTGCCCGTCCGCTGACCGGCTATCGTCAGCGCTGCATGGACCGCTGGCAGACGATCATCGAGCCGTTCCGGATCCACTCGGTCGAACCGATCCGCCTGACGAGCGTCGATGAGCGTGACGCCGCGCTCGAGGCGGCTGGCTGGAACCTGTTCAACCTTCACGCCGACGACGTGCTCATCGACCTCCTGACCGACTCCGGGACCGGCGCGATGTCGCGCGACCAGTGGGCCGGGATCCAGCACGGCGACGAGTCGTACGCGGGCTCGCCGTCCTGGTTCGTCTTCCGCGACGCCGTCACGAACCTGTTCCCGTTCCGCCACGTCATACCCACCCACCAGGGTCGGGCGGCCGAGAAGATCCTGTTCAGCGTCCTCGGTGGCCCCGGCAAGGTCATCCCGAACAACACCCACTTCGACACGACCCGGGCGAACGTCGAGTTCACCGGCGCCGAGGCCGTCGACCTCGTGATCGCCGAGGGTCGGATCCCGTCGGCGGAACACCCGTTCAAGGGCAACCTGGACGTCGATGCGCTCGAGCGCCTGCTGGAGGAGCGCGCCGGCGACGTCCCGGTCGTGTTCGTGACGATCACGAACAACTCCGGCGGCGGCCAGCCGGTCTCGCTCCGCAACCTCCGCGCCGTGCGCGCGGCCTGCGACCGCCACGGCGTCCCGCTCTTCCTCGACGCGTGCCGCTTCGCCGAGAACGCGTGGTACATCCACGAGCGCGAGGAGGGCCAGCGCGATCGGCCGATTCCCGACATCGTCCGTGAGATCGCCGGGCTCGCCGACGGGATGACGATGAGCGCCAAGAAGGACGGCCTCGCGAACATCGGCGGCTGGCTCGCCCTCGACGACGACGCGCTCGCCGAGCAGTGCCGCAACCTGCTCATCCTGACCGAGGGCTTTCCGACCTACGGCGGCCTCGCCGGGCGCGACCTCGAGGCGATCGCGCAGGGCCTGCGCGAGGTGGTCGAGGAGGACTACCTGCGCTACCGGGTCCGCTCGACGGCGTACCTCGGCGAGGCGCTCGACCGGGCCGGCGTGCCGGTCGTCAAGCCGTTCGGCGGCCACGCCGTCTACCTTGACGCGCGGGCGCTCCTGCCGCACATCCCGCCGCTCGAGTACCCGGGTCAGGCCCTCGCGATCGCCCTCTACCGCGAGGGCGGCATCCGCGGCTGCGAGATCGGGACGGTCATGTTCGGCCGCCACCCGGATGGGTCGGAAACGCCGGCCGCGATGGACCTCGTCCGACTCGCCATCCCGCGCCGGACCTACACGCAGAGCCATGTCGACTACGTCATCGAAGTCGTCACCTGGGTGGCCAGCCGGGCGGCCGACCTGCGCGGGGTGCGGATCGTCGACGAGCCGCCCGCCCTCCGCCACTTCACCGCGCGCTTCGAGTCGATCACCGGATGACCGGCGACGACGCCCGGGCCGTTGTCGATCGGCTTGGGCTCGCGCCGCACCCGGAGGGCGGCTGGTTCGTCGAGACGTGGCGGGCGGCGGCCATACGCGAGGGAGAGCGCCCCGTCGCGAGCGCGATCCTCTACCTGCTCGCGGCGGGCGAGCGGTCGCACTGGCACCGCGTCGACGCTGCGGAGATCTGGCAGTGGTCGGCCGGCGCGGCGCTCGAGCTGCGAATCGCACCAGCGGACGGCGGCGGTCCGATCGAGACGATCCGGCTCGGCGGCGAGGTCGCGGCCGGCGAGCGACCGCAGGCGGTGGTCCCGGCCGGGGCGTGGCAATCGGCCGCGCCGCTCGGCGCGTGGAGCCTCGTCGGCTGCATCGTCGCGCCGGCCTTCGAGTACGCCGGCTTCGAGCTCGCCCCGGCGGGCTGGGAGCCGGCAACCGGCTCAGGCTGAGCGGATCAGCCCCACTTCCAGTAGATCGGGCCCGTCCAGCAGTGGCCGAGGGCGGTGCACGCCGCGCCCGACAGGTCCCACGTCCGGCCCGGCACGTACGGTCCGCGGTCGATGACCGGGACGACGATCTCCGCGCCGTTGTACGGGTTCCGGAACCGGACCATCGTGCCGCACGGCAGCGAGCGGTGGGCGACGCCCATGATCGTCGTCGTGTAGGCCAGGCCGCAGGCCGTTCGCTTGCCGTAGAAACCGGGGCCGTAGAAGCTGATCTCCCGGTCGTACCGCCACGCGTTGACGAAGACCACCCGCGCCTTCGACTCAGGCTGGTCGACCGCCGCCCGATCCGGCAGGGCCGGCACGTCGAGCGGCTCGACGAGCACGGCGGACGCGTCGATCCGACCGTCCGAACGGTACGCGGGGTCGAGCGGCGGGATCGTCACCACCGTCGCCCGGGACAGGGACGCCGCGTCGACCTCGCGGAAGAGCGTGGCGTCGACCGACTCAGCGATGCCCGGTACGCTGGAACCGACCGATCCGGGGACGGCGACCATGGCGAGGGCGGCGATGACCGCCGCTCCCGCGACGACTCTCTGAGGTCGCACGTCTCGCCGGAATCTACCAGCGCGGCCGGGCGGCCGTGGCCCGATCCGGTCACGGAGCATGACATCGGCGTGACAGACTGACCCGACCGATGCCGAGCCGCACGATTCCGCTCGCCGTCCCGCTCGACCTGCGCCTGACGCTCGGCCTGCACACGCGCGGACCGGGCGATCCCGCGATGCGCGTCGGCCGCACGACCGCGGTCCGGGCCACGCGGACGCCCGATGGGCCGGCCGCGATCGGCCTCGAGCTCGTCGCGGGTGCCGTTCGGGCCGAGGCATACGGGCCGGGCGCGGAGCGCGTCCTCGCCGGGCTGCCGGCCCTGCTCGGTCTCGACGACGACCCGTCGGTCCTCGTGCCCGCCAACCCGCTCGTCGCGGAGCTCGCACGGCGGCTGCGCGGCCTGCGGATCGGTCGGACCGGCGCGGTCATGGAGGCGCTCGTGCCGGCGATCCTCGAGCAGAAGGTCACCGGGCAGGAGGCGTCACGCGCCTACCGCGGCCTCGTCCGCCGCTTCGGCGAACCGGCACCGGGCCCGTTCGGCCTCCGTCTGCTGCCGGCCCCGGAGACGCTCGCGACGCTCCCGTACCACGCGTTCCATCCGCTCGGCGTGGAGCAGCGTCGGGCGGACGTCATCCGTCGAGCGGCGCGGGTGGCCGCGCGGCTCGAGGAGGCCGTCGGGATGGACGCGGATGCGGCGGAGGCGCGGCTTCGGTCGGTGAACGGGGTCGGCGCGTGGACGGCCGCCGAGGTGCGCGCCCGGGCACTCGGCGACCCGGATACCGTGAGCGTCGGCGACTTCCACCTCAAGCATCTCGTCGCCTGGACCCTGGCCGGTGAGCCGCGCGGCACGGACGAGCGGATGCTCGAGCTGCTCGAGCCCTACCGGGGCCAGCGCGGCCGCGTGATCCGCCTCCTGGAGGCGAGCGGGCTCGCCGCCCCGCGCTTCGGCCCCCGCCTGTCGGCCCGCTCGATCGCCGGGATCTGAGCGGGCCCCGGCACCGGGTCAATTCGGCGGTCTGAACCGGACCTCGGGGTACACTCGCGCCCTCGCCGGACACGACCGATGACGACCACCCTGCCCGCCCCACCGCTCAGCCGCGAGGCGCGCCACGCGCTCCTCGAGCCGCTGCTCGCCCAGCGAATCCTCGTCCTTGACGGGGCGATGGGCACGATGATCCAGTCGTACGGCCTCGGCGAGGCGGAGTTCCGCGGCGCCGGCGGCGAGGGCGAGATCCGGCTCGACGGGCATCACGCGGACCTGCGCGGCGACAACGACCTGCTCTGCCTGACCCAGCCCGGGATCGTCCGCGCCATCCACGACGCGTACCTCGACGCGGGCGCCGACATCATCGAGACGAACACGTTCAACGCGAACCGGATCAACCAGGCCGAATACGGGCTCGCCCACCTCGCCCGCGACATGAACCGGGCGGCGGCCCGGCTCGCCCGCGATGCGGCCGATGCCGCCGAGGCCCGCGAGCCCGGGCGACCGCGGTTCGTGGCCGGGGCGCTCGGGCCCACGAACCGGACCGCCTCGATCTCGCCGGATGTGGCCGACCCGGGCGCGCGCAACGTGACGTTCGTCCAGCTGGCAGAGGCGTACGCCGAGGCGGCCGACGGGCTCATCGACGGCGGCGCCGACCTGCTCCTCGTCGAGACGATCTTCGACACGCTCAACGCCAAGGCGGCGATCTTCGGGATCGAGGACGTCTTCGACCGGCTCGGCGTCCGCCTCCCGGTGATGATCTCGGGGACGATCACGGACGCCTCGGGTCGGACCCTGTCGGGCCAGACGGTGGAGGCGTTCTGGAACTCCGTCGCCCACGCGCGGCCGCTCATCGTGGGCCTCAACTGCGCGCTCGGCGCGCGCCAGCTGCGCGAGTACGTCGAGGAGCTGGGCCGGGTCGCGGCGCAGCCGGTGTCGGCCTACCCGAACGCCGGCCTGCCGAACGAGTTCGGCGGTTACGACGAGACGCCCGAGTTCATGGCCGAGACGATCGGCGCGTTCGCCCGGGACGGCCTCGTCAACGTCGCCGGCGGCTGCTGCGGCACGACGCCGGCCCACGTCCGGGCGATCGCCGAGGCCGTCGCGCCGTACGCGCCGCGGGCGATCCCTGACGTTCCGGTCGCGACCCGCCTGTCCGGTCTCGAGCCGCTGACCATCCCGCCGCCGGGCAACACGTTCGTCAACGTGGGCGAGCGGACGAACGTGACCGGCTCGCGCAAGTTCGCCCGGCTCGTGCTCGAGGACCGCTTCGACGAGGCGGTCGAGATCGCCCGTGAGCAGGTCGACTCCGGTGCCCAGGCGATCGACGTGAACATGGACGAGGCGATGCTCGACTCGGCCGCCGCAATGACCCGGCTGCTCAACCTCATTGCCGTCGAGCCGGACATCGCCCGCGTGCCGATCATGATCGACTCGTCGAAGTGGGAGGTCATCGAGGCCGGCCTGCGCTGCGTCCAGGGCAAGGCGGTGGTGAACTCGATCTCGCTCAAGGAGGGCGAGGAACCGTTCCTCGAGCATGCCCGCCTCGTCCGCCGGTACGGGGCTGCCGCCGTGGTCATGGCCTTCGACGAGCGCGGCCAGGCCGACACGGCGGACCGCAAGCTCGAGGTCCTGACCCGGGCCTACCGCCTCCTCACGGAGCGCGCCGGGTTCGACCCGCAGGACGTCATCCTCGACCCGAACATCTTCGCCATCGCGACCGGCATCGAGGAACACGCCCGCTACGCGGTCGAGTTCATCGAGGCGACCCGGCGGATCAAGGCGACGCTCCCCCACGCCCGCGTGTCCGGCGGCGTGTCGAACGTGTCGTTCTCGTTCCGCGGCAACGATCCCGTGCGCGAGGCGATCCACTCCGTGTTCCTGTACCACGCCATCTCGGCCGGGATGGACATGGGCATCGTCAACCCGGGCCAGCTCGCGATCTACGACGACATCGACCCCGAGCTGCGCGAGCGGGTCGAGGACGTCGTCCTCGCCCGGCGGCCGGACGCGACCGAGCGACTGCTCGAGGTCGCCGACCGCTACGGCGGCACGGCCACGACCCGCCGGCCCGACGACCTCGCGTGGCGCGAACGGCCGGTCGACGAGCGGTTGAGCCACGCGCTCGTCGAGGGCCTCGACGCGTGGATCGTCGAGGACACCGAAGAGGCCCGCCTCGCGGCGGCGCACCCGATCGAGGTCATCGAGGGCCCGCTCATGGCCGGGATGAACGTGGTCGGCGACCTGTTCGGCGCCGGCAAGATGTTCCTGCCCCAGGTGGTCAAGAGCGCCCGGGTGATGAAGAAGGCGGTCGCCCACCTCGTCCCGTACCTCGAGGCCGAGAAGGACGCCGGCGCGTCGCGCAACGCCGGGCTCGTGGTCATGGCCACCGTCAAGGGCGACGTCCACGACATCGGCAAGAACATCGTCGGCGTCGTGCTCCAGTGCAACAACTACGCGATCGTCGACCTCGGGGTCATGGTTCCGGCGTCGCGCATCCTCGAGACCGCGCGCGAGCTCGGGGCCGACGCGATCGGCCTGTCCGGGCTCATCACGCCGTCGCTCGAGGAGATGACCCACGTCGCCGCGGAAATGGAGCGCGAGGGCTTCGAGATCCCGCTCCTCATCGGCGGTGCGACGACCTCGCGCACGCACACCGCGGTGAAGATCGAGCCGCGCTATCACGGGCCGGTCGTCCACGTCCTCGATGCGTCGCGGGCGGTCGGCGTGACCGCCGCGCTCCTCGACCCGGCCGGCCGGGCGGCGTACGCGGCGCGGGTGCGCGACGAATACGAGGAGGTCCGCCGGGCGCGCGGCGACCGCCGGGAGAAGGAGCTCCGCCACCCGATCGCAGAGGCACGCCGGCACGCCTTCGCCATCGACTGGACGGCGATCGACCCGCCGGTCCCGGCGTTCACCGGCACCCGTGCCTTCGACGACTACCCGCTGGCAGAGCTCGTCGAGCGGATCGACTGGAGCCCCTTCTTCGCGACCTGGGAGCTGGCCGGCCGCTTCCCCGCGATCCTCGACGACCCGACCGTGGGGTCGGCGGCCCGGGACCTGTACCGCGACGCCCGCGCCCTCCTCGATCGGATCGTCGCCGAGCGCCTGCTGCGCGCCTCCGCCGTCGTCGGCTTCTGGCCGGCGAACGCCGTCGGCGACGACATCGAGCTGTACACCGACGCCTCGCGCTCGCGCCCGGTCGCGGTCATCCACACCCTCCGCCAGCAGATGGTCAAGCCGCCGGGCCGGCCCAACCTGGCGCTGGCGGACTTCACGGCTCCGCGCGAGTCGGGCGTGGCGGATCACGTCGGCGCCTTCGTCGTCACCGCCGGCCACGGCCTCGACGAGCTCGTCGCCCGCTTCGAGGCCGCCCACGACGACTACAGCGCGATCCTCGCGCGCGCGCTCGCCGACCGCCTCGCCGAGGCGTTCGCGGAGCGACTGCACGAGCGGGTCCGGCGCGAGCTGTGGGGGTACGCCCCCGACGAGGCCCTCGACAACGACGCGCTCATCGCGGAGCACTACCAGGGCATCCGCCCGGCACCCGGCTACCCGGCCTGCCCGGATCACACGGAGAAGGGAACCCTGTTCGACCTGCTCGACGCGGAGCGGGTGGCCGGCGTCCGCCTGACCGAGTCGTTCGCGATGTATCCGGCCGCCGCCGTTTCCGGGTTCTACTTCTGGCACCCCGAAACGCACTACTTCGGGCTCGGGCGGATCGGGCGCGATCAACTCGAGGACTACGCTCGCCGGAAGGGGATGCCGGTCGACGACGCCGCGCGCTGGCTCGCCCCGAACCTCGCCGACGAGTGAGCACCCCCACGCCGCCGTCCCGCCCGGTCCGGCTCGACGTCGTCGTCCTCCTGCCCAGGTCGAGCACGGGGACGTCCGTCCTGGCGCGAACCGCGGACGGGCTCCGGCTGCCGACCGTCACGGCCGAGGCGTCGGACGAGGAGCCGAGCCTGTCGGCGCTGGCCGACGCGGTCGCCGGGCTGCTCGGGAGCGAGCCGGTTCCCCTCCGCATCGTCCCGCTTGATGCTGTCGGGGCGGGCCGCAGCACGACGTACCTGCTCGAGCTCGCGCCGATCGAGGGACTCGTGCCTCCGGCCGGGTTCGACTGGATCGAGGCTGGTACCGTCGAACCGGCCATCGATCCGGAGCCGGCCGGGGCCACGGTCAGGCGCTGGGTGGACGAGCGCCGAAACGGGCCCAGCCCGCGACGTCCGGCGTGGTCGCATCCCGGCTGGCTCGAGCGCGCCGGCGCCTGGATGACGAACCGGATGGCACGAGCCGGACTCACGGCGTCCGGGACGCCCCGCCTGCACTACCTGTGGGGCCTGTCGGCCGTCGTCCGGGCCGACACGGATCGCGGCGCGGCGTTCCTCAAGGCCTGCGCCACCGTCTTTCGGACCGAACCGCGGCTCACGGCGACCCTGGCCGGCGCGTCGCCGGACCTCCTGCCGGAGGTCATCGCGACGAGCGACGAGGACTGCTGGCTGCTCATGGGCGACCTCGGCGGCACGCTCCTCGGCAACGAGCCGGTCGATCGGTGGGCCGACGGGCTCGATGCCCTCGCGACGATCCAGCGGCGCTGGGTCGGCCGTGACGGCGAGCTGGCGGCCGCCGGTTTCGAGGATCGCGGCCTCGAGGCCCTCGCCCGCCGCCTGCCGGCCCTGATCGACGATCCGGCCGTCGGGAGTCTCGACGCGGACGCCCGGCGGAGCCTGGCGACAGCCCTGCCGCGCCTGATCGACGCGTGTCATGCACTCGCCGAGCTCGGCCCTCCGGCGACCGTCGTGCACGGCGACTTCCACCCGTGGAACGTCGCCCGACGGGACGGGCAGATGGTCGTGTTCGACTGGTCCGACGCGGCGATCGGGCATCCGTTCCTCGACCTCGTGACGTGGGTCGGTCGCACGCCGGACGTCGCGGCCCGGCGGCGGATGGTCGACCGCTACGTCGCCCACTGGTCGGACTTCGTGCCGGCGAGCCGGGCGGACGAGGCGGTGCGGCTCGCCCTGCCCCTCGGGGCGATCCGCCAGGTCGAGAGCTATCGACGCATCCTCGACTCGCTCGACCCGGACGACCACTGGGACCTCGCCCTCGCCGGCGCGAGCTACGCGCGGCGCACGCTGGCGCTCCTCCGGGACGGGCTCGAGGCGCCGCTCGGGCGCGACGGCGGCGCGTGATCCGTCACCCAATCCACCGGCGGCACGACGTCGTATCCATGACGGATGACAGGCGTTGAATCCGGGTCGTAGATTCCTGCTCGTGACGCACCGTCGACGCGGACGCCTGGGGCGCCTCGCGATCGCTCTCCTCCTGGCGGCCCAGGCGATCGTCGTCGCGGGACCCGTTCCGGCCGGCGCGGCGACGGCCTTTCGACTCGACGTGTCGACGCCGACCGACTTCGTGGCCCAGACGAACTTCGTCCAGTGCGTCGGGGCGAGCATGCAGATGATGCTCAACATGATCGAGGCGGAGGACGACCGCACGGCGGCCGAACAGCTCCGGCTCCAGGACATCGCGCGCTACTACAGCGGCTCGCGGCCGGACGGCCGGCAGCGCCAGGGAGCAAGCGTCCGTGGCTGGTCGGCCGGGCTCAACCTCGAGGGAGCCGGACCGTATCGGCTGGTCGGCACGACGACGATCGAGGAGGCGATGCGGGTCGCGGCCACGGCGATCAGCCAGACCGGCAAGCCGGTGGGCCTGCTCGTCTGGCGCGGACGGCACGCCTGGGTCATGAGCGGGTTCACGGCGACCGCGGATCCCTCGACGACGGCGGACTTCACCGTCACCGAGGCGATCGTCCTCGACCCGCTCTACCCGCACGGCTCGAAGACATGGGGACCCAGCCCCAAACCGCGCGAGGCGCTATCGATCAGCGAACTCGGGCGCCAGTTCGTGCAGCGCCGCACGGGCCAGAGCGCTCGGAGCTGGCTTTCCTCATTCGCCGGTCAGTACGTGATGGTCGTCCCGATGCGAGCGATGCTCGATCGGCACGTGGGGCTGCTCCCGGCCTGATCGATCGCCTCGGTCACTGCGCCGACGCGCCTCCCGCGAGCGCCGCGGCGACGCCGGCGACGGCGGCGTCCGACAGGGCGCCGACGCTGCCGAGCGCGACGAGCCGGGCGGGCGCCAGGCGGGCGGCCTCCATTGCAGCCTCCGGTGGCAATGGGCCGGTTGGCGGGACGAGCAGGAGCGGACCACCGCGCGGGCCGGCCGACAGGGCATCCGGGAAGTTCAGGCCGGTGGCGAGGTCGACGAACGGCGCGCCGGCCTCGTACAGCGCCGCGGATACGGCCGCCGCGGTCGCGTAGCGCGTGGCGCCGGCGAGCCGATCGACGTCGGCGGAATAGGCGCGGAGTGCCTCGAGCGTCGCGTCGGACACGACGCTCGGGCCGCCGAGGACGCGGATGCGCGCCGGCTGGAGCCTGGTCAGTTCGGTGGCGACCGCCTCCGGCACGCCGTCGCCGGGCACGAGGAGCACGGGGCCGCCGAGTCGCGCCCCGGCGGCCGCGCCGACGAGCGCGTCCGGGAAGTTCATGCCGGTCGCCACGAAGGCGATCGGCACGCCCGGCGCGAACGTTGCCGCAGAGGCTGCCGCCGCCGTCTCGTAGCGCGTCGCACCGGCGATCCGGGTCACGGTCGGGGCATACGCCGCGAGCGCGGTGAGCACGTCGTCACCGACGACGGACGGTCCGCCGAGCACGACGATGGATGCGGGCTGGAGGCGGACGAGCTCCGCCGCGACCGACTCGCTCAGCCCGGTCGCGCCGACGAGCAGGACCGGCCCTCCGAGCCGCGCGGCCGCCGGGCCGGCGGCGAGGGCATCGGGAAAGTCGAGCCCGGTCGCGACGAAGACGACCGGCACGCCGGTCCCGAACGTCGCAGCGGAGACGGCCGCGCCGGTTGCGAAGCGGTCCGGTCCGGCGAGGCGCTCGCCGCTGGCGATGACGAGTCCGGGGTCGAGGTAGATGCGCAGGATGTCCGCCATCGGCATCCCCGCCAGGGCGCAGGCCCGGACGCCGCGCTGGGCGAGCCGGGTGCGGATCGAGGACAGGTCCGCGCCGCACGTGTCGGCCGTACCCGGGCCGTATCCGGACAGGAAGAACGTTCCGCTCTTGCGGAGCGTGAGCGGCCACGTGGCGGTGACCGCGGCGAGGTGGTTCGCGTGCGGCGTCCGGGCGGGGTCGTACTTCTGGTCGTTCGTGTCGTCGCGCACGTGGTAGCACGCACCCGTCGGGGTGACGTAGGCGGTGCGCGGGCGCATGAGGTAGTACCAGGCGTACTGCTTGACCGCGATCGCCCCCGCCTTCAGCGCCTCCGCCGGATAGGTCGACGGCCACTCCCAGGCGAGGACGTTCTCGACGTAGGCGCGGAACGGGACCGTGTCGACCGTGCCGCTGGCAACCCGCAGGACGCGGATCTCGGGCGGGACGCTGAACGACGTCGGCCACGCCGGGCAGGGGCCGCCGGGCGCGGCGACGACCGGGTGGGCGGATCCGGCGCCCGCGGCGGCGACGAGGAGCGCGGCGAGCAGGACGAGGACGGCACGGCGAGGCATTGCCGCCCGACGCTACGGATCGCGGACCCTCCCGCATAACCCCCCAACCGTCCCATCCCGACCGGACCCGATCGGGCCGGGTCGAAGAGCCGGGCGCGGGACCGGGCATCCGGCCCCTGGGCACCCCGCCCGGTCGCTCAGGGCAGAAGCTGGCGCAGGGCGAACAGGACGTTGGCCGGCCGCTCCGCGAGGCGGCGCATGTACCACGGGTACCAGTGCGTCCCGTACGAGATGAGGGCGACGACGCGGTACCCCTCGCGGACGAGGCGGTGCTGCTCGCGCACGCGGATCCCGTACAGCATCTCGACCTCGAACGACTCGCGCGTCAGTCCGAGCGCGGTGGCGTGTTCCGCGACCTGCGCGACGAGCGTCGTGTCGTGCGTCCCGAGCCCCAGCCTCACCGGCCGCTCCGGATGATCGCGGCCGGCCCGCAGGAGCGTGACGGCAAGGGCGAGGAAGCTCGCGTCGATCTCCGTCCGCCGCTTGAACGCGATCGCAGCCGGCTCGTCATACGCCCCCTTCACGAGTCGCACGGCCGGCCCGAGCGGGAGCAGGCGCTCGACATCCGCGGCCGTCCGGCGCAGGTACGCCTGGAGGCAGATGCCCGTCTGCGGCTGCGTCTCGCGCAGCCGCTCGTAGAGCCGGATCGTCGGCTCGACGTACGGACTCCCCTCCATGTCGATCCACAGGTACGAGCCGAGCTCGGCCGCCCGGCCAGATAGCCGCTCGAGCCGGCGGAGCGTCGCGTCGGGATCGAGATCGAGGCCCAGCTGGGTCGGCTTGACCGACACCTCGCCGCGGATCCCCGCGCCGACGATCCGCTCGAGCAGCTCGAGGTAGTGCGCCTCCACGGCGTCGGCCTCGGCCGATTCGGTGATGTTCTCGCCGAGGTGCGTGTAGATGGTCGGGATGCCGGCCGCCTCGAGCGGCCCGGCCGCGGCCAGCGCCGCGTCGATGTCCTCGCCGGGCATGAACCGGCGAACGGCACGGCGCATGAAGCGCAGGCGCGGCAGCCGCTCGCGCAGCCACGCGTTCCGCGCGAGCCACAGGAGGATGCGCCGCAGCAGGCTGGTCATCGAAGAGCCTCCGTCACGGAAGAGCCTTGATCATGCCGCCGTCGATCGGGACGATCGCACCGTTCACGTAGCTCGCGGCCGGAGAGAGGAGGAACGCCCCGAGGCGGCCGACCTCCGCCGGTTCGCCGTACCGCCCGAGCGGGATGCGCTCGATCGTCTGTCGCCGGATCTCCTCGACCGGCAGGCCCGTCGCCGCCGAGCGCCCGGCGTCGATCTCGGCGATCCGGGCGGTCGCGACCCGGCCCGGCGCGATGCCGTTGATCCTGACCGGCGCGATCTCCGCGACGAGGGACTTGATGAGCCCGGCCAGGCCGGGCCGCATGAGGTTCGACGTCGTCAGGCCCGGGATCGGCTCCCGGGCACTCGACGACAGGATGACGAGGATCGCCGGCCGATCGGACGCGCGCAGGTGGGGCAGGGCCGCGCGGAGCAGGCGGAGCGCGCTCCGGAGCGTGCCGTCGAACGCCCGCTCCCAGTCGTCCTCGGTGAGGTCCTCGAATCGACCGCCGGGCGGGCCGCCGCTGTTGACGAGCAGCAGATCGAGCCCCCCGAACGCGTCGGCTGCCGCGGTGACCGCCATGGCCGGCCCGTCCGCCGTGGCGAGGTCGACCGGGACCGCGAGGCCGCCGATCCGCGTCGCGCGCTCCGCGAGCCGGTCCGCGGAGCGCGCCGCGACGGCCACCCGAGCGCCCTCCGCCGCGAGCGCGTCGGCGATCGCACCGCCGAGACCGCCGGATGCCCCGCCGACGAGCGCCCGAGCGCCGCCGAGCCCCAGATCCATGCCGTCCTCCGGTCGCCGCGGGCGCGGATCGGCCGCGTCCGTCCGCTCGGCCGATGGTACGGAACCGGCGACCGGAGCGTCAGGGCCGTTCGGCCCGCGCGTCAGCCGCCGGCCATCGCCGGCAGGAGGAGGACCGTGTCGGCCGGACCGACCGGCGTCGCGAGCTCGTCGAGGTGGCGCACGTCCGTGCCGTTGACGAACACGTTGACGAACCGGTTCAGCGACCCGTCGGCGCCGAGGACGGACGCCTCGATGCCCGGGTGCGCGGCGACGAGCGCCGTGAGCACCTCGCCAACCGTCGCGCCGGCCACGTCGACCGTCTTGGCGCCGTTCGTCGCCGGCCGGAGGGTCGGCGGAATGCGCACCGTGCTCATGCGCCGAGCCACTCGAGGAACGCGTCGAGGTCTGGCGGGATCGGATCGGCCAGGCCGGGCCCGCCCCGCTCCGCCCGCCGCCCGGCCAGCCCGAACGACGACGCGTCCGGCGTCTTGAGCCCGTTCCCGGTCAGGAGCACGACGACCTCGTCGTCCGGTCCGATGATCCCGGCCGCTCGCGCCTGGGCGGCCGCCGCAAGGGTCACGCCGCCGGCCGTCTCGGGGTGGATGCCCTCGGTCGCCGCGACCCGCCGGATCGCCTCGGCCGCTGCGGCGTCGGTCACCGCCTCGATCGACCCCCGGCTCGCCCGTGCCTGTTCGAGCGCGTAGCGCCCGTCGGCCGGCGAGCCGATGGCGAGCGAGCGGACGATCGTGTCCGGGACCCGGACCGGGGTGATCTCGTCCGTGCCGGCGGCATAGGCCGTCGCGACCGGCGCGCAGCCGGCCGCCTGGCCGCCGACGAAGCGGACGGGTTTCTCCTCGACGAGCCCGAGCCGGACGAGCTCGGCGATTCCCTTGGCGAGCTTCGTGTACAGGGCACCCGAGGCGATCGGCGCGACGATCACGTCCGGCAGGCGCCAGCCGAGGTCCTCGGCGACCTCGAACGCGAGCGTCTTCGATCCCTCCGCGTAGAACGGGCGGAGGTTGACGTTGACGAAGCCCCAGCCCGTCTCGTCGGCGATCTCGAGGCACAGCCGGTTGACGTCGTCGTACGTGCCGGTGACCGGGATGACCGACGCGCCGTAGGCGAGTGCGTGATCGATCTTGGCCGGCTCGAGATCGGCCGGGATGACGACGTAGGCCGGAAGGCCGATGGCGGCGGCAGCGGCCGCCGTGGCACCCGCGAGATTGCCGGTCGAGGCACAGGCCAGCGCCGGCAGGTTCCACTCCGCCGCCCGCGCCGCGGCGATCGCGACGGCGCGGTCCTTGAATGACAACGTCGGGTTGCGCGTGTCGTCCTTGAGCCACAGCCGCTCGATGCCGATCTCCGGGCCCAGGCGGGTGGCGGCGACGAGCGGCGTGGAACCGACGGCGAGGCCGCGCGCGGGCTGCTCGTCGGCCGGCAGGAGCTCGAGATAGCGCCAGATCCCCGGCCGCCGGGCCTCGATCCGCTCGCGGGTCAGGACGCCGTCGAGCGCGTCGTAGTCGTAGTCGACCTCGAGCGGGCCGAAACAGGCCGCGCACACGTAGGACGGCCCGAGCGGCTCCGGCCGCGCACAGTTGCGACAGCGCAGGCCCCGGATTCGCGCGCCCGGCGCGGCGTCGGATCCGGGTGGGGTCAGCAGCTCGGTCGTCATCGGAACGGCTCCTCTGTCCTGCCGCGCCTCGCGGGACGCGGTGGTGGGCGTGGGAGCGTCGGGGGACCGAGAAACCGGAAGACCCTTCCTGTGAGGGGAAGGGTCTCAGGGAGTTCCCTTATCTCGCAGGAGGACCTGCCCGGACTTGGCACCTTGCCGACCTCGCGTCGGTAGGTTGTCGTGGCGTCAACGGGCCGGTCCCTCAGCCATCTCTTGATACGTGCTCTTCGGTTGTGGGGCGATGGTAGGGCCCGGTCGTTGCCGCGTCAACGCGGTCGACCGGGCCGGGCCACGCGGTCGCCTCGGTGGGTGGCGCATGGTGCCGAGTCGCAACC
>DASTOB010000211.1:0-26833 GCA_035720425.1 Candidatus Limnocylindrales bacterium
AACGCCCGGGCCGGCGCGAGGGCGGCCCCGGACGCGCGCCGGCCGATCACCCGGGCGTTCGCTCCGGGTCGGCGTCGGGCCGGACGAAGGCGGACTCGTAGAACTGGAGGGGGTTGCCCTCCGGATCCCAGAAGAAGCAGAACTGACCCCACGCGGTCCGGACGATCTCCTCGCGCCGAACCCCCGCTCCGTCCAGTCGCTTCACCGCCAGCTCGAGGTTGTCGACGATGACCTCCGGCACGACGCCGCCCACCCGGTAGTCCTTCGGCGTGGCGCTCGCCCGTCCACCGAGGATGAGCGACAGGCTCGTCCCCTGGGTCGCGTCGAAGCGGACGAAACGCGGCGTCCGATAGAGGAGCCGGAGCCCGATCACGTCGCGGTAGAACGCCATCTCCGACTCGATCTCCTCGACGAAGACGAGCGCGCCACGGACCTTCGACACGCTCCCGAGCGCCTGGATCGCCGTCATCACCGTCCCTCCGCTCGGGCGCCCGATCGGCGCGTTTTCGGGTTTCACAGTTCGCGTCGCAGGACCGGGTAGCGGTCGTCGTCGACGGCGATCGCGAACCCCGCCGACAGCCAGAACACCGGGCTCGCCGCGCTCGTCGCGTCCGGTCTGGCACCGCGCTCCGGGTACGTCTCGACCGCGGCGAACCCCCGGTCGGCCAGATCATCGCAGACCGCCTCGACGAGGCGACGTGCGTGTCCGCGGCCACGAGTCTCCTTCGTCGTTGCGATGCACGTGATGACGGCCGGCAGCGGCGACTGCGGCAGTTGCGGGTACAGCTCGCGCAGGCGCAGCGCCCTCGGATAGGCGGACAGCGGGCCGAACTGGGTGTAGCCGACGGCCTCGTCGTCGACCACAAGCAGCTTCGCGTAGCTCCCGAAGATCGCGAGACCCCGACCGAGCAGGGCGAGCTTGCGCGGGGCGTCACGATCGACCTGCGGACGGGCCGGGCGGCGCGGCGCGAACGGGTTATCGGCGAGCGGATCGTCGTCGCCGCCGGCGAACGGGTTCGACGTCGGTCCGGACGTCGCCGCCCTCGAAGCCGGCGCGAACGGGTTGAACGCGGGCTCCGATTCCGGCCGGAACGGGTTGACCGGGGGTGCCGGCGCCTCGAGCCAGGCGGCGCGTGCCGCCTTCGATCCGCGCTCGGCGTCCTCCCAGTAGTCGCACGACCGGTGGTCGAACCCGGGGTCCGCGCACGGGGGTACGAGGGCGAACGAGGCGTCGTCGGTGACGTCGACGATCCGCACGTCGGGCATGGCCAGAGGATACGTGGTCGGGTCGCGGCCGCGACGCCCGGCGGAGAACCCGCGACGAGGGCGCGGTGGCCGCCCCCGGGTCAGTGCGTCGGAACGACGAGGTCCGCCAGTCCGCCGTCGGAGACGAGCGCGGTGGCAGCGGCGAAGTCGGGTCCCGGTTCGCGGTCGCGGTCGAGGTGGGGCACGGCGGCGCGCACGCGTGCGAGCGCGTCGGCCACGCCGGCGCCGGGCCGGAGGTCGGTTTGCCCATCGGCCCGCAGGCGAAGGTCCAGCGCCTGGGCGGCCACGACGAGTTCGATCGCGACGATCCGGGTCACGTTGACGAGGACGGCCCGCGCGTGGCGCGCGGCGATCGCCCCCATCGAGACGTGATCCTCCTGGTTCGCGGAGGTCGGGATCGAGTCGGCCGATGCGGGGTGGGCGAGGACCTTGTTCTCCGACGCCAGGGCCGCTGCCGTGTACTGGTAGAGCATCATCCCGGACTCGAGCCCGGACGCCGGGGCGAGGAACGGTGGCAGCCCGCCGTTGAGACGGGGATCGACGAGCAATGCGATCCGCCGCTCCGCGATCGACCCGAGCTCGGCGAGGGCGAGCTTGGCGAAGTCGAGCGCGAGCGCGATCGGCTCGCCGTGGAAGTTCCCGCCGCTGATGACCTGCCCGCCGCCGGTCGCGAACGCCGACGCGCGCGAGGCCGACGCGTCCCCTGGTCCCGGGACCGCCGGGCCGTCCGGGAAGACGAGCGGGTTGTCCGTCGCAGAGTTCAGCTCGATGTCGAGCACACGCCGGAGGTGGTCGAGGGCATCGCGGACGGCGCCGTGGACCTGCGGCACGCAGCGCAGTGAGTACGGGTCCTGGACCTTGTGCGCCGTCGCGCGGTGCGAGCCCTGAAGCGCGGAGTCGCGCAGGAGATGGCGGAGCTCCGCCGCCACGACGACCTGCCCCGGGTGCGGGCGGGCGAGCTGGTAGGCGGCGCTGAACGCGACATCGGTGCCGAGCAGGGCCTCGACCGACATCGCCGCCGCGACGCTGGCGGTCCGGACGAGCCGGTCCGCGTCGGCCAGGACGAGCGCGCCGATCGCGCTCATGAGCTGCGTCCCGTTGAGGAGAGCGAGGCCCTCCTTCGGCTCGAGCGTGGCGGGCTCGAGGCCGGTCTCGCGAAGGGCGACGAGGGCAGGCAGGGTCTGGCCCCGGAACTCGACCTGCCCGCGCCCGATGATCGGCAGCGCGAGATGGGCGAGCGGGGCGAGATCCCCGGACGCACCGACGCTCCCCTGCTCGGGGACGACCGGATGGATGCCGAGGTTGAGGAAGTCGAGCAGCCGGTCGATGAGCTCCGGCCGGCAGCCGGAGTGCCCGAGAGCGAGCGTGTTGGCGCGCAGCAGGAGCATCGCCCGGACGACCTCGCGCGGCAGCGGCTCGCCCACCCCCGCGGCGTGGCTGACGAGCAGGTTCTCCTGGAGGCGCGCCGCGTCCTCCGCGGCAATGAACGTCGTGGCGAGGTCGCCGAACCCGGTCGTCACGCCGTACACGACGTCGCCCGCCGCGACGAGCCGGGCGATGACCTCGCGGGCCTCGGCGACGCGCGCCCGGGCGTGCGTATCGAGCGCCACCGGAGCGCCGCCGCGGGCGACCGCCTCGACGTCCCCGACGGTCAGGTCCGCCCCGGTCAGGACGACGGTCGCGGTGTGGCGCGCACGCGGATCGGTCGTCGGCCGGCCGATCGGATCGTAGTGCGGATGGTCGGCCGGGGGATGGGGCGGCTGGGTCACCCGTCGAGGATAGTCGGCTATGCTGGCCGCCGTGTTCGACTTCCTCGACGGGCCGGTCCGGCAGCTCGTCACCGCCGTGTACGACGCCGTCGGCTATGTCGGGGTCGCGCTCTGGGTGGCCATCGAGAGCGTCATCATCCCGATCCCGTCGGAGCTCGTGCTGCCGTTCGCCGGGTTCCTCGTCGGCGAGGGAACGAGCATCGAGCCGCTGACCGGGCGGCCGTGGAACCTCGCCCTGGCGACGATCGCGGGGACGATCGGGGCCGTCGCCGGCGCGCTCGTCGCCTACGGAATCGGGGCGTGGGGCGGGCGGCCGATCCTCATCCGCTGGGGCCGGTACCTCGGCATCAGCCACGACGACCTCGACCGGACCGATGCGTTCTTCGCCCGACACGGCTGGAAGGCGGCCTTCCTCGGCCGGATGGTGCCGGTCGTCCGCTCGCTCGTGTCGTTCGCCGCCGGCGTCGCCCGCATGCCGCTCGGCCCGTTCGTCCTGTTCACCGCGCTCGGCTCGCTGCCATGGACGTTCCTGCTCGTGTTCACCGGCAGTCAGCTCGGCGCGAACTGGGAGCAGATCGGCGGGGTGCTCAAGCAGTTCGAGTACGCGATCCTCGGCGTCCTCGTGCTCATCGCGCTCGCCTGGGTTTGGCTTCGGATCATCCGGCCGCGTCGGCGGGTGGCATAGCCACGGGCTCGCCGTCCCGCCGGTGCGCCGCTTCGCCCGGCGCCGGCCGGCTGCGGAACGCGATGAACAACAGGACGTCGTAGGTCGCCTTCAGCGCGCCCGCCGCGACGAGCGGAACGCCGATACCGAGGGGCACGAGTAGCGCCCCGCCGACGAGCGGGCCCGCCGCCTGCGAGATACTCCGGGCGAGGCTCGTCACGCCGGCGGTCGCCGTCCGCTCCGCCGGGTCGACGACGGCCATCACGTACGACTGGCGGGCCGGCACGTCCATCGTCGACAGGAGCGCCCGGGCGAGGTAGAGGGCGGCCGCGACCGGCGCCGCACCGACCGGCACGAACGCCATCGCGATGAGGAACCCGTTCGCCGGGATGTGCGTGAACACCATCGTCCGGATCAGCCCGATCCGGCCGGCCAGGGCCGCCGCCGCCGGGAACGACGCCGCGGCGAGGAGGCTGCCGGCGAAGAACAGCAGGCCGATCGACCCGGGATCGAGCGCATGGCGCGACGCGAACCAGAACGCGACGAAGCTCTGGACGGCGAACCCGCTGGCGAACGAGTCGAGGGCGAACAGGGCGGACAACCCGGCGACCGTCCGGCGCGACCGGCGGATCGCGAACCCACGCTCGAGCGGCTGACCGAGCTCGGCACGACCATCGAGGCGCATGGCGAAGGCGGCCGACACGAGCCCGACCGCCGCGTAGGCGACGAACGTGGGGCCGAACCGATCCGCACCGGCGAGACCGAGCGCATCCGCCAACCCGACGAGCGGCCCGAGCGAGGCGGACCCGATCGCGCTCGCGACGAAGGCGACGAGCCCGTACGTCGCGAAGGCCTTCGTCCGCTCGCGCTCCGGGACCGACTGCGGGAGGATCGACTGGTCGACGCTGACCAGGCCGGTCGACTCGTTGGCGGTCACCGAGACCATCCCGGTGAACGCGACGAGCGCGAGCAGCACCGGCTGCGGGCCCGCGGCCGGGATCGCGATCGCGAGCAGCATGAGCAGCGAACCCGCGATGAGGACGCGACGACGCCCGATCCGGTCGCCCCACAGGGCGATGACGAGGGTGAACGCGGCGTTGCCCGCCATGGCCGCGGCGAGGATCACACCGACCGCCTGGCCGGTCAGCCCGATCTCGGCGAGGAACAGGCCCAGACCGACGGAGTTGAGCCCGAAGGCAAATGCCCGGGCACCCTTGGCGGCGACGACGAGTCGGCCGTTTCGATCCAGGTTCGGCAGGACGGCCGAGCGTCGCGCGGGCATCAGGCGGAAGTCTACGGCGTGCGAGAATGCAGACCGGAGGTGCTGGCGAGGCGATGACCGGACACGCGGCGGACGAGGACGAGCTGATCGGGCCGCACGGCGCGGGCGACCACGGCGACGCGCACGGGCACGACGATCACGGCCATGCCGTCGAGCCGCTCGGCCCCGTGGACGTGGTCGCGTGGACGTACGCCGCGCTCGGCGTGGCGCTCGGGCTCGTCGTCGCCGTCGCGTTCGCGGTGGGCAGCGGCGTCCTCGGCTGACAGCGGGGGCTCAGAACAGGCCGATGACCTCGCCGCGCTCGTCGATGTCGATGTTCTCGCCGCCGGGCCGCGACGGCAGGCCGGGCATCGTCCGCATCTCGCCGAGGAGCGGCGTGACGAAGCCGGCCCCGGCGGACAGGCGTACATCGCGGATCGGGACCCGGAACCCGCTCGGCCGTCCCTTGAGCGCCGCGTCGTGGCTCAGTGAGTACTGGGTCTTGGCCATGCACACCGGCAAGTGCCGGAAACCCATCTCCTCGTACAGCTTGAGCGCCTTGGCGGCCGCCGGCAGGACGTCGACGCCCGACGCCCCGTAGATCCGGACCGCGATCGCCTCGATCTTCTCCAGCAGCGGCGCGTCGTCCGGGTAGAGCAGCTGGAAGTCCGGCGCACCGGTCTCCGCGGCCGCCCACACGGCCCGCGCGAGGTCCACCGCCCCGTCGCCGCCGTCGGTGTGGTGGCGCGACACGACCGCATCGGCCGCGCCGGCGTCGAGGGCGACCCGGCGGACCGCCTCGACCTCCGCGTCCGCGTCGGTCGGGAAGACGTTGATCGCGACGACGACCGGCACGTTGAAGGCCGTGACGTTGTCGATCTGCTTGGCGAGGTTCGCCGCGCCGGCGGTGACCGCGTCGACGTTCTCGCTCGTGAGCGCGGGATCGAGCGGCTTGCCGGCCACGATCCGGCCCACCCCGCCGTGCATCTTGAGCGCGCGGATGGTCGCCACGACGACGGCCGCGTCCGGGCGCAGGCCGGACGCCCGGCACTTGATGTTGAAGAACTTCTCGGCACCCATGTCGGCCCCGAAGCCGGCCTCGGTACAGACGATCTCGTTCGTGACGAGGGCGAGACGATCGGCCAGCACGGAGTTGTTGCCATGGGCGATGTTGGCGAACGGGCCACAGTGGACGAACGCGGGGCCTCCCTCGAGTGTCTGGAGCAGGTTCGGCTTGAGGGCATCGCGCAGGAGCACGGTCATCGCTCCGGCGACCTTGAGGTCCTCCGCGGTGATCGGCCGGCCGTCGCGGGTCGTGGCGAGGACCATCCGCCCCAGCCGCGCCCGCAGGTCGTGCAGGTCCGACGCGAGCGCGAGGACGGCCATCACCTCCGACGCGACGGTGATCTGCCACTCCGTCTCGCGCGGCACGCCGTTCTCGCGGCCACCGAGACCCACGACCGCGCGCCGGATGGCGCGGTCGCTGATGTCGACGACACGCGGCCACAGGACCGACAGCGGGTCGATGCCGAGCGCGTTGCCGTGGTGGAGGTGGTTGTCGAGGAACGCGGCGGCCAGGTTGTGGGCGGCGCCGATGGCGTGGACGTCGCCGGTCAGGTGGAGGTTGAAGTCCTCCATCGGGATGACCTGGCTGTAGCCGCCGCCGGCGGCCCCGCCCTTGATCCCGAACACGGGGCCGAGTGACGGCTGGCGGATCGCGACGGCGGCCCGCTTGCCGATCCGCTGGAGGCCCTGGGTGAGGCCGATCGTGGTCGTCGTCTTGCCCTCGCCGAGCGGCGTCGGCGTGATTGCGGTGACGACGACATAGCGGCCCCGCGGGTTGGCCGCCTCGAGCCGTTCGATGCCCTCGAGCCGGACCTTGGCCTTGGTGGGGCCGTACAACTCCACCTCGTCGTCGCGCAGGCCGAGCTCGCGGGCCACGTCGAGGATGGGTCGCGGGGTGACGGAGCGAGCGATCTCGAGGTCTGACGGAAAGCTCATCGGTCTATCGGGCTCCTGGCGAGGCGGGGGTGGCCGATGCACGGGCGGCCGAGGTGTCCGGGTGGGCGAGGTCCGCGTGACGCAGCTCGGCCCGTGCGTTCGCGGCACGCATGAGGTGGCTGAGCAGGAGGGCGTTCGTGAGCGGGCCGACTCCGCCGGGCACCGGCGTGATCGCCGAGGCGACGCGGCGCGCCGAGGCGAAGTCGACGTCGCCGACGAGGTGGCCGTCGACCACGTTGATCCCGACGTCGACGACGACGGCGCCGCGGCGGAGCATGTCGCCGGTCACAAGCCCGGGATGGCCGGCGGCGACGACGACGATGTCGGCCGCCTTGACGTGGCGACGCAGGTCCGCCGTGCGGCGGTGGCAGACGGTGACCGTCGCATCCTCACGGACGAGCAGGAACGCTGCCGGCATGCCGACGACGGCGGACCGACCGATGACGACCGCGGTTCGCCCGGCGATCTCGATCCCGGATCGGCGGAGGATCTCGACGGCGGCGTGGGCGGTGGCTGGCAGGAAGCCGTCGTAGCCGAGCCGAAGAAGCCCCGCGTTGAGCGGGTGGAGGCCGTCGATGTCCTTGGCCGGGTCGATCGCGTCGATGATCGTGCGCAGCCGGATGCCCGGCGGGAGGGGCATCTGGACGATGATCCCGTCGACTGTGTCGTCGTCGTTGAGCTCGGTGATGACGGCCCCGACGCTCGCCTCCGTGGCCTCCCCCGGAACCTCGACGAACCGGCCCGCGATGCCGACCTGGGCGCAGCCCTTGAGGATCCGCTCGAGGTACACGACCGATGGAGCATCGCGCCCGACGAGGACGACGGCGAGGCCGGGTGGGCGCCCCTCGCGAACCGTGAACGCGGCGACGTCCTCGTGGACCGCGGCACGGATCTCCGCCGCGATCGGTGCCCCTTCGAGCAGGCGCGCGTCGCGGCGAGCGGTCACCGGATCGCCTCGAGCGCCGCGACCGCTCCCGGGTCGAGCGGCGGCCGAGCCTCGCCGGCATCGACCGCGGCCCGCGTCGCGGCGGCGCGCCGGGCCACGTCCGACACGAGCGCGTGGGTGCGCGCGACGAGGTCCGCCGAGACCGCGTCGTCGCCGATCGACGGGACGTTGACGAGCACGTTCGCGGCCGCGCCCCGCGCCGCCGCCTCCCCGAGCAGCGCCGCCACGCCGAGGTCGCTCGAGGCGTTCGCGTTCGATCGACCGGCCAGGGCCTCCGCCGCGGTCACGACGCCGAGGCATGCCTCCACGCAGCGCAGGGGGACCTCCGCCGCCACGCGCGCGGCGGCGCGAACCGCGGCCGTGCGCGTGGCCTTCTCGGCATCCGATTCGCGCGGCAGCTTGAGCGCGGCGGCGAACGCCGCATAGGCGGCCGCGTCCTCGTCGGCGAGGGCCAGCAGTCGATCGGCGAGCCGCGCGGCGATGCCCTGCGCCTGAGCGTGGAGCGCGGCGTGCTCTGCGTACCGCGGCCGACCCTCCGACAGCGCCGCGACCATCGCGACGAGCCCGGCGGCGACGCTCCCGGCGACCGCCGAGGCACTGCCGCCACCGGGGACGGGATCGGACGACGCGAGCCGTTCGACGAACTGGTCGACGGTCAGGTCACGGAAAAGCCCGGTGACGGTCTCTGGCACCGCCCGATTGTATGGCCGAGCGGTGTCCCGGCGAGGCGGACCTCTGCAACCGTTCCGCGACCCGATCGCAACGTCGGGGACGGGGCGAGCGCGGTACCGGCGCGCCCGCCCCGCGTCCGACGTCCCGGCACCGGGGAGGAGCCGGCGCCGGCGGGCAGGGAATGCGGCAGTGACGCGCTGCCCTCAGGCGGCGCTTCTGGCGTCTTCGTCGAGGCCCTCGATCGACCATCGACGCGTGCGGTGGCGATACGAGAGCGTGAGGCGCGCGACCGGGGTCTCCACCTCGAAGACGGTTCGCGGCCCCACGACGACGGGGTATGCCGCCCGCTCCTCGCGGACGAGGGCGAGCGAGGTGATGGGCACGCGACGGTCACCCCAGGTGATCTCGCGCGGACGACCGTCGAACCAGTTCGTCCGAACCTGGACGGACACCGGTGTGACACGGGTCATCGCCATGGCGTATGGCTCCTTCCTCGGCGCTGTCGTGTCGACGGGGCACTCGAGCGACAGAACGTCTGTTCGGTTCTACCGAGCGAAACTAATCGAACGGGCGTTCGATGTCAAGCGTCGCGGGCGGATCGTCGGCCTCGTCCGTGTCAGCTAGGGTGTCACGGTCGATCGGCACCTCCGCGCCACCTGAGGTCCGCTTCCGCGGCCGCGCCGGGACGTCGGCCGCATGGGCCCCGCGCCGCTCCGGCGCCGTCCCCGGGTCCCGTTCGAACGGGGTCGGCAGCCGGGACCCGATGAGCCGCGCCCGGGTCATCGCACGCTCGCCGAATCGGCGTCGTACGGCATCGGCCGCCTCGACGACCCGCCGGCGTCGCGGATCGTCGGCGGCGAACAGGGCGAGCTGGTCGGATTCCCCGAAGTGCGACGCGGTCACGCCGAGCAGCCGGATCCGCTGGCCGCGCAGTTCGCGCCGCGCAAGGTCGAGGGCCGCGCGGTAGATCGGCTCGGTCAGGTCGGTCGGCTCCGGCAGCGTCCGCTGCCGGGTGATCGTTCGGAACGTCGAGTCGCGGATCTTGACCGTGACCGTCGCCGCCCGGAGCCCGGACGTTCGCAGCCGGCCGGCGACGCCGTCGGCCATCGCGAGGAGCGTCCGCTCGAGCGTCTCGCGATCCGACGTGTCGACGTCGAACGTGTGCTCGTGGCCGATCGACTTGGCCGGGTCGCCGAGCCCGACGACGCGATCGGCATCGATCCCGCGTGCCCGCTCGGCGAGGGCGGCACCGTGCTTCCCGAACCGCCGGACGAGCAGGTCCGCCGGGAGCGCGGCGAGGTCGCCGATCGTGCGCACGCCGTACTCGCGCAAGGCCGCCGCGGTCTGTTCGCCGACCCCCCAGAGTCGGGCGATCGGAAGGGGGGCGAGGAAGGCCGCCTCGTCGCCGGGCATAACGACCACGAGCCCGTCCGGCTTGCGCAGGTCCGACGCGATCTTGGCCACGAGCTTCGTCGTGGCCACGCCGACCGAGATGGTCAGGCCCACCTCGTCGCGAACGGCGGCCTTGATCCGTGCGGCGATGGTCGGCCCGTCGCCGAACAGCGCGGCGGAACCGGTCACGTCGAGGAACGCCTCGTCGATCGAGATCGGCTCGACGAGCGGCGTGAAGCGGCGCAGGATCGCCATGACCTCTCGGCTGACCGACTGGTACTTCGCGCCGTCGACCGGGAGGAAGACCGCGTCCGGGCACAGCCGCCCGGCACGCTGGAGCGGCATCGCCGAGTGGACGCCGAATCGCCGCGCCTCGTACGACGCCGCGCTCACGACGCCGCGCTGGTTCGGCCCGCCACCCCCGACGATGACGGGCCGGCCGCGCAGCTCCGGCCGATCGCGCTGCTCGACCGCGGCGAAGAACGCATCGAGGTCGACGTGGAGGATCGTGGCCATGCCGTCCGGTATCATCGCGCCCGCGCCCGGGCCCCGTTTCCGGGAGAGCGCGGGAGGACGATGGGGTCACCACCGATCGACGCGGCCATCGCCGGCGCTCCGGCCCGACCTGACGGGGACGAGCGCCGCGGGCGCCAGATCGTCGACTCGCTCGTCATCCCGGTCGCGCTGTTCGGCCTGGCCTGGTTCGCCTACGCCTGGGTGAACCATGGTCGAAGCGCGAACCTCGACTACTTCGTTCCGCTGGCCGACGCGTTCCTGACCGGTCATCTCGGGCTGACCGAGGCGCCGTCGTACCTGAACGAGCTGGTGCCAGCCCGGGACGGCCTGTTCTACGTCGTCTATCCGCCGGCCCCGGCACTCGTCGTCCTCCCGGCGGTATGGGTGTTCGGGCCCGGCTTCGAGCAGGCCTGGGCATCGATCCTGCTCGGGGCCCTCAACGTGGCCATCGCGTCCGGCGTCATTCGCGGGATGGGCGTCGAGCGCGGTCCGCGGATCGTGCTGTCGGTGGCGTTCGGGTTCGGAACGATCGTCTGGTACTCCGCCCAGGCCGGCTCGTCGTGGCACTTCGCCCACGTCGTCGCGACGATGTTCATGCTCCTCGCGATTCGCGCCTGCCAGCGGGACGCGCGGCCGGCGCTGATCGGATTCCTGTTTGCCGGCGCCGTCCTGTCGCGCCTCACCCTCGTCCTCGCCGCCCCTTTCTTCATCGCCTACCTGATCGATCGAGTGGGGCGCGAGCGCGAAGGTGATCCGACGGCCTTCGGCTGGATCGACGCGGTCCGGCCGCCGGCCTGGCGCAGCCGACCCGACCTGTCGGGCCTCGTCGAGCATGGCGCCCCGTTCATCGCCGCCGTGGGCGTCACGCTCGGCTCGTACCTCGCCTACAACCACCTCCGCTTCGGATCCCCGTTCGAGAACGGCTACGCCCTGATCCCGGGCCTGCTCCAGGAGCAGCAGTACGTACACGGGTTCTTCAGCGTCGTGAACATCCCGCGCAAGCTGTATGCGCTGTTCCTGTCTGCGCCGGTCCAGGCTGCGGACTTCCCGTGGATCCAGTCACGGCACCTCGGGGGCCTGAGCATGGTGCTGACGACGCCGCTGTTCCTGTGGGCGATCCGGGCACGCCGACCGGACTGGTTCGGCCTTGGGTGCTGGGCGAGCCTCGCCCTGATCCTCGTGCCGATCCTCCTGCACGCGGACCCCGGCGGGGCGCAGTTCGGGTTCCGCTACGCCCAGGATCTCTACCCGTTCCTGCTGCTCCTCACGGTGCGCGGCCTGCATGGTCGGATCTCGTTCGAGGCATGGATCGCGATCGCCATCGGCATCCTCGTCAACGCCTGGGGCATGGGTTCTGCCTACTTCGACTGGTGGGCATGACCGGCCGGTGGGCGTGACCGACGACCGGCCCGATCGCCCCGTCGACCGGCTCGGCGGGGCGATGCCGGTTCTCGGCCTGCTCGCGCTGGGACTGCTGGTCCGGCTGGCGCTCGCGCTGGTCATCCTGCCCGACGCCGGCCACCGATCCGACCTCGCCATCCTGACCGACTGGACGCGCGACCTGGTGGCCAACGGCCCGGGCGCGTTCTACCGCCCGGACTCCGGCCACTTTGCCGATTACCCGCCCGCCTACCTGACGGTCCTCTGGGCGATGGGGCATCTCGGTGCCGCGTGGAGCGCGACCTTCGGCGGTCCGGAGGTGACGCCGTTCCTGCTGAAGCTGCCGTTCATTGCGGCCGACCTCGCCGCCGCCGGCGTGCTGTTCCTGCTGACCAGACACCTGGCGGGACGGCGCGCGGGCTTCATCGCGACGGCGATCTTCCTGTTCAACCCGGGGGTCATCCTCGTCTCCACGATCTGGGCGCAGAACGACTCGATCGCCACGCTCGTCGTGCTCGCCGCGCTGTACCTCCTCGTGACCGGGCGAACCGAGCTCGCCGCAGCGGCGGCCGTCGTTGCCCTCCTCGTGAAGTTCCAGTACGGCTTCGCGGTCCCGATCGTCGCGATCGTGGGTCTGCGCCGCCACGTGTTCGGACTGCCCGACCAGGAGGGTCCGGCCGGAGTCCGCGATCTCCGGCGGGTCGGTCTGTCCATGGCGGCCGGCGTGATTGCGCTCGTCGTCGTCAGCTGGCCGTTCGGGCTCCGCCTGTTCGACGGAGCCGAACCGGCGTACAGCCTCGTCCACCGCTTCGTCGGGGCCTCGCAGGCCTTTCCGGGCGTGACCCAGAACGCGTTCAACCTGTGGATGAACCCGCTGTTCGACGTCGTCGTCACGGGCTCGAGTGGACTGACGGAGGGCCACGTCGTCGACGACGCCGTGGCCGCACTCTCGATCGCCGGCGTTGCCGTCACGTGGCAGTGGATCGGCAACCTGCTGTTCATCGCGGCCGTCGTCCTCGCGCTCGCGGTCCTGGCGCGGCGGTCGGACGGTCCGACGGTGGTGTTCGTCGCCCTCGTCATCGCGGTCGCGTTCTTCACGCTCCCGACCCGGGTCCACGAGCGGTATCTCTATCCGGCGCTCGCGCTTGGGCTGCCGCTCCTCGCCTGCGGGGCGTCGTGGCGCCGGTTGTACGCCGTGTTGTCCGTCGTCCTGTTCCTCGACGTCTACTGGGTGTACACGCTCCCGATCGGCAACGCGGGACCGGGCCGCGGGCTGCTCGCCGACACGGTCTACGCGCCGGCCGGCATCTATCTCACGTCCGCGGCGACGGTCGTCGCGATGGCTTGGCTGGTTCTCCGGACGGCCGGCCGGATCCGGGCCGTCGGCCGGAGCCCCGCCGACGACGCCGAGCGCAGGTCGGCCTCATGGGAGCCGGTGGTCGCGGCCCTGTCGAGCCTCGCCGGCGCGATCCGGCATCGCTGGTCGGCCACGACCCGGGTGGGCATCGGGCTCGTCGTCCTGTCCGTATCTGCCGCCGTCATCGCCGCGCGGGTCCAGGGTCCGGACGGACCCTGGCTGTGGAACCTCGACCTGCCGAAGATCCAGTACCCGCTCGCGAGCCTGTTCCACGAGGCGCTCGCAGCCGGGCGCCTCCCGCTGTGGGACGATCGCCTCGGGCTCGGCTTCCCGCTCTATGCGGAGGGCCAGATCGGGGCGTTCTATCCGCCGAACTGGCTCCTGTTCCGGCTGCCACCGCTCGACGCACTCGACGCGACCCGCGTCGTGCACCTTGCCGCCGCCGGCGTCGGAGCGGGCCTGCTCGTGCTGCGCCTGGCCGGCTCGCCGGCCGGAGCAGCCGTCGCGGCGCTGACGGCGGTCCTCGGCGGGGCGATCACGACGAAGCTCGAGTGGCACAACCTCGTCGCCGCGTATGCCTTCGCGCCGTGGATCCTGCTCCCGCTCGTCCGCCGCCCGGCACCGACCCGGATCGGACTCGCCGCCGCCGGCATCATGTTCGGGATCCAGGCGCTGGCCGGCCATCCGAACACGTGGCTGCTGACCGGCCTTACGGCAGCGGTCGTGCTGGTGGCCACGGCCCCGCGCCCCCGGACCATCGCTCGGATTCTCGGCTTCGGCCTCCTGGGCGCAGCGGTCGGGGCCGTCCAGCTCATCCCGACCGCGCTCCTCACGACGCTCTCGGTGCGCAGCCGCGCGCTCAGTCCCGACGACCTGTTCACGAGCGCGGCGACGCCGTTCGACCTGCTCGGGTTCGCCTTCGCCGCGCCGTTCGCCCGCGTCGCGGGCGGGTCGTGGGACCCGTTCACCGGGTGGTATCCAGACGGGACCTTTGCGCTCCTCGAGGCGGGTGCATACGTCGGGCTGCCGGTGCTTGCGCTGGCCGCCATCGGGCTCGGCGTGCGTCGCAGTCGGCCGCTCGCGATCGCTGCGGTCGTGCTCCTGGCGATCGCCGTCGTCGCCGCCTTCCGTCCGGAGCCGTGGACGGCGGTGCCGGTGCTCAATGCGCTGCGCTCGCCCGTTCGCGCCTACGTGTTCGTCGCGCTCCTGCTCGGAGTCATCGCCGGCGTCGGAATCGGGCGGCTCGGGCGCGTGGGCGGGATCGGCCGGCAGGCGGCGGCGGGAGTGGCGGTCGCCGCTCCGGTGATCCTGCTCGCGCTCGTGGTGGGTCTCGTCGTCGCGAAGTCGCCGCTCTTCGACCAGCTGCTGCTCGGTTCGTCGACGTTCCTCGGTCCGGGCGAGGTCGCCGAGCGGCGCGACCTTGCCCTCGCCGCCCTCACCGCGCCGTGGCCGCTCGCCGTCGATCTGGCGGCAGGGTTCGCGATCCTCGCCGTCATCCGACTCGCCACGGTCCGGCGGGTCGACGGGGGCCTCGTGCGTCTGTCCGCCGCGCTGGCCGTCGGCGTTCCGCTCGCGCTCCTCGGACCGCTGCCCAATCCGACTCGCGACGAGGCGGCGTTCTCCTCGAGCGACTCGACCTTCGTCCGGGCGGTCGCGGCGGCCGATCCCGCACGAGTGCTGACCCTCGAGCCGCCCGGCTTCTACGCCGGCATGCCGAACCAGCTCGCCATCGCCGGGATGGCGGACCTGCGGATGTTCAGTTCGCTCGACCTGCTCGCCACGGCCGACGTGACCGAGCAGACCGCGCGGGCCGACCCCGATGGGGTCCTCCGGCGGGCGCTCGGGGTGGACGTCGTGGTCACGTTCGGCCGCCCGTGTCCGGGTCGCCTCGTCGCCGAGGCGCCCGACGACGGGGCGTTCGTGTGCCGGGACCCAGATGCCCTTCGGCCACCGTACTGGCTGCCGGCCGAACTCGTCACCCGGGCCGGCGGCGGCTCACCCGTTCGGCCGGCGGACGCGTCGGTCGTGCTCGGCTCCCTGGCGGATCATGCCCGGCCGGCCACGGTTACCGAGCGCGGAGCCGGGTCCCTGACGGTCGACGTCGATGCGCCCGCAGACGGCTATGTCTGGATCGATCGGGCGTGGTGGCCGGCCTGGCGAACCGAGGTGGACGGCCGGAGCGTGGACGTGCTGCGTGCCCTCGGGGGCCAGCTCGTTCCGGTCGAGTCGGGGCGACACGTCGTCGTTCAGGCGGTCGTGCCGTGGGAGGCGGCGCTGGGGTTCGGGATCGGGATCCTCGGGATGGCGATCGCGGTCGGCTGGGTGCGGCGCTACCCCTTGGGCTCGACGACGATCGTGACCTCGGACGTCATTCCGGCGTAGACCTTGACCGCGACCTTGTAGGTCCCGAGCGACTTGAGCGGCTCGTCGAGCTCGATCTTGTGGCGATCGATCTCGATCCCGCGTCGGGCCAGCGCGTCGGCGATGTCCTTGGTCGTGATCGAGCCGTACAGCTTGCCGCCCTCGCCGACCTTGACCCCCATCGTGAGGGTCGTGCTCTCGATCCGGCGGGCGTAGATCTCGGCCTCCTCGCGCTCGCGCTTGCGCTTCTCCTCCCGGCTCGCGATGTCGTGCTGCCAGGCGCGATAGGCACCGCCGGCGGCCGGCACGGCGAGCTGGTGGGGAATGAGGAAGTTCGTGGCGTAGCCGTCGGCGACGACCTTCATCTCGCCGCTCTTGCCGAGCTTCGCAACGTCCTTGGTGAGAATGACCTTCACGCGGGGGAACCCTCCCTGGATTCGATCCATCGTCGGAGCCTCGGGGCGAGGCCGGTTTGCTGGGCCGCCCGACCGACGAACGCGGCGGCGGCGGGGATTCGCTTGATCGTCCGGCGGACCGGACCGGGCATGAGGCGCCGGATCTGGGCGACGTCGCGCTCGAAGGCACCGCGTTCGATGCCGAGCTCGTCGAGCTTCTCGGTCAGCAGGTCGTTCGGAACGCCGTCGAGAAACAGGTCCACGGCGAGCGCGACGACGACGAGGTCATCGAGACCGCCGACGAGCGGCACGTCGTCCGGCACGAGGTCGCGTCCGAACAGGAGGTAGCCGACGGCGCCGCCGAGGATGGCCTTGCGCGGGACCGGCGTCCGGTCGTCGAGGACGAGGACCCAGACGAGCCGCGCGTACATCGGCAGGCGGCTCGCGAGCGGCATGAACGCGAGCAACCCGAGCGCCCGACGGATCGCTCCGGCGGTTGTTCGCTTGCCACGCCGAACCGACGCTCGCGTTCGTTCCGTCATCAGGTGCGTCGACCGTCCCTCGCCTGCTGGCCCGCGACGTGGCATCCTCGCCGATCGCTGCGGAACGAGCAGTCTACCAGCCGCTTCGGTTCGGCCCGCAGCGGCAGCCCGTCACACGGCTCAAAGCGGGACGCTCTCGTGCGCCCCTACCGCGCGTGGGGGCGCGGCGCGGCCGGGGGCGCATCGGTGGCCCCGGCTCGTGGCCAGCCGAGCTGTCCCGGGGCTGCGGGCGCTCCAACCGACGAAGGAACGATGAGGCGGCGGCTCGGGCACCACCGTCCGGTGCTCGATGGGGCTCCCGGCGGCCCGAACGTCGGGGGAAGGCGCCCGGCGCAGTCGGAGTTGGCAGTTCGGCCGTCCGTTGGGGCTCCTGGCGCTCCGGCCCCCATCCCTGCCCGCCCGGGACGCGCCGTATGAACGGCGTCGACGGTCGGCGTCGAACGTCCGGTTGACATCGAACGTTCGTTCGGTATGATGGCGCCAGCGCCCATACCCAGGAGGCACCGTGACCAAGCACGACGCCGAACGAAAGGTGAAGATCCTCGACCACATCGCGGCGACGCTGCGCGCCCGCGGCTACCCGCCGTCGGTCCGCGAGATCGCCAAGGCCGTCGGGCTCGCCTCGACGTCGGCCGTCCATCACCACCTGCTCATCCTCGAGCGGGAGGGGTATCTGGAACGCGGCGCGGCCCAGTCGCGTGCGATCCGGCTCACGCCAACCGCTGCGCTCCGCCTGGGCCTCACGAGCGAGCTCGTGCCGCAGGTGACCGGCCGGGAGGCGCACGTTCTGCCGATCGTCGGCGAGATCGCGGCCGGCGGTCCCATCGAGGCGTACCAGGACGTCTCGGAGACGCTCGCGGTGCCGGACCTGCTCGCGCCGTCGGGAGACGCGTACGTGTTGAAGGTCCGCGGCGACTCGATGATCGAGGCACACATCGCGGACGGCGACTTCGTCCTCATTCGGCCGCAGTCGACGGCGCGCAACGGCGACATCGTCGTCGCCCAGGTCGAAGAGAACGCGGTCACCCTCAAGCGCTTCTTCAAGGAGAAGGACCGGGTCCGCCTCCAGCCGGCCAACGACAAGTACCCGCCGCAGTTCTATGACGACGTGCGGATCCAAGGGAAACTCATCGGCGTGATACGGAGGCTCGATTAGCAGCTGGGCTCCCGGGCGGCCCAGGCGTGCGTTGCCTGTTGCGCTCCTCGCTCACGCACCCGCAGGTGCGCTCGCTCCGGTGCTCGCAGGCGCCTTCGCCTGAACCACCCGAGCGCCCGATCACAGATTTGAGCGCCGGCGCCGGCGCTGTCCACAGGGTGTCCACAGGGCATCCTGCGGGCGGCGCGAAGTCGTGGACGAAGTTCGGGGATAAGCCCCTTCCGCCGACGGGGTGCGCGCCGTGACAGTGAAGCTGACACGACCAGCCGTCATCGTCGGGAGCCAATGATCGATCGACTGCCGCCCCAGAGCCTCGAGGCGGAGCAATCCGTCCTCGGTGCGATCCTCATCGACCGCGACACGGTCGTCGAGGTCGCGGAGTTCCTGCGCCCGGAGGACTTCTACCGCCAGGCAAACGCGACGATCTATCGCGCCGTCCTCGACCTGTTCGAGCGCCGGGAGCCGATCGACATCGTGACCGTCGCGGAGTCCCTCGAGCGAACGGGAGACCTCGAGTCGGTCGGTGGGCGGGCGTACCTGTCGGGCCTGTCCAACCAGACGCCGACGGCCGTCCACGCCGTTCAGTACGGGCGGATCGTCGAGCGCAAGGCCGTCCTGCGGAACCTCATCGCCGCCGCCGGCAAGATCGCCGGAATCGGCTACGAGGATCCGGCCGAGATCCAGGAGGCGATCGACCGGGCGGAGGCGGAGCTCTTCCAGGTCAGCAATCGCCGCGTGTCGGTGGGCTTCAGCGTCCTCAAGGACCTGCTGCACGACGCGTACGACCGGCTCGACTACCTCCACGCTCACCGGGGTGAGATCAGCGGGATCCGGACCGGCTTCGCCGATCTCGACACGCTCACGACGGGCTTCCAGAAGAGCGACCTCATCGTCGTCGCCGCCCGGCCGTCGGTCGGCAAGACGAGCTTCGCCCTGAACATCGCGGAGCACGCCGCCGTGCGCGACAAGAAGAGCGTCGGCGTATTCAGCCTCGAGATGTCGAAGGAGCAACTCGTGCTCCGGCTCCTGTCGAGCGTCGCGAACATCGACTCGCAGCGCCTCCGGAGCGGCTTCCTCGAGGAGCTCGACTTCGCGCGCATCGCGCCGGCCATGAACGCCCTCTCGGAGGCGCCGATCTACATCGACGACACGCCGAACATCTCGACCATGGAGCTGCGGACCAAGGCCCGCCGGCTCCAGGCGGAGTCCGGGCTTGACCTCGTCGTCGTCGACTACCTCCAGCTCATGCAGGCGGCGACGACGAACCGCGACGCGAACCGGGTCCAGGAGGTGTCGGAGATCTCGAGGGGACTCAAGGCGCTCGCCCGCGAGCTGAGCGTGCCGGTCGTCGCGCTGTCCCAGCTGTCCCGCCAGCCGGAGATGCGCGAGTCGAAGGAGCCGCGGCTCTCGGACCTGCGTGAATCGGGGGCCATCGAGCAGGATGCGGATCTCGTGGTCTTCCTGTGGCGCGAGAAGGATCGCGCCGGCGAGGAGCAGGACGCGGACGGTGAGGTCGTCAAGATCAAGCTGGCCAAGCACCGCAACGGGCCCACCGGCGAGATCGACCTGTGGTTCCGCAAGAAGCAGACGCGCTTCGTCTCGTACGCCGGTGAACGCTTCGCGGAGGCTGGCTGAGCGCGATCCTGAACGAGCGAGCGACGGAGGGCCCTACGCCTCCTCGCCCGGCAGGAGCGGGCGGAGCGCGAGCGAGTAGACCGCTCCGTCCGGCCCGTCGAGGATGATCCCCTGGACGCCGCCCTCGAGGTCCTCGAGATCGAGCGCCGCCACCTCGTCGCGAGTCAGGACGCGGCTCGGAAATCCGGTCGCGGGAACATCCGGGTCGTTCGCGGCGACGAAGTCGGACGGGGCGATGTCCGGCCACGGCCAGGCGAGGGCCGCGCCGCCGCCGAACGCGTCGTACAGGACGGCCCGATATCGCTCCGGCTCGTAGACCGCGGTGTCCCCGCCCGCGTCGAACGCACGAAGACGCTCGGCGAGGGCGGCGAACGCGGTGCGCGCGGCGCCGTCTGGATCACCGGGGTTCTCGAGGCCGAGCGCATACACGGAGACCGTCTTCGACAGGCCGCCGGCGTTGATCGTAAAGATCGCTGTCGGCGCATCCGCCACGAGGTTGTTCTCGTACGACTCGCGCGCGATGCCGAGGGCGCCGTCGTTGAGGGCGAACTCGAGCAATGCCTGGACCTGCTCCTCCGAGAGGACCGCCGTCCGGAACGGCACGTCGCGGACGATCGGGCCGGGCGGGAGGCCCTCGCCGAACTGGTCGCGGAAGACCACCGTGCCGTCGCCGTACAGGGTGAACGACGGCGCCTGCGTCACGAGGTAGCCGAGAGGCACGAAACCGCCACCCTCCTCGAACCGAAGGATCACGTCGGTCGAGCCCGTCGGATGGTCGATCGGAACCGACGGCGGTCCGTCGCTCGGCTGCTCCGAGCCCCCGGGCGACGCCGACGGATTCGGTGCATCGGACGGGTCCGCCGACGGCGACGGTCCGGTACCGGCGGTGCAGGCCGCCAGGACGAGGATGAGGGAGCCGAGGAGCGGCGCGGCAGCACGGTTCGACATGGCTCCCGGACGCCGGTTTCGGCTCAACGGTTCCCTCGGGCTGCGATTCCCGTAGCCCGATTGCGGTACGAACGGCGAATTCGTCGTTTCACGCGCTTGACGACGACCGTATCCTCCCCGCTATGAGTCCCGGGCACGAACGCCCGACCGATCCGAGCGCGCGGATCCCCACACCGTGCACCCGCGTCCGGACCGGCGACGGCCGTGGCCCGGGCCCGCGCCCACGCGCCCGAGCCTTGGAGGTACTGGAGAGGGTGTACCAGGACCGCACGCTCACCTGTCGTGACTGCTCGGAGGAGTTCATCTTCTCGGTCGGCGAGCAGACGTTCTTCGCCAGCAAGGGGTTGCAGAACGACCCCCAGCGGTGCCCCTCGTGCCGGGCCGCCGCCAAGCGCGCCCGGGCGGTCGGCGGACCGCGGGAGTTCCACGCCGCGGTGTGCGGCGCGTGCGGCGGACAGGCGATCGTGCCGTTCGCCCCGCGCAACGATCGGCCGGTTTACTGCAGCTCGTGCTTCGACAAGGTCCGCGCCGGAACGATCGGAGCCACCGCCCCTGCCTGACCCGGGGCGCAGCGCCCGGTCGGCTACCAGTCGAGCAGGCCCTTTGACGCGGCGAAGACCTGGCCGAGCACGACCGCACCGTCGCCGGCCGGGTCGAGGAAGTTCGGTTGCGCCTTGTCGAGGATGATGTGCGGGCGCATCGTGACCTGGACGAGCTGCGATCCGACGAACGTCAGCTCCAGCGTGATGCCCTCCATCGTCGGCTCCGACCACGTCTGGTCGAACACGAAGTTGCCGAGCGCGTACCAGATCGGCCGGCCGTTGTAGACCTCCATCGCCCCGGCCCAGTGGGCGTGGTTGCCGATCACGAGGTCCGCCCCGGCGTCGACCACCGCGTGGGCGAGCGTCCGCTGCGAACCGAACGGCGTGGCGTCGTACTCGGTACCCCAGTGCGGGAAGACGATGACGACGTCCGCCCCGGCTTCCCGCACGAGGGCGATGTCCTCGCGCACGATCGCCGCGGTCAGTGGGGCGCTGCCGGCCCGGTCCGGTCCGGCCGCATAGCCCCGCGCGATCGTGTCGTAGCCGAGGATCGCGACGGTCACCCCGCCGGCCTCCAGCAACGCCGGCCGGCGCGCCTCGGCAATGTTCCGACCGGCCCCGCCGTGGGCGAGGCCGCGCGCCTCGAGGTTCTCGATCGTCTCGATCACGCCCCGCGCGCCCGCGTCGCGAATGTGGTTGTTGGCGAGCGAGACGTAGTCGATCCCGGCGTTGACGAGGCCGTCGATGAGCGCAGGATCCGCGCTGAACACGGTGCCGCTCGTGTGGTACCTGAACGCGTTCGGGGCCGGGTTCTCGAAGTTCGCGATCGCGATGTCGGCACCCTGGAGCAGGGCGCGCATCGCACCCTCGTTGCCGGTCCGCTGCGTCCGCGGGAGCTCCCAGCCGAACGACGAGCAGCAATAGCGCGAGGTGATCTCTGCCGTGCCGCCGTCGAACGGGAAGTCGACGCCCTTGCCGTCGATCTTCACCGTCTTCGCGACGCCCCGATCGAGCAGGATGTCGCCCCCGGCGACGAGCGTCCAGGCGTCGGCCGGATCGTACGAAACGGGCGCCACGGGCTCGGACGCGTCCGGCGCCGGGACGCGCATGACGAGCGGCCAGTCAGCGAGCGTCGCGACGCGGCCCACGCCGAACATCGCCGTCTCCTCCCACGCCAGGGCCCGCACCGACGGGCCGACCTCGTCGGCGCGCAGGATTCCCAATCGCTTGCGGCTCGCGGCGATGTCGGTCGCCAGCGTGGCCGCATCCGGCGCGAGCACGAGCCGAGCCGGATCGGCCGGTCGCTCACCACCGAGGGCGGCAATGATCGCGGCCGAGTCGGCCTCGACGAGCTCGAGCGCCTCGTAGCGCTCGCTGGTGCCGCGCATGATGGCTCGCACTTCGGCGAGCGAGGTCCCGTCGAGGGGCGAGCGAAAGTGGGTGATCGGGACGATCGCGACATCAACGAGCGGGACCGGCGTCGGCGTCGGTCGCGGGGTCGGCGAGGGACGCCGCGTCGGCGAGGCCGTGGGACCGACGCCAACCGTCGGCTCCGGCGCCCCAGTCGTGGAGGATGGGACGGAGCCCAACGGCGGCCCGAACGGCAGCCCGAACCCACCCGATGCGATCCCGACGGCACCGGCCAGCCCGGCCACCACGAGGCCGGCGGCGACGAGCGCCGGGGCTCGGCGGAGGCCGCGCGGCGATCGACCGCTAACCGACGGAGGGAGGCGGGTCACGGGCGGGATTCTCGCACGCGGAACGAGGAACGCCCCGTCCGGGCGGGCGGACGGGGCGTAGGGAAATGCGCAAGGTGGCGGACCCGACCGGATTCGAACCGGCGATCTCCAGCGTGACAGGCTGGCATGTTGGGCCGCTACACCACGGGTCCATGCGGCGAAGGGGGAGGATAGCAGGTGCCCTGAGCCTTGTCGCGGTCCGGTGCCCGTCCGGGCCGCCCAGGCCCGTCGCGGTCCGGTTCCTGCCCGGCCCGTCGCGGTCCGATCGGCCGGCCTCGCCCTATACTCGCCCTCCATGTCCGTGATCGACCTTCGCAGCGACACCGTGACGAAGCCGACCCCGGCGATGCGCCGGGCGATGGCCGACGCGGAGGTCGGCGACGACGTCTTCGGCGACGATCCCACCGTCCAGGCACTCGAGGAGCGCGCGGCCGCGCTGCTCGGCAAGGAGGCCGGGCTGTTCGTCGCGAGCGGGGCGATGGGCAATCTCGTCGCCCAGCTCGCCCATCTTGCCCGCGGTCAGGAGACGATCGCGGGCGCAAGCTGCCACATCGTCATGGACGAGGCAGCGAGCCATGCGGTCGTCGTCGGGACCTCCGTTCGAGCGCTGCGCGAGCGCCCGGACGGGACGCTCGATCTCGACGAGGTCCGCGGAGCCTTCCGTGACCCGACCGACGTCCACGAGCCGATCACCGGTCTCGTCGCCATCGAGAACACCCACGCCCACTCGATGGGCCAGCCCCTGTCCCCGGATTACGTCCGCGCCGTCGCCGCCGTGGCGCACGAGCGGGATGTCCCGCTCCACGTCGACGGGGCGCGGATCTGGAACGCGGCGATCGCCCTCGACGTGCCGATCACGGACCTGACCGGCCCGGCCGACTCGGTCAGCTTCTGCCTGTCGAAAGGCCTCGGTTGCCCGGTCGGGTCGGTCGTCGTCGGGAACCGCGACGTCATCTGGCGGGCGCGGCGCGGCCGCAAGCTCGTCGGTGGCGGCATGCGCCAGGTCGGGGTGCTCGCGGCGGCCGGGCTCGTCGCGCTGCGTGAAGGACCGGACGGGATGATCGACCGCATCGCCGAGGACCACGCGAACGCCCGCTTCCTCGCCGAGGCGATCGCGGACCTGCCCGGCGTCGTGTCGCCGGGCGACCTCGCCCAGCCGGAGCCCGGCCGCTTGGACCCCGGGCGGGTCCGGACGAACTTCGTGATCTTCCGGGTGAAGCCCGATCGCGCCGCGTTCCTCGACGCGGTGCGCCGGCGAGGAGTCTGGCTCGTCGAGTATCCCCATGGGCAGGTCCGGGCGGTCACCCATCACGGTGTGGAACGAGCGGACGTCGAGGCCGCCTACGCGGCCATCCGGGATGCGCTCGACGAAACCGCCGCCGGTCGGCGGGAGCCACAGCCGTCCGCCATCGGGGCAGCGCCGGCGTGACGATCGAACTCACCCGACCGGCGCCGGCCGCCGTCCCCGGTCCGCTGGACGACACCCTGTACGACCTCGTCGAGGCGCGCTTCCGGCGGCTCGTCCACGACAACCCGGCGGTCGCCACATTCGTCGGCATCCACGCCGAGGACCACCGCCTGGCCGACGGGAGCCGTGACGCGGTCCTCGGCGAGCTCGCGGCGGAGCGGGCGCACCTGGCCGCGATCGAGGCGCTCGACCCGGCCGGCCTGTCGGCCGAGGCCGCGTTCGAACGCGAGCTCGAGCTGCACAACGTCCGCCAGGCCATCTTCCGGACGGACGCGATCCGAACGTGGGAGCGCCGCTCGACCGCCCTCGACGGCCTCGGGGACGCCCTGTTCCTCGTCTTTGCCAGGGATTTCGCCCCGCTGCAGGAGCGGCTCGAGGCGCTCGCCGGTCGGCTCGAGGGGGTGCCCACCTTCCTCGCCGAGCATCGGACGCGGGCGACCGTCCCGCAGGTTCGCCTGTGGCAGCAGGTCGAGCTGGCCACCGCGAGGAGCCTGCCCGGCTTCATCGACGAGATCGAGGCGGCCGATCGCGGCCTGCTCGGGGACGTCGCCGCGCGCCGGCTGCGCCGGTCGGCCGAACGGGCGCGCTCGGCGATCGCCGAGCACGCGACCTGGGTCGAGTCGACCCTCGCAACCGGGACCGACGACTGGGCCCTCGGCGGGGGGCTCCTCGACGAGCTGATCCGGCTGCGCGCGTTCGACGGCCTCGACACGGACGCCATCCTCGCCATCGGCCTCGAGCAGCTCGCCGAACAGAAGGCCGCCCGCGTCGCCGCGGCGCGCGAGATCGACCCCGACGCCGACGAGCCGACCGTCGTCGATCGCATCAAGCGCGATCACCCGGCGACCTTCGACGAGGCACTCGACGCGTATCGCGACGCGATGCGTCGCGCACGCGCCCATCTGATCGAGCGGGACCTCGTGACCGTCCCCGACGACGAGCGCCTCGAGGTCGTCCCGACTCCGGGCTACCTGCGGACGGTGATTCCCTTCGCCGCCTACTTCGAGCCACCGAAGTTCGACCGGGACCCGATCGGCATCTACATCGTGACGCCGTCGGTCGACGGCGATCCGAACGCAATGCGCGAGCACAACCGCAGCTCGATCAGCAACACGAGCATCCACGAGGCGTACCCCGGACACCATCTCCAGCTGTCCGTCTCGACCCGTCACCCGTCGCTCACCCGACTCCTCGCCGACGCCCCCGAGTTCACCGAGGGCTGGGGCATGTACAGCGAGCAGCTCATGCGCGAGGAGGGCTTCGACGACGACGCGCGGTTCCGCCTCGCCATGCACACCGACGCGATCTGGCGTGCCTGCCGGATCGTCCTCGACATCCGACTCCACCGGGGAGAGATCGGCGTCGACGAGGCGGTCGACTTCCTCGTCGGGCAGACCGGCTTCGAGCGGGCGAACGCCCGGGCGGAGGTCCGCCGCTACACGTACACGCCCACGTACCAGCTGTCGTACCTGCTCGGCAAGGTGCTCATCCTCGGACTTCGCGACGAGGAGCGCCGGCGTCTCGGCGATCGGTTCCGGCTCCGCGATTTCCACGACACGCTGCTGCGAAACGGCTCGATTCCGATCAGCTTCCATCGCCGCGTCCTGCGCGACGGCCCGGGAGCCGGGGGAGCGCCACGGTCGGTCGGCCCGGCGAGCGCACCGGGCGAGGCCGCGTGATCCCGATGCTGGTCGTACCGTCGATCGACCTCGAGCGCGGGCGGTCGCGGGTCGTCTTCTGGCCCGGCGCGGCGTCCGGCGTCGGCGCGCCGACGGACCGGCCCGACCGGATCGCCGAACGGTTCGTCGAGCTCGGCGCGCGGCTCATCCACCTCGTCGACTTCGACGGAGCCCGAGCAGGCACCCCCGTGAACCTCGACGCGATCGGTGCGATCGCCTCGCGCGTCGCCGTTCCGCTCCAGGTCGCGGGCGGGCTGGACGGCCCCGAGCAGATCCGGATCGCCTTCGCGGCCGGCGCGACGCGGGCCGTCCTCGGCATGGCCGCCGCGGACGATCCGGCCCTCGTCCGCGAGTGCGTCGCGGTCGCCGGCGACTGGCTCGCCGTGGGCCTCGATCCGCGGCCGGAGCGGTTTGCCGCCTTCCCGTGGCGCCGGCATTCGATCCCGACGTTCGAGGGCGTCGTCACGGAGCTCGTCGGGCTCGGTGTCGGCCGGTTCGTCGTGTCCCACGGCGGCGCAGCGCCGGAGGTGGAGCGCCTGGCCGCGCTGGCCGCGGCGACGGGCGCGGAGATCCTCGTCGCCGGTGGCGTGGCCGACGTCGCCTCGATCCGTCGCCTGCGGGTGGCCGGGCTGAGCGGGATCATCCTCGGCGAGGCGCTCCTGTCCGGAGCCGTCGACTTCCCCACCGCACAGGAGGCTGCCGCGTGATCAGCGCTCCCGACCGAATCTCGATCGTCCGTCTCGCCGCACTGGCGGCCATCCTCGTCGTCACCGTCGGTTGCGTTGCACCGATCGGCGGCGGCGGCGCCGCGACGCCGGCCCCGTCGGAGCCGCCGGCCTCGGCTCCCCCGGCCTCGACGCCCGCAGCGGCGTGTCCGGCGAGCCAGCCGGAGGCGCTCGCCGCGGGATCAGTCCGGACCGTGACGATTGAGACCTCGCTCGGCACGATCGTCATCGAGATCCGCGCGGACCTCTCGCCGATCGCGACCGGCAATTTCGTCGCCCTCGCCTCGTGCGGGTACTACGACGGCGTCGTGTTCCACCGGGCGGCGACGCTGCAGAACGGCGCGCCGTTCGTCATCCAGGGCGGGGACCCCACCGGGACCGGGCGGGGTGGACCCGGCTACACGATCGCGGACGAGCCG
>DASTOB010000212.1:0-4374 GCA_035720425.1 Candidatus Limnocylindrales bacterium
CCGCGACGCGAAGGATGTTGGCTGGCGCGCCAGGATTCGAACCTGGAACCCCCTGATCCAGAGTCAGGTGCTCTACCGTTGAGCCACGCGCCAGCGGACGGCGGCCATTCTACCGCAGCCGGATTCGGCGGCCTCGCGGGCGCCCGGTCGCGTCAGCCGCCGCGAGCCTGGACCTTCGCCCACGTGTCCTTGAGCGTGAGCGTCCGATTGAACACGAGCGCCCCCGGTCGCGAGTCCGGGTCCGGGCAGAAGTAGCCGAGCCGCTCGAACTGGACCGTCTCGCCGGCGGGCGCGTCAGCCAGCGACGGTTCGACGAACGCGCCGGGCACGACGGTCTCCGACGCGGGGTTGAGGTCGGCGAACAGGTCGCCGTCGGCCCCCGGGTCGGGCCGGCCGAACAGGTGGTCGTACAGGCGCACCTCGGCCGGCACGGCGTGGGCGGCCGAGAGCCAGTGCAGGGTCGCCTTCGGCCGCCGCCCGTCCGGCGCGTCGCCGCCGCGGGTCGCGGGATCGTACGTGCAGTGGACCTCGATGACCCGCCCGTCGCCGTCCTTGACGACCGACGTGCACGTCACGAAGTACGCCGAGCGAAGCCGGACCTCGCGGCCGGGCGCGAGGCGGAAGAACTTCGGGGCGGGCTCCTCCATGAAGTCGTCGCGCTCGATCCACAGCTCGCGCGAGAACGGCACCGGCCGCGTGCCGGCCGCGGGATCCTCCGGGTTGTTCGGCACGTCGACGTCCTCGGCCTGCCCGTCGGGGTAGTTGTCGATCACGAGCCGGATCGGGTCGAGCACGCCGAACCGCCGCAACGCCGTGCGGTTGAGCACGGACCGGACCGCGTACTCGAGCTGGCCGATCTCGACGGTGTTGTCCGCCTTCGACACGCCGATCATCGTGGCGAAGTCGCGGATCCCCTCCGGCGGGAAGCCGCGCCGCCGGAGGCCGGCGAGGGTCGGCATGCGCGGGTCGTCCCAGCCGCGCACGTGGCCGTCGGCGACGAGCCGGAGGAGCACCCGCTTCGAGAGCACCGTGTGGGTCAGGGTGAGCCGGGCGAACTCGTACTGACGGGGCCGCGACGGAACGGGCAGGTGCTCGATGAGCCAGTCGTAGAGCGGCCGATGGCTCTCGAACTCGAGCGTGCACAGCGAGTGGGTGACGCCCTCGATCGCGTCCGACTGGCCGTGGGCGAAGTCGTAGGTCGGGTAGATGCACCACGCGTCGCCGGTGCGCGGGTGGGAGGCGTGGACGATCCGGTACAGGACGGGGTCGCGCAGGTTGATGTTCGGCGAGGCCATGTCGATCCTCGCGCGGAGCACGCGCGCCCCGTTCGGGAACTCGCCGGCCCGCATGCGGGCGAACAGGTCGAGGCTCTCCGCGATCGGCCGGTCGCGCCACGGCGAGTTCCGGCCGGGCTCGGTCAGCGTGCCGCGATGGTCGCGGATCTCGTCGGCCGACAGGTCGTCGACGTAGGCGTCGCCTGCCCGGATGAGGTGGACGGCCCAGTCGTAGAGCTGCTCGAAGTAGTCCGACGCGTGGCGGAGGTGCTCACCCCACTCGAACCCGAGCCAGCGCACGTCCGCCTGGATTGCGTCGAGGTACTCCTGCTCCTCCTTGAGCGGGTTCGTGTCGTCGAAGCGGAGCGTGCAGTGGCCGCCGAACTCCGCGGCGACGCCGAAGTTGAGACAGATCGACTTGGCGTGGCCGATGTGGAGGTAGCCGTTGGGCTCCGGGGGAAAGCGGGTGACGACGCTGGTGACACGGCCTGCACGCAGGTCGGCGGCGACGATGTCGCGGATGAAGTCGGTCCGCTCGGGCAGGGTCGGCGTATCGGTGGTCACGGTCCTGCTAGCGTAGCGATGTTCCGGCACACCAAACTGGGAGGAGCCACACGCATGGCGACGGGGAGCGGCACGAAGGACGATCCGTGGGTCCTGCGGACGGCACCGGGCACGTCGGAGTACACGATGTACCGCGACGATGCGGCCGATCCGCCGTTGATCGTCTGCCAGGTCGGGAGCACGAAGCTGACCTACGACGCGCGGGCAATCGACGAGCTGCACGCGATGCTGAAGGCGCATGGCGATTGGATGCCGCTCGGCGGTGCCGATGAGCAGAAGCCGGCGCCGGAGGGATCGGTCGAGGCGTGGGGCCGCTCGCCGGACAACCCGCGGGGCGGCTGGTACGGCCTCAAGAAGGGCTACCGTGGCCGGTTCGGCGTCTACCTGCCGCCGCTCCTCGAGGCGCTCGGGCTCGCCGAGCTGACCCACGACGCGAAGAACAATCGGATGCGGGCGCGGTGACTTGAGTCAGCGGGGGCTGGCGTCCGGCTCGACGTCCCCGTCGCTCTCGGCCGCCGGCAGCGAGAAGCCGAATTCGGCCCCACCCGTCGGCCGCCCCATCGCCCAGATTCGGCCGCCCATGGCCGCCACGAGTTCGCGGCACACGAACAATCCGATCCCGGCCCCGGACGCGAGGCGCGTCGCCGCGGGGGCCCGGTAGAACAGGTCGAACAGGCGGTCCGGTTCCGCGGTGTCGATGCCGATGCCGTCGTCGAGGACGCGCACGCGCACGCCGCGTTCCGGATCGTCGGCCGCCTCGACGACGATCCGGACCTCCGACCCCTCCGGCGAGTACTTCGCCGCGTTGGTGAGGAGGTTTCGAACGATCTGCTCGACGTAGGTCTCTTCGGCGAACACGATCGGCAGGTTGCGCGCGATCGACGAGCGAAACCCGTGCCGCGGCCAGACGACGGCCTCCGCCTCGCACGCACGGCGCACGACGTGCCCGAGGAGCACGGGTTCCCGGGCCAGTTCGACCCGGCCCCCCTCCGCCCGGCTCATGACGAGCAGGTCCTCGATGAGCCGGCGCAGCCGGTCCGCCTCCGCCTCGATGTCGGCGATGGCCTGCTGCCGGGCGATCGGATCGAGCGACTCGCCGCGTCGCCGGAGCATCGTGCTTGCCCCGTAGATCGTCGTGATCGGCGTGCGCAGTTCGTGGCTGATCACGCCGATGAACGCGTCGCGCAGGATCGCGGCCCGCCGCTCCGCGGCATAGCGGCTGGCGAGATCGATCGGTCCGGCGAGTGCCCGGGCGACCGTGTCGAGCAGGTCATGGTCGCGATCGCCGAACGCGTTCCGGCGGGTCGAGTCGATCTCGAGCAGGCCGATCCCCTCGCCGCGGCGGACGATCGGAACGCCGAGCCAGGAGCGGATCGCGCGCGCCGCTCGGGCGCTCGTCCGCACGACCATGCCGGCGGCCTGGAGATCGCCGGTGACGAACGACGTCCGATTCAGCACGACCTGCCAGCTCCGGCCGCGCCCGCGCGGCAGCCGCTGACCGAGCGCCTCGTCGGCGAATGGGCCGACGGCGGCGCGGACGACGAGGTCGTCGCCCTCGACGATGGCGATCGAGCCGCCGGTCAGGCGGACGACCGCGCGGAGGCGGTCGAGCGTCGTGGCGAGGATGTGGTCGAGCTCGCGTTCGCCGGCGGCGGCGGTGGCGATCTCGAGGACGAGGGCGGCGGTCGCGGCCGAGCGGCGGCTGCTTCGTCCCCGGGGCCCCTCGACTCGAGCCGGCTGCGGCATGGTCGGCGCATCGTACCAGCGGTCCGGGCCGTCCCAGGGCTGAACGCGACGCGCCCGGCCGCTCAGGCGACGTTTTCACCCGTGGGACGGATGGCGCGTCCGGCCGCTCCCTTCGCTACGCTGGTCGGCGATGAGCCCGAACCACGACACGGTCCCGGCCACGTTCCGTGCGTACGTCGTCGAGCGCCGCGAGGACGAGCAACGCCTGGAGCGCGGCGTGCGCACGGTCCGCCTCGACGACCTGCCGCCGGGCAAGGTGACGATCCGCGTCGAGTGGTCGAGCGTCAACTTCAAGGACGGGCTCGCCGCCCGGTACGACGGCAAGGTCGCGCGGATCAGCCCGCTCATCCCGGGCATCGACCTCGCCGGCACGGTCGCCGCGAGCGAAGACCCGGCGTTCAAACCGGGCGACGCCGTGCTCGCCAACGGTTACGAGATCGGCGTTTCGCAGCACGGCGGCTACGCCGAGTATGCCCGCCTCCCCGCCGACTGGGTCGTCCGACAACCCACCGGCCTGACTGCCCGCGAGGCGATGGCGCTCGGCACGGCCGGGTTCACCGCCGGCCTGAGCGTCGAGGCGCTCGAAGGGCGCGGCCTGACCCCCGCCGACGGCCCCGTCCTCGTGACCGGCGCGACCGGTGGCGTCGGACGGCTCGCGGTCGGCCTGCTCGCGAACCGCGGCTACGAGGTCTGGGCGGCGACCGGCAAGCCGGACGAGGCGGAACGCCTGCGCGAGCTCGGTGCCGCCCACGTGATCTCGCGCGACGAGGTGACGGCGGACAGCCCCAAG
>DASTOB010000213.1:0-9979 GCA_035720425.1 Candidatus Limnocylindrales bacterium
TGGATGCTCCGGATCCGCCTGGCTGACCCGGAATCGGGCGCCCCGCCGTGGCGGTACCGCTCTGATCCCTCCCGCGATTAGGCGAGACAGCGAAATCGTTGCGCGGGGCGCGGCCGGTCTGGCACGCTGCGGCGGTGATCGACCGCCTCGCTCCGCGCTGTCTCTGTACCCGTCGGCGGCCCCGCTGCGCGGAGGATGGGGTCCGGCCGCGAGCGCACTGACCTGACGACTCGGGTCCAGCGCTCTGGCTGGATCGGTCCCGGGGCCGCAGTCCACGATCGGGCTGCGGCGTCTTCGTATCCAGGTCCTCCGCATCGGCCGCGGGTGGCCGCCGTTCCGCACTCCCGGGACGGCCGACCCTCACCCTTCACCGACGGAGTTTTGACCGATGACGCTCACGATCCAGTCCGCTCCCGAGACCGAGCGCGCCCTGTCCGAGAACGCCCGCTACGCTTCGACCTTCGACCGCCCGAATCTCGAGCTGCCGCCGTCCCGGCGCCTCGCCGTCGTCGCCTGCATGGACGCGCGGCTGACCGTCGAGGACGTGCTCGGCCTGCGCACCGGCGAGGCGCACATCATCCGCAACGCCGGCGGCCTCGCCACCGACGACGCGATCCGCTCTCTGGTGATCAGCCAGCACCTGCTCGGCACGGAAGAAGTGCTCGTCATCGAGCACACCGGCTGCGGCATGCTCACGTTCGAGGACGAGCCCGTGAAGAACTCGATCGCCGAGTCCACCGGCGCTCGCGTCGACCTCGACCTGCACGCGTTTCCGGACCTTGAATCGAACCTCCGCGCGCAGGTGGAGCGGATCCGATCGCATCCGTGGATCAAGGACGTGCCGGTCACCGGCGTCGTCTACGAGGTCGAGACCGGCCGATTGCGCCGGGTCGCCTGACCGGGCGCCTGCGCGCGGCGTTCCCGACTGGCACCTGAGGAGGCCGCGACATCCGCGGCCTCCCCGTCCTCGTGCTCGTCCCGCCCTGGCGGCAGGCGTGGAGCGCCGGGCGCTCCATCGGACGGAGGAAGGCGAGCCCGATCGGCCGCGAACCCGGTTCCCGTGCCGGTTGGGGCGCCGGGAGCCCCACCGGGATGGTCGGAACCCGGTTCCGGTGCGGGTTGGGGCGCCGGGAGCCCCACCGCGATGGTCGGAACCCGGTTCCGGTGCGGCTTGGGGCGCCGGGAGCCCGACCGGGATGGTCGGGCGATCCCAGGGGCCCGGATCGGTCCCCGCCGCATGCCCCGCGCCGCATCACGTACCCTTCGGGCGTGCCACTCATCGCCCTCCGCGAGTTGACCAAGCGCTACAACGGCGGCGTGACCGCGCTCGACGGGCTGACCGTCGACATCGAGCCCGGGATCGTGGGCCTCGTGGGCTCGAACGGGGCGGGCAAGAGCACGCTCCTCAAGATCCTCCTCGGGCTGATCGACGCGACGAGCGGCGAGGCCACGGTCATGGACCTCGACGTCCGAACGCACGGGACGGAGATCCGCCAGTTCGTCGGCTACATGCCGGAGCACGACGCGCTCCCGCCGGACGCCACGGCCACGGATCTCGTCGCCCACCTCGCCCGGATGTCCGGCCTGCCGACGACGGCGGCCCGCGAGCGGACGGCGGAGGTGCTCCGACACGTCGGCCTGTACGAGGAGCGCTACCGCGCGATCGGCGGCTACTCGACCGGCATGAAGCAGCGGGTCAAGCTCGCTCAGGCGCTCGTCCACGATCCGCGGCTCCTGCTCCTCGACGAGCCGACGAACGGCCTCGACCCATCCGGGCGCGACGAGATGCTCGAGCTCGTCCGGCGGACCGGCGCGGAGTTCGGCATCGCGGTGGTCGTGGCCAGTCACCTGCTTGGCGAGATCGAGCGGGTGTGCGACCACCTCGTGGCGATCGAGGGAGGCCAGCTCCTCCGGGCGGCGCCGCTCGATACGTTCACCCAGCGCACCGGCCTCGTCGCGATCGAGGTCGAGGAGGGCGCCGAGCGGCTCGCCGCCACCCTCGTCGGTCGTGGGGTGGAGGCGCGCCTCGACGGTCGGGCGGTCGTCGTCGACGTTCGAGACGAGGGGTTCTACGACCTGGCTCGCGACGCGCTCGTCGATCTCGACCTCGCGCTGGTCCGGATCGAACCGCGGCGCCGGCACCTCGAGGACCTGTTCCGCGACGAGGAGCCCGGCGAGGTGCCCGCGGCATGACGGCGGACGTGACGGCGGAAGCGGCATGACGGCGAACGCGGCATGACGGCGGACGCGACTCCCCGGCCGGGCGGCGATCCGCCGATCCCGAGCGGCAGCATCTACGACCTGGGCTATCGCGGCTACGACGGGCCGCGGCTCGGCCGGCGCCACGCCGTCGGTGCCCTGTTCACGCACACGCTCCTGTCGTGCTACGGGATCGGGCGCGGCGGGCGGGCCAAGATCATCCCGTTCGTCCTGGCCGGGATCGCCGTCCTGCCGGCGGTCATCGCCGTCGGCCTCGTCGCGCTCGCCCGGCAGGCCGGCCAGGCCGGCGAATTCATCACCGACGCCTCACCGATCCGCTACGAGACGTACTTCGAGATCGTCGGCCAGATCGTGGCCTTGTTCTGCGCCGCCCAGGCGCCGGAGCTGCTCGGACGCGACCAGCGCTACAGCGTCCTGTCCCTGTACTTCTCGCGCGCCCTCGAGCGGACGGACTATGCGATCGCCAAGCTCGGCGGCTTCGTCGTGGCCCTGCTCGCGCTCGTCCTCGCCCCGCAGATCATCCTCGTCCTGGGCCTGACCCTGTCATCACCGGATCTCGCCGAAGGACTCGGCGAGAACCTGCCCAAGGTGCCGCCGATCCTCGCCCAGGCGGTGACACTGAGCGCCGTGTTCGGCTCCCTGTCGCTTGCGATCGCCGCGTTCACGCCGCGCCGGGCGTACGCGACGGCCGGGATCATCGCCTCGTTCATCATCCCGCCCGTCGTCGCCGAGATCGCCCGAGAGGTGACGTCCCGCGACATCTCGCGCTGGTTCGTCCTCGCCAGCCCACCCGACGTCATCGGCGCGACGAACGCGTTCTTCTTCGACATCCGGCCGGACAGCTCCGTCATCGCCGCCGCCCGCCATCCCGGCGAGCTGTACCTCGTGGTCGCCGCCCTGGCCGTCGCGGCGTGCACGGGCATCCTCATCCGCCGCTACCAACGGATCAGCGCGTGAGCGGGCAGGGCGCCGCCCCGGCGATCGAGCTCGACCACGTCTCACGCTGGTACGGCAACGTCGTGGCCGTCAACGACATCTCGTTCAGCCTGGGAGCCGGCGTGACCGGGCTCCTCGGGCCGAACGGGGCCGGCAAGTCGACCCTCCTGCACATGCTCGCCGGGCTGCTTCGGCCGTCTGCCGGTCGGCTGACCGTCGGCGGGGAGCCGGCCTGGCGCAACCCGTCGCTGTACCGGCGGATCGGCCTCGTCCCGGAGCGCGAGGCGGTCCACGCATTCCTGACCGGGTTCGAGTTCGCGCGGATGAACGCCCGCCTCCAGCGGCTCCCGGACCCGGACGCCGCGGCGGCCCGTGCGATCCGGACCGTCGACCTCGAATCGGCCGCCCACCGGCCGATCGGCACGTACTCGAAGGGCATGCGCCAGCGCGCCAAGATCGCCGGCGCGCTCGTCCACGAGCCGACGATCCTGCTCCTCGACGAGCCGTTCAACGGCATGGATCCGCGCCAGCGCCTGCACATGATCGCGCTGCTCCGCGGAATGGCCGCGGAAGGCCGAACGATCCTCTTCTCATCGCACATCCTCGAGGAAGTTGAGCGACTGGCCGACGAGGTCCTCGTCATCCACGCCGGGCGGCTCGCCGCCTCGGGCGACTTCCGCCAGATCCGCCGGCTCATGACGGATCGGCCGCATACATTCCGGATCCGCTCGTCAGACGATCGGGCGCTCGGGGCGGCGCTCGTCGCCCAGCCGGCCGTCTTCGGCGTCGAGCTGACCGACGGCCGGCTCATCGCCCGCGTCGGCGACTACGGCGCGTTCACGGCAGGCCTCGCGACCACGGCGAAGCGCGCCGCGGTCAGCCTCTACGAGGTCGCCCCGACCGACGACTCGCTTGAGAGCGTGTTCGCCTACCTGGTCCGGCGATGACGATCTTCATCACGCTCGTCGACGTCACCCTGCGCGGCCTCGTCGGCCGACGGCGCACCGTGCTGCTCGTCCTGCTCGCCGTGCTGCCGATCGGGCTCGCGCTCCTCGCCCGCCTCGGCGGGGAGACACCGGACGCGGCGGCCGCGCTCGACGCCCTCGTCGTCCGGATCGTGCTGCCGCTCATCGCGCTCGTCTTCGGGACCGCCGCCCTCGGGGCGGAGATCGAGGACGGGACGGCGGTCTACCTCCTGACCAAGCCGATCGCCCGGCTCCACATCGTCGTCGCCAAGGTCGTCGTCGCGGCACTCCTGACGGCCGCGCTCGTCGCGCCGTCCGCGCTGGTTACTGGTCTGCTCATGGGCGGTGGTGACGAGGGCCTCGCGGCGACGCTGGCCGTGACCCCGGCGGTCATTATCGGCAGCCTCCTCTACGCGGCCGCCTTCGTCGCGATCAGCGTGATCACGACCCGCGCGCTCGTCATCGGACTCGTCTACGTCGTGATCTGGGAGGGGATCCTCGCCGGCATCCTCGTCGGGACGCGGATCTTCAGCATCCGCGAGGCGGTCCTCGGGTTCGCCGGGGTGCTGGCGCCCGACGCCTGGGAGAGCGGCCTCGAGGCGGCCCAGGCAGTGGCCCTCGCGCTCGTCGTCGTGATCGGCGGGATCGCCCTCGGCGCCCGCCGGCTGGCCGTCCACGAGGTCCGGGGCGGGGACTGATGTCGTTCGACGGGCGGCCGATCGGCCGATCCCGCCGGCACCACGGGGCATGGGCGGCGGTGCTCGCCGTGCTCCTCGGCGGGCTGGCCGTCGCGGGGTGCCTGCCGGGCGCCGGGCCGACAGGGTCGGCGTCATCGGGCTCGCCTGACCCCACGCCCACCGCCAGCCCGACCCCGTCGCCGGATGTCGCCGGTGCGTTCCTCAGGCAGATTGCCGATCCGGCGGCGAGCGGCGCCGCCGAGCTCTCCGGAATCGTGATCGCCGGTGAGGTCGACGGGACGGTGAGCGGCGAGATCGTGTTCGACGGCAGCGACGTCCGGTCGTCGCTGACCCTCGCGATCGGCGACCGAGCGCTCGTCGCCGAACGAGCCCGCATCGGGGCCGACGGGTGGGATCGGGTCGCTCCGGGGCCGTGGCTGGCCAGTGAGCCGAGGGCTGACGAGCCGTCGTTGCCGTCGGTCCTTTCCTCCATCGACGCGGTCGAGGACGTCGGTCCGGAGCCGTCGGGCGCGCCGGACGGCGCGCCCGTCCACCGCCTTCGGCCGACCACCTCGGTCGCCCTGCCGGCGCCGGCCTTCGGCCTGACCGACCCGGCGGCGGCCGACGCTGACGTGTCGGTCGAGCTCCTCGTCCGCCCGGACGGCACACCGGCGACGATCCTTGTCGACGCCGCGTGGACGCAGGACGTCGACGGGGCGGCGACCGCGATCGACGCCTCGTTCGAGATCGCCATCGTCCGCTGGCAGGCGGTCGTGTCGATACGGCCGCCCTCGGACGTGTGGGTCGTGCACCGATCCGAGGCGATCGGCTACGCGATGGCGCGCCCGGCGGACTGGACCGTCCGGACCGGCGAGGACGCCGACGCGTTCGCCCTCGACGACGTCGAGTACCTTCACGTCGCGACCCAGGACCTGGGCTCGACGGCGACCCTCGAGCAGTTCCGCGACGCGGTCGTCCGCTCGGCCGAGACAGAGCTGGGCGGGAAGCCGGCCGAGGACGAGGCGGTCCGGCTCGGCGGCCAGCCGGCTCGCCGGCTCGTCTACCGGCTCACGAACGAAGCGGGCAACCCGATCGTGCTCGTCGACTACCTCGTGGTGCGCGGCTCGGTGGGGTGGGAGGTCTACCTCGCGACGGTCGCCGGCGACGACGAGGCGGCGGAGCGCGCGTTCTTCGAGACGTTCATCGCCACTTTCCGCTTCCTCGAGTAGGGCAGGTGAGCGTAACGTCTCTGCCTGATCCCGCCACAGGACGGTCATGATGACTCGATTGATCGGCGGCCGAAAGGTCGTCGCCGGTACCGCCTCGCCACCCCCGCGCATCGAACCGGGCCCGGGCCAGGAATCCGTGTGGGACTACCCGCGCCCGCCGCGTGTCGAGGCGGTCTTGGAGCGGCTCCGGGTCGTCGTCGATGGCGTCGTGCTGGCCGACACGACCCGCGGGCAGCGGGTCCTCGAGACGGCCGGGCCGCCGGTCTACTACTTCCCGCCCGAGGACGTCCGGCTCGACCTGCTCGAGTCGAGCCCGCACTGGTCGGTCTGCGAGTGGAAGGGCGAGGCCTCGTACCACTCGTACGCCGCCGGTGGGCGCCGGATCGACAACGTCGCGTGGTCGTACCGGAGGCCAAACCCGGGCTACGAGGCGATCACGGACCACCTCGCGTTCTACGGCAATCGCGTCGACGAGGCGTGGGTCGGCGACGAGCGGGCGGTTCCGCAGCCGGGCCGCTTCTACGGCGGCTGGATCACGTCGCGGGTGGTCGGCCCGTTCAAGGGCGAGCCGGGCACGCAGGGCTGGTAGGTCGGCCTCGGTCGTCGGCCGCCCCGTCACCGGTCGGCCGCCCCGTCGTCGGCCGCCCCCGTCAGCCGTCCGACGTCGGCACCCCGAGGACGTTGAAGCCTCCGTCGACGTAGAGCACCTCGCCGGTCACCGCGTTCGACAGGTCGCTCGCCAAATACACCGCGCTCCGGCCCACGTCCTCCGGGGTGATGTTCGCGCGCAGCGGCGCGATCTCGGCGAAGCCGCCGTACATCCGCTTGAACCCCGCGATCCCGGACGCGGCGAGCGTGCGCACCGGGCCGGCGCTGATCGCGTTGACCCGGATCCCGTCCGGCCCAAGGTCCGCGGCGAGGTAGCGGACGCACGCCTCGAGCGCCGCCTTGGCCACGCCCATGACGTTGTAGTTGGCGACCACCTTCTCCGCCCCGTAGTAGGTGAGCGTGAGCACGCTGCTGCCGGCGTGGAGCAGCGGGCGCGCCTCGCGGACGAGGGCGACGAGCGAGTAGGCGCTCACGTCGAGGGCGAGCGCGAAGCCGTCCCGCGAGGTGTCGACGAACGCGCCCTCGAGGTCCTCGCGGCGGGCGAAGGCGAGGGCGTGGACGAGGATGTCGAGCTCGCCGTGGGCGTCGCGCCAGCGCTCCATGACCGCCCGGATCTGCTCGTCCGACTGCACGTCGCACGGTTCGACGAACGTGCTGCCGATCGACGCCGCGAGCGGCCGGACGCGCCGCTCGATGAGGCTCTCGACCGACGAGAACCCGACGATCGCCCCCTCGTCGTGGAGCGCCCGGGCGATGCCCCAGGCGATCGAGTGATCGTTCGCGACGCCGAAGATCAGCGCCCGCTTGCCGTCCAGCAACCCCATCGTCGCTCCTCGCTCTGCTAGCCTCCCATGATGCTCGATGTGCGGGACGACCTGCGCACCGCACTGCGCGGTGTCCGGGGCCTATTGCTCGACCTCGACGGCGTCATCGTCCTCGCCGGCAAGCCGATTCGGGGCGCGCCGGAGGCGCTCCGCGAGCTCGACCGGCGCGGCCTGCCGTTCCGGATCGTGACGAACACGTCGCTCGTGTCGCGCGCGACGCTGTCCGCCTGGAGCGCGTCGCTCGGGGCGCCGATCCCGCCATCACGCTTCCACTCCGCCCTGTCGATCTCCGCGGCCTACACGGCGGCGCGGTTCGCCGGCCAGCCGCTGTACGTGCTCGCCTCGCGCGATGCACTCACCGAGTTCGATGGCCAGCGGCTGCTGTCCGACGAGGAGGCGTCGGCGCCCGAGGCGCGCGCCGCGGCGGTGGTCGTCGGCGACTCCCCGGAGTCGGCCACGTGGGACCACCTCAACCGGGCGTTCCGGCTCGTCCGCAACGGGGCGGCACTCATCGGCATGCACAAGAATCGGTGGTGGCTCACGCCGGACGGGCCCACCCTCGACTCCGGTGCGTTCGAGACCGGCCTCGAGTTCGCGGCCGACGTGCGGGCGACGATCCTCGGCAAGCCGTCGCGGGCGTTCTTCACCTTGGCAGCCCGGGACCTGGCGGCGGAGGTGGCCGAGGTGTCGGGGCGGGGCAGGGGCGGCGGCCGAATCCGCCGGGCCGACCTCGCGATGGTCGGCGACGACGTGTGGTCCGATGCGCTCGCGGCGCGCCGGGCGGGCCTCCGCGGCATCGTCGTCCTGTCCGGCAAGCACGGGTCCGACGACCTCGCCCGCGCCGCGGCGCAGGCTCGCGGAGGCGGCCGTCCGGACGCCGTTGCCGCGTCGCTGGCGGAGGTCGTCGCCGCGCTAGACTGAGCGTCACTTCCACCCGTCGGCCGGCCGCGCGCCTCCGGCCGCCCCAGCGAGGATCGCGCCATGACGACCGAATCGAAGCCGCGGCTCAAGATCACGTACGCCACGCTCCGGGCGGACAACGAGGAGCTCCACGCGCTCTACGAGGCCGGGCTCGAGGCCGCTCGCGCCCGACTCGGCACGTACCACCGGAACCTCGTCGATGGTCGCGAGCGGGACGGCGACGGCGCGTTCGAGCTGCGCTCGCCGATCGATCGCGACATCCTCGTCGGGACGTTCGCGCGCGGGACCCGCGAGGACGTGCGAGACGCCGTCGCGGCGGCTCGGCGTGCCCAGCCGGCCTGGGCGGCGCTGGGCTGGGAGAAGCGGCTCGAGATTCTCCGCCGCGCGGCGGAGCTGATCAGCGAGCGCCAGATGGTCTACGCCGGGCTCATGGCGGTCGAGGTCGGCAAGACCCGGCTCGAGGCGCTCGGCGAGGTCGAGGAAGCGGCCGACCTCATCCGCTACTACGCCCAGACGGCGGTCGACAACGCGTTCTACGACCACCCGATGGACACGCTCGGCGACGCGGCCGTGCACACGCGCTCGATCCTTCGGCCGCACGGCGTGTTCGCGGTCATCTCGCCGTTCAACTTCCCGCTCGCCCTGTCGTGCGGGCCGTCGTCGGCCGCGCTCATGGCCGGCAACAGCGTCGTGTTCAAGCCGGCCAGCGCCGGCGCGATGAGCGGCGTCGTGCTGGCCGAGGCATACCGGGATGCGGGTGTCCCGGACGGCGTGTTCAACCTGGTCATGGGCCCGGGCGACACGGTCGGCCAGGAGCTCCAGGAGAACCAGGGCATCGACGGAATCGTGTTCACCGGGTCGTTCGAGGTGGGCTTCGAGCTCTACCGGACGTTCTCGACCCGCTTCCCGCGGCCGTGCATCGTCGAGATGGGCGGCAAGAACCCGGCCATCGTCATGCGCAGCGCCGACCTCGAGGAGGCGGCCGAGGGGATCGTCCGATCCGCCTTCGGGTTCGGCGGCCAGAAGTGCTCGGCGAACTCGCGGGTGTACGTCGAAAAGCCGGTCCACGACGAGCTCGTGGGGCTGCTCGTGTCGAAGACCGAGGCGCTCCGCCTCGGCGATCCGCTCGATCGGGCGACGTTCCTCGGACCGGTCATCGACGAGCGGGCGGTCGATCGCCACCAGGCCGCGGTGGCCGAAGCCCGACGGGACGGGCGCGTGTTCGTCGGCGGCGAGCGCCCGACCGATGGGGCGTTTGGACGGGGGTTCTACGTCGAGCCGACGGTGGTCGGCGGGCTGCCCGCGTCGCATCGGCTGTTCCGGGACGAGCTGTTCGCGCCGTTCACCGCGGTTCACGCGGTCGACTCGCTCGACGAGGCACTGCGCCTCGCCAACGAGTCCGTGTACGGGCTGACCGCCGGCGTCTACAGCGAGGACCCGGCCGAGGTACAGCAGTTCCTCGACCGGATCGAGGCGGGCGTGCTGTACGTCAACCGGCGGGCGGGCGCGACGACGGGGGCGTGGCCGGGCGTCCAGCCGTTCGGCGGCTGGAAGGGGTCGGGTTCGACGGGCAAGGCGGGGTTGTCGATGTACTACGT
>DASTOB010000214.1:0-25022 GCA_035720425.1 Candidatus Limnocylindrales bacterium
GGCGTGCTCCGACTCGGCGAGGCGCTGGAGTCGAACCTGGGCCTCGACCCGCTCGGTCATGTCGCGCGCGATCGCGACGATCCGCCCGGCGGTGCCCGGCAGGTCGACATGCTGGAGGACGACTTCGACCGGGATGAGCCGGCCGGTGGCATGTCGGTGCGACACGGTGATCGTGCGCGACTCCACGGACCCGTCGACGAGTGGCCCGATCAAGGCTCGGAGTTGGCGCGTGTCGAGGTCGGCGATGACCTCCGCCGGCCCGAGCTCGACGAGTTCCTCCCGGCTCCGGCCGAGTTGGTCGACCGCACCGTCGTTGACGTAGACGTACTTGAGTGTCACCGGATCGATGAGGAACAGGGCGTCGACCGACGCGTCGACGAGCCGCTTGTACTGCCCGACGTCGCGGAACAGCCGCGCCCGCTCGACCGCCGCCGCGGCGCGATCGGCAAGGTCCTCGGCAAAGGCGAGGTCCTCCTCCGTGAAGCGCCGCCCGGATTCGGCTCCGATGAAGGTGATCGCGCCGATCGTTCGCTCCGCGGTGCGGAGCGGGACGCACATGTACGAGCGGATCCCCAGGCTCCGCAAGAGCGCCCGCTGCTCGTCGTCCCGCGCCGCCTTGTCGATCACCTCGGGCGGCAGGCTCGTGACCAGCTCGGGGACGCCGGAACGGATCACCGCGTAGGCCCCGGTCGGGGACGCCGGGTCCGGTGGGTATTGCTCGGCATAGCGCTCGACGAGGGCGAGGCGCTCGGGATTCGCGTGGGCGATCTTGATCCGGCGGACGGTGCCATCGTCGCCGGTCAGGTCGACGACGCACCAGTCGGCCACCCGCGGCACCGCGAGTTCCGCCACCCGGGCGATCGTCTCCTCGTACTCGAGCGAGCTGCCGAGGATCTCCGCGGCGTCGGCGAGGAATCGCTGGTTCTCCTGGCGGGCTCGCCGATCCGTGACGTCGGACATCGTGCCGACGGCGGCGACGACACGGCCCTCGCGATCGCGGATCGGGGCGGCGTCCATGACCAACCAGCCGCGGCTCCCATCGCCGCGCAGGAACTCGATCTCCTCGTTCGTGACCGTCTCACCGGACGTCACGGCCCGGGCCAGGGGCCACTCGGCGGCCTGTAGCCGTCGACCGTCCGCGTGGAATCCCTCGAGCGCCTCGTAGTCCGCGACCTCTCCGGCCCGCGGCATCGGTCCGCGCCAGATCTGCTCGATTGCGGCGTTGGTCAGGAGCATCCGTCCGCTCGGTGCCTCGGCGATGATGACCCCGGCGGGCATCTGGCGGAGGACCGTCTCGAGCCGGCCGCGTTGTTCGTCGAGACCGGCCAGCAACGCCTCGCGCGCCTCTGACAACGACACGCGATCGAGCGCCTGCGCCGCCAGGTCGGCATAGGCGGAGATGTACCGGCGGTCCTCCTCGTCGAACGGGCGCGGTGCGCCGAAGGTCAGGCCAAGCGCACCGACCGCGCGGCCCTCGATGACGATCGGCACCGCGCAGGCGGCCCGATTCGGCGACGCGCGCCGGGCTGCACGCACCTCCTCGTTGCCGGACTCGTCGGTCGCGTAATCGCGAATCCACACTGGATCGCCGCTCCGCACGGCGACCGCGAACGGGATGTCCTCGTCGAGCGCCATCCGGCGCCAGCGATCGACCGTCACAGCCGCGAGACCCATGCTCGCGACGACCTCGATCTCCGGGGCGTCGGGATCGCGCATGACGATTGCGCCACCCGATGCCCCGTTGCCGGCGATGCTGTCATGGAGAATGACGCCGAACACCTCGTCGCGGGTGAACGCTCCGACGAGGGCTCCTGCGGCTCGTGCAAGCCGGTCCGTCCGCGCGGCCGAGTCCTCGGCGGCCTCGCGGGCCGCCTCCTGCGCGGCGTACAGCTGGGCGTTCGACGCGGCGAGGGCGACCCTGGCCGCGAACGTCATCGCCAATTCGCGATCGGGCGGCGTGTAGCGCCGCCCGGACCGGCCGGTCAGCAACTGCATCACCCCGATCGTGCGATCGCGGGCGATGAGCGGCAGCGCGATCCCGCTCTGCGGCCCGAGCCGTCCGAGGATCGCAAGGTGCTCCGGGCTGCGCGCCATCCGGTCGATGTCGGAGCCCTCGAGGTTCGGGACGAGGACGGGCTGGCCGGTTCGCAGGGCCTCCGCCGCCGGGGACTGACCATTCGGGTCCGGCGGGAAGGGCAGCAATTCACGGATGTCGGCCTCGAGCCCCGGGTGCCCGGCGGCAAGTGCCGCCCGGCGGAGGCTGCCGTCGGGCTCCACGACGTCGATGAGCGCCCAATCGCCGAGGTCTGGGACGGCGGTCTCGACCGCAGCATCGAGGACCTCCGGCAGGCTGAGCGTGGCCTCGAGGCGCTCCGACGCGCGTGCGAGCAGGCGCAGGCCGTCCTCAGCCCGCTTGGCTGCATCGATGTTCGTGCTCGTGCCGATCCACGTCTCGACGTCGCCGGCGTCGGTTCGGACCGCGACCGCCCGGAGCAGGTGCCACTGGTACGTGCCGTCCCGGCGCCGGAGACGGCACGCCGCCTCGAATGACTCACCGGCCGCAAGCGCCCGCAGCCAACCCTCGGCGAGGGCCGGCCGATCGTCGGGGTGGACCCAGCGATCGAGCTCGAGCGTCTGTCCGGCGGTGCGCTTCTGCCCGGTGTACTCGGACCAGCGCCCGTTGACGAGCACGATCGCGCCGGTTCGGTCGGTCATCCAGGCGATCTGCGGCATCGCCTCGACGAGCTGCCGATAGCGGGCCTCGCTGGCCCGCAGGGCGGCTTCCATGCGGATCCGATCCGTGATGTCGTGGAACGTGTTGATCGCGTAGCGCACCGACCCGTCCGGTCCGTGCATCGGCGTCGCCCGGACGGTCGCCCACCGTTCCTCGCCGGTCGCCACGACCCTGAACCCGACCGTCGCCTCCGGCTCCTCGACGCCCTTGAGCGCGCGCCGACCCGGAAGGGCCGAAACCGGCAGTCGCTTGCCTGCCTCGTCGAACAGTTCGAACCGGGACAGGATCTCCGCCGGCGACGCGGCGAGGACCTCGTCGGCCGAGGTGAATCCGATCAGCCGAACCGCGGCCGCATTGGCGTAGACCACGTGGCCGCTCTGATCCTGGACCGTGACGCCATCCGCCACGGCGTCAAGGACCGCCCCGAACTGGTCGTCCAGCGCACCGCCGGCGAGGGCCGTCCGCAGTTCGTCGCGCACCTGTTCGATCACGCTCGCTCGGCCATCCCCTCGCTGTGTTGCGGCCGCACCGACCGCTCGACGATTGTGCGGGCCCTGTCGACCCGCCGCGCGCTGCAGCTTCGCGGGTCGACGTTACAGATGCCTTGCGAGCAGAGACGTCATCGATCATCGCCCGGGTCAGTCATCGTCGTCGTCGGGCGGGCCATCGCCGGGCGGGCCACCTCCTCCGCCATGACCCGGTGGGCCACCTCCCCCCTGCCCCGGTGGCTCACCGCCGTGACCGGGCGGCGGTTCCGGCTGTGGTGGCGGAGGCGGTGGGCAGGGACCGACGAGCGCGCCGCCCCACGATCCCTGGCCCCAGAAGTACGCGGTGCGCGACTCGTACGGGCCCATGACGCCCGGGCCCCGCCGCGCGCGGGCCAGCCAGTCGGCCACGTCGATGCGCCACGGCTCCGGTCCGGGCTCAGCCTTGACCGGGTCGACCCGCCATTCCCCGCATGCCTCGACGTAGAGCAGTCCCGGTAGGTCGACGGCGCCGGCGGCGCCGGGCTGCGTTCCGTCGATGAACCAGTCCTCCACCGTGGCGCGCGTCCAGGCACCGGGATGCCCGCCGGACCACGCATCTGCCGGGGCCCGGACGACCCCCGGCGGTGGCGCGAAGCCCGCGACCGGCCAGGCGGCCGAGTAGTCCCGCACGAAGGCGCGCCACAGTGGGGCCGCTGCCGTCAGCGACGTCGCCGGCGAATCGGCCGCCGGCGTCGAGTGGTCGCTGTTGCCCATCCAGATCCCGACCGCCAGAGCCGGCGCCGAGGGGTCGGTCGGCGGAGCGAGGTAGCCATACGTGGCGAGATCGCGAGCGTCGTTTGCGGTCCCCGTCTTGACCGCCGCGGGTCGGTACGCGCCGGCCGGTCCATTGGCGAGCGCAAGCGGCTTCGCCCAGATCGGGTTCTGGGCCGCGTCCGTGTTGCCGGCGAGGATGTCGGTCACGAGGAACGCAGCTGCCGGGTCGATCGCCGCCTCGCCGGCCGGTGGCGGCGCCTCGTACACGGTCTCGCCGTCGGGTCCACGGATCTCGAGGATCATCCGCGGCGCGACGCGCTGCCCGCCGTTGGCGAGCGCGCCGTAGGCAGCGGTCAGGTCGAGCGGCGTGACCTCGACGGTGCCGATGGCACCGGACAGCCCGGCCTGAAGGAACGCGTCGCGACCACCGGTGAAGCGGAGCCCCAACCGATCGGCGGTGTCGGCAACCGCGTCGCTCCCCACCCGGTGCAGGGCGCGGATGGCCGGGATGTTGAGCGAGTACTGGAGGGCACGCCGGACGAGCACCGGGCCGCGTTCGAGCTGATCGGCGTCGCGCGGCGCCCAGTCACGCTGCTGATCGAACCGCGTCGTGACGTCGAGGAGCAGGCTGGCCGGCGTCAGGACCCGCCGCTCGAACGCGGTCGCGTAGACGAGCGGCTTGAACGCCGATCCCGGCTGCCGCGCCGCGTCGCCGGCCGCGTCGAACTGGGGCTCGAACTTGGGACCCGCCAGGTCGGACCGCTCGTACCCCGCGCTGCCCGCGTAGGCCCGCACGTCGCCGGTGCGGTAGTCAAGCGCGACGAGCGCCCCGTTGTGGAGGTCCCGGCCACGCAGGGCGCGTATCCATCCGAGGTCCCCCTCGGGGATCTCGAGCGAGGCGAGGAGCGCGTCGGACTCCGCGGCAGGCAGGTTCGGCGAGATGGCCGCCGCGGCAAGCCAGCGCTCGGCAAGCTGCTGTCCCTCCCAGTCGAGGGTCGTGATCACCGTGTAGCCGCCAGTCTCGACGGCCTCGGACGAGCCGAGGATCCGATCGAGCTGGCGACGGACCTGCCAGCTGAAGTGCGGCGCACGGAGCGGCGGCGCGGGGTCGCCGGCGAGGATGACCGGCTCGGCAAGCGCGGTTCGGAGCTCGGCCGGCGAGAGACGAGTCCAGCGCGAGGTCGCGAGGTTGCGCAGGATCCAGTCACGCCGAACGACCGGCGGCGCGTCGGACGGCACGACGAGCCTCCCGTGGGCGTCCTGAACCGCATAGCGGTACGGGTCGAGCGTCGTCGGCGACTTCGGCAGTCCGGCCAGCAGGGCGGCCTGAGCCGGGGTGAGACGGGTCAGGTCGTCGACGCCGAAATACGAGCGGGCGGCCGCCGCGAGGCCGTACGCCCGGTGGCCGTAGTAGATCTGGTTGAGATAGGCGGTGATCACCCGGCGCTTGCCCTCCTCGCCCGGGAAGGCCTCGCTCAGCCGTGCGGCCTGGATGATCTCCTTCGCCTTGCGCACATAGCGATCCGCGCCGGGCTCGACGACGTCCGGGGGCAGGAGGCGCGCGCGGACGAGCTGCTGCGTGATCGTGGACGCTCCTCGGTCGACGCCGCTCCCGGCGTTCTCGGCCGCCGCGGCGAGAATGGCCGCCGGGTCGAACCCGCTGTTCTGCCAGAACGTCCGGTCCTCTGCCGTCGTCGTCGCGTCGAGCACGAGCGGCGGGACCTCTTCGAACGCGACGACGCGGCGCTCCTCGCGCTCGAATCGGGCGAGTTCCACCGTCCCGCTCCGGTCGTACACGATCGTCGGCTGAGCGAACGCGAGCTGCTCGAGGCGTGCCGGATCCGGCAGGCCGGTCGACAGCACCTGGACCGCCGTGACCGCGGTCAGGCCCGCCAGACCGGTCGCCGCCCCGACGGCGCCGATGAGCCCGACGACGATCGCCGCCGCGACGCCGCCGGCATGGGACGGCCGGGGACGCGATCGTCGGAGCCGGCGGCGGGGCAGCGTTGCGCGGGATCGCCCGGACGTCACCCGGGTCCGCAGGAGCGAGGCGCGCGTTCGCAGTGGCACGGCCGCAGCGTCGTCCAGACCGCCTCATGGTCGGTCCGACAGGACGGCGCCGTCGCCTTGCAGCGCGATGACAGAGCCTGCGAGGGGACTGCAATGCGGCGGTCGGCGCCCGTCGTCGTGGCTGTACCCCGCCGCTGCCTACGGTGCGCAGGCCGTCGGGATGACCCGCGCGGTGCGTCGGGCAAGCCCTCGACGCCGACACCACCCAGAGGTGACCGATGCTTAGACGACTCCTTGCCACGCTCGCGCTCGCCGGCGCCCTTACCGCCTGCCAGCCGGGCACGGACTCCTCGCCCTCGTTGCCGACGGTGCCGGGCCCGGATGCCAGCCCGTCAGGTGACCTGGTCAGCCCGTCCGACGATCTCATGAGCCCGTCCGACGACCTCGAGTCGCCGAGCGAGAGCCCGGACGAGAGCTGATCTCGAGCACCGCGACCCAAGCGCCGGCCCGGCGGCAACGCCAGGCCGGCGTTTTGGTGCACGAACCGGCGCCCGAACCGTGGGCGTCCGAAACCGTGGGCAGCCGTACGCCGGAACGGATTCCGGACACAGACGGACCCCGGCCGTGCCCAGCCGGGGCCCACGAGATTCCGGGGTGGCCAGCCGATCAGGCGGCCAGCCGACGCCGCAGCGCCTCCAGCAGCGACGCCGCGTGCCGGCGCTCGTCCTCGATGAGCCGGTCAAACGTGTCGTCGTCGTCATCGAGCGCGTACTGCTCGTACGCCTCGATCGCTTCGAGCTTGGACGTCAGCGCCTGGAGCAGGTTGTACGTCCGGTCGTCCACGGGCGATCCGGACCCTCCTCCGGTCATCGGATCGGCCATCGTGGCTTCGCTCATCGGGAGCGCGGTCGTGCGGGTATCGGTCGTCGTCATCGATGTCCTCCAGTCTGGTGGGGTGATGGGTGACCCGCGAATCGTCCGACCGGCCGGACGTTCCGCGCGTCGCACGACCGGCCATCGACGTTGCAGGCGGCTGTCGGACCCGTGTCCGCGGCCTGCGGTACGCTCCCCGGCGTGACCCGCTACGACCCGTCGACGGCACTCGTGATCGTCGACGTGCAGAACGACTTCGCCGATCCGGCTGGTGGCCTGAGCGTGTCCGGCGGGGACCGCATCGTGCCGGTCATCAACCGCGAGATCGCGTCGGCCATGGCGGCGCGCGCGCCGGTCGTCTACACGCAGGACTGGCACCCGCCGTCGACGCCGCACTTTGCGAAGGACGGGGGGATCTGGCCGGTCCACTGCGTCGCCGAATCGTGGGGCGCCGAGCTCCATCCGTTGCTCGTCGTCGCGGGACCGACGGTCCGCAAGGGCGTCAACGGCGAGGACGGGTACTCCGGCTTCACGATGCGCGATCCCCTCACCGGCCAGACCGTGCCGACGGAGCTCGAGACGATCCTGCGCGAGCGCGGGGTGACGCGCGTCGTCGTGACCGGCCTCGCGACCGACTACTGCGTCAAGGCGACCGCGCTCGACGCCGCCCGACTCGGCTTCGGGACGACCGTCCTGACCGACGCGATCGCGGCCGTCGACCTCGTGCCGGGGGATGGCGATCGGGCCCTGGCGGAGATGACCGAGGCCGGCGTGTCGACCGCATCGGCCACGTCGACCGAGCCGGCGGGAGACGAGGAGTGATCCGCGGCGTCCTCCGGCTTGCCATCGCCGGCGGCCTCGTCGGCTGGTTCATCGACCGCTGGCTGGCCGATCGGCGCGGCGATGCCGCGCCGGAGCCGATCCGCAGTCTCGTCGTCATCGACGCGCCGATCGAGCGCGCCTGGGCCGTCCTGACCGACATCGAGGGACAGCCGCGCTGGATGCACGACCTGAAGTCCGTGCGCCTCGACACGCCCGGGCCGGTCGGGGTCGGGACGCGGGCGACCGGCAGCGTGCGGATCCTCGGTGTGACCGTCGAGGATCCGGTCGAGATCACGGAGTTCGAGCCACCTACCCGGTACGCGATCGCCCACGAGGGCTCGTTCACCGGCTCCGGGCTCATCACCCTCGAGGCGGGAGCCGACGGGACGACGACGATCGTGCGCTGGGAGGAGGTGCTCGTCGCGCCGATCCTGCCGGACCTGGCCGACGCCGTCCTGCGACCGATCCTTGGCGACGTGTTCCAGCGCGATCTCGACCGACTGCGCGCCATCGTCGAAGCCGGCTGAGCCGGGCACGGCAACGCAGAATCGGAACAGCCGTGGACGCCCACCTCGTCGACGCGACGTATGAGCTGTTCCGCGCGCACTACGCGCCGCGCCCCCCGGTACTCGGTCGCGACGGCGTCGTCCTGTCCGGGGTATCCGGTCTCGTCGAGCAGCTCCTGTTCCTGCTCCGCGAGCAGGGCGCGACGCACGTCGGTTGTGCGACCGACCGGGTCATCGAGTCGTTCCGCAACGACCTGTTCGCCGCCTACAAGTCGTCGGCCGGGATGCCGCCGGAGCTGCTCGGCCAGTTCCCGGTCGCCGAGGAGGCGATCGAGGCCCTCGGAATCGTGCTTTGGCCGATGGTCGAGTTCGAGGCGGACGACGCGATCGCCGCCGCGGCCCTCCGCTTCGCTGCCGACCCGCGCGTCGAGCGGATCGTCGTGTGCACCCCAGACAAGGACATGGCCCAGCTCGTGCGGGACGGCCGGATCGTGCTGTGGGACCGGCGCCGCGAGTTGATCTACGACGACGAAGCGGTTCGCGCCAAGTGGGGCGTGGCGCCGGCGTCGATCCCCGACTGGCTCGCGCTCGTCGGCGATTCATCGGACGGCTACCCGGGTTTGCCCGGCTGGGGTGCGAAGTCGGCGGCTGCCGTGCTCGCCCGATACGGGTCGCTCGAGGAGGTTCCCGCCCGCGCGTCCGAGTGGGACGTCCCGGGGCTGCGCGGCGCCGTCGTCCTGGCGGCGACGCTTCGGGCCCAGTGGTCCGATGCCCTCCTCTACCGCGACCTGGCCCGCCTGCGGACGGCCGACGACGGGGTCGCCATCCCGCAGCGCGACGTCGACGAGCTGCGCTGGGATGGGGCGCCGCGCGCCGTGTGGGAGGCGTTCTGCGACCGCTGGGGCCTCGTCCGGCTCCGCGCCCGCCCTCACCGCTGGCGGGCATAGCCGGCGGGCACAGCCGGCCGACGACGCACTGAGCACGCCGACCCGGCGACGACTACCCCGTGATTAGCCGCAGGAGCTCCGGGAGGTGAGCCGGGGGCGCGGCGAGGACGCCGACGGTCTTCGGTGGCCGCGCGAGGTCGAACCACGGGCCGCCGATCATGTCGGCCAGGGCGGCGCCGGCGCGCTCCGCGATGAGCCCGGCCGCGGCAACGTCCCACGGGGAGAGCCCGCCCTGCTGGACCATCGCATCGAACCGTCCATTCGCCACGTAGGCGAGCGACAGCGCGGCCGAACCCATCTGGCGGGTGATCCGGACGGCACGGCGAACGGCCCGCGAGCGAGAGGCGACCGATCGGCCCGAGAGCGTCATCGAGATGACGAAGTCGGACAGACGCTCCTTGTCTGACGCGACGATCGGGCGACCGCCGAGCGTAGCCGGGCCGTCCGATGCGGCGGCGAACGTCTCGTCGCGCATCGGGTCGCGGATCACGCCGACCGCCGGCCTGCCGTCGACGACGAGGCCGATCGCCACGCAGAAGAACGGGATGCCGTTGGCGTAGTTGATCGTGCCGTCGACAGGGTCGATGACCCAGGTTCGGTTCGGGGTCGCATCGGCGACGACGTGGGCACCGGACTCCTCGGCGAGGATCGCGTCGCCGGGGTAGGTGGCGCGGATGGCGCCGATGATCAGGTCCTCGGACAGGTGGTCGACCTCCGTCACCACGTCGCGCGCGCTCTTGTAGTCGATCCGCTCGACCCGCTCGTAGCGTTCGGCGAGCAGCCGCCCGGCTCGTTCGGCCACCTCGATCGCGAACGCGAGCTCGCCGGCGTACGCGCTCAGGCCCGATCCAGCCGCGCTACCACCGGCGGCGGCGCGACGTTCAGCCGTCGTCACGGCGTCGAACACTCCGCGCTCAGCAGCCGCGGCTCCGTGCCGAGCTCGGTCACGGTCGCCGTGACCGTCAGGGTCTCGCCCGGATCGAGGTTCGGCGTGGTAACAAAGCCCGCCCGCGTGCCCGTCCCCGCGCGATCGCTGATTCGGCACGTCGTCGCGCCGGCGCGGGAACCGTCGTTGCGGACCCGAAGCGTGACCGATAGCCCGCCCTCGGCCGCCGACACGCTCGACACCGATGCGCTGAACGGCCCCACGCCCTGGAGTGCCAGCCGGCCGGCGAGCGCCAGCCCGACGACCGCGAGGACGATCCCGACGAACACGGTCCCGTGAGCCTGGCTCGTGGCCGGCTGGGACAGGCCGAGCGGGTTGCAGCGCTCGCACATCGCGACATCGAGCGGGACGGGGGAACCGCAGCGGACGCAGGCGTGCGTCGGGGCCGGCACACCACCGTTCGGCGGGCTGTGCTTGGGGGCCGCGGCCGGCACGCCGGCGTCGAGCGTCTGGATCGGGGTCGTGGGCATGGGCTGCTGCGATGGTGCCACGCCGGGAACGGAAACGCCCCCGGCAAGCCGGGGGCGTTCGTCGACCGACGGGCGCGTCAGCGCGCCGAGGCGGACTCTGCGGCGCGGACGCTGGCCGCGCGGAGCCCCTTGGGGCTCGACTCGATCTCGAACTCGACGGCCTCGCCGCCGCTCAGGCGGTCGAAGTCGAGCGAGGCCTGGAGGCCGCCGCGGTGGAAGAAGTACTCCTTCCCGTCCTCGGCCGTGATGAAGCCGAAGCCGCGGTCAGCGATGACCTTCTTGATGGTGCCGGTGGCCATGGGGATGACCCCTTTCCGATGTTCCCGAACGACGAAGCAGACGCACGGTCCGTTCGAGAAGGGGCCACGCGGAGCGCCGCGCCAAGGGGACGCGACCGATCAAGGGTACTCGATCGGCGGCGTTGAGTCCCGCGCCAGCCCAGTCCGCCCCCCGCGCAGACGCGGTTCAGCGCCGCGACGCCGCCTCGACGAGCGCGTCGACATCGGCGCTCGTCCGCGCCGTGACCGTCACCTCGTCCGCTCCCACCGCCTGCCAGCGCGCGAGTTCCTCGGCCGGTCGTTCCAGCCACGGGCTGCCGCGGAGCGCGTCCTGCCCTGATCGGCCGGCACCGAAGCCGACCACGACGAGTTGATCGCGACGGTCGCGGCCGGCTGAGGCGAGGGCTTCGAGGTAGCGCGGGAGGAGGCGCTCGAAGGCGTCCGACTCGGCCGCCCACCCGTCCCCGACGCGGGCCGCCAGCCGCACGCCGGCCGGCGTCCGCGCCCCGACGAGGATCGGCGGGACGGGTTCCGGGCGCGGATACGCATGCGCCTCTGCGAGCGGGTAGAAGTGGCCGTTCACCGTCACGGGCCCACCCGCGAACAGCGCCCGAAGGACCCCGATCGCCTCCTCGAGTCGTGCGGCGCGCTCCGCGGGCTCGGGGAACGGGATGCCGTAGGCGGCGTGTTCCGCTGCGTGGCCGCCGATGCCGATGCCGAGGCGGAGCCGGCCACCGCTCGCCTGCTGGAGCGTGGCCGCCATGCGGGCGAGGACTGCCGGGTGGCGGTTCATCACGTTGAGGACGAACGTACCGAGCTGGGCGCGTCGGGTCACCACCGCCGCGGCCGACAGGAGCGTCCACGCCTCGAGCACCGGCGTCGCCCGATCGCGACCCTTGCTGACGAAGTGGTCCCACGTCCAGATCGCGTGGTAACCGGCCTCGTCGAGTCGGCGTGCGCTGTCGAGCCACCACGCGGCATCGACGCCGATCGGCCCGAGCGTCACTCCGATCGGAAGACCCCTCACAGCCGATCCGCCGATGGCGTCACCGCCCGACGTGGTCATGCCCGATCCCGGCGGACCGGATCCCGGCCCGCTCGATGCCCGCGGGCCCGGTCCCCGTCCGCGAGATCCCTGCCGGCCCGAGCCCCGCCCGCCGGATCGCTGTCGGCCCGAACCCCGCCCGCGAGATCCCTGCCGACACGATCCCCGCCGGCCCGAGCCCCGCTCGCCGGATCCTGCCAGATTGTCGCCCGGTGACCGGTAGGCACGGTTCGGCCCTCGATCAGGCCCACGCGAGGCCCGCAATTAGCCGCCGGCGTCAAACTCGACCCGCAGCGCCGGCGCCGCCAAGCCAGCAACAGCGCCCAACTGTCACGGGGCGAGAATCTGGCAAGGTGGAGCGTAACCCGCGGACGGGCGCGGTCGGCGGTGAGCAATCGAGCCTGCCGATGCCGACGACCGGCGACCGACGGCGACCGGCGACCGACGGCGACCGACGGCGACCGGCGACCGACGGCGACCAAGCCGAAGCCCACGGCGGACCGCGGCCGACGGACCGACGGCCACCGGACGACCAACCCTACAGTCCGGTCTCGAACAGGCGCACATCTTCCGGCGACGCGGCGTGACCGTCGCCACGCGTCGGCTCGAGCGCGGCGCGCGCTCCGAGCGCATCGAGGTCGGCCGGGAACCGACGGATCATCTCGAGCACGACCTTCTGGATCCGCTCCGCGTTCTGCTGGAACACCTCGAGCACGGACTGCGCGTCGACCGCCTCCGTGCCCTCGTGGACGCCGGCGTCGTAATCCGTGATGAGCGAGATGTTGACGACGGCCATCCCGAGCTCGCGGCACAGCCACGCCTCCGGGTACTGGGTCATGTTGATGACCTCCCAGCCGGCGTCGCTGAACCATCTCGACTCCGCCTTCGTCGAGAACCGCGGCCCCTCGATGACCACGACCGTGCCCCGTTCGTGAAGCGGGATCCCGTGCTCGCGAATCACGTCGATCGCGATCTGCCGAAGTTCCGGCGAGTACGTGTCGGCCGACGACAGGTGCGTGACCACCGGGCCGTCGTAGAACGTGTGCGGTCGGGCCCGCGTGCGGTCCACGAACTGGTCGCACACGACGAAGTCGCCCGGGCGAACACCGAGCTGGAGCGATCCGGCCGCGCACGGCGAGATGACGGCCTTGACGCCGAGCGAGCGCATCGCCCAGACGTTCGCCCGGTAGTTGATCAGGTGCGGCGGGATCGTGTGGCGCCGACCGTGGCGGGGCAGGAACGCGACCCGGCGCGAGCCCACCGAGGCGAGGAAGAACGAGTCCGACGGTGGCCCGTACGGCGTGTCGACCTTGATCTCGCGCACGTCGTCGAGGAGCGAGTAGAACCCCGACCCGCCGAACACCCCGATCTCCGCCCTGTCCGACACCGATCCGATCTCCCGCTGCAAGCCGTGAGCGCGGATTCTCGCACGTCGGGCGGAACGCGGACCAGCGTGTGGGTCGTGAGCGCACCCTGCGATCGGTCAGGAGGCCCCGACGCCTAGCGACATGATGTGCATCGCCGGCACGATCCAGACCGTCGCGCCCGCCTCGGGACGCGAGACGTAGACCGCCTCGCCGTCGCGGAACACGAGGTAGAGGTCGATGTACTGCCACGCGCCGGACACTTCGACACCGCCGTCGAGCCCGCCGACGGCCGTCCTGCTCGTGAGCACGATCGGCGTCTGAAATCTCGCGTCATCCCGGATCAGCCGGCCGGACTCGTAACCGGTCTGGAACGCGGCAAGGAGCGCGACCGCAGCGAACAAGACGAGCCGCGCCCGTGCGCCGAGCCAGCGCCGTCGGTGGGCGGCGAAGAGCGACACCCCGCCGACGACAGTGACCACCGGCCCGACGAACCCGCCCGTGATGGTGTCGACGACGAGAAACCCGATCGCGAGGGTTGCGACGATGCCGGCTGCCACCTGGGCCCGTCGCCGGCGGATCCGTCGGGCGATTGATTCGAGCCCGTACACGAGCGTCGCGAGAACGGCGACCTGATAGAGGACCGTGTCGGACCGGAGGGCGGCCGTCAGGGGATCGAGCCGTACGAGCGGGGCGGGCACGTTCCAGGCCATGAGGTACGCGATCGTCGAGAGGATCCCGGCCCCAGCAAGCACCGCCGACGCGAGGCCGATGATGCTCGCGTACTTGGCGATCTCATCAACGTCGAAGCGGAGCGTGAGGGTTCGCTCGTCGCCCATCGTTCGCCTGCCCTTTCTGATCAGGTCGTGATCCGTCGGGCGAACGATCGCCCGCCGTCGCGCGCGCCACGAGCGGTGACCCGGTCGTTCGCCGCTCAGTTCCCGCCACGCTCGTCGATCGGCGCCGTACGATGACCGGACAGGAGGCGCCCGATGACGGAACCGATGCAACCGAACCCGACCGAAACAACTCGCGACCGATGGCGGAAGGCAGGCGACACCGGCTCGCTCGTGTGGGGCTTCGTTCTCCTCGCGATCGGCGGCTGGTTCTTCATCGAGCACACGCTCGGCTACGACCTGCCACGGATCGACTGGGGAACGGTCTGGCCGATCGTGCTGATCGTCATCGGCGGCTGGATCATCCTGCGCGCGGCCGGCCGCCGATCCGCGTAATCCGCGTCACCCGCGACCGATCCGCGTGACCGAGACCGCTGCCGACACCCTCTGGCTGGCCGACTGGCGCCGCCAGGTCGCGGCGCTGTACGCCGACGTCCGGAGCCGCGCGGGCTCGGATCCGGTGGCCGCCTGGGAGCACTGGCGCGCGGAGCGCGAGCGGCTGTATCGAACGCATCCCCAGTCCCCGGTCCCGGCCGCGGAGCGGGCGGCGTTTCGGGCGCGGCACTTCCCGTACGATCCGGCCCTTCGGTTCGAGGCGCTTGCCGTCGAACCGGCGCCGGCACAGCCGGCGCCGTCGGACGCTGGGATTCCGTCGGACGCCGGGGCGCTGTCGGCCACCGGCGCCGTGTCGGCCATCCTCCCGGTCTCGGACGGCGGCGCGATGTCGTTCACCCGTATCGGCCGGGTCGAGGTCCCGTTCCCGCAGGGCAGCCGGCCGCTGGCCGTGTACTGGATGGCCGGTTATGCGGGTGGGCTGTTCCTCCCGTTTCGCGACGCCACCAACGGGGCCGAAACGTACGCCGCCGGTCGCTATGCGCTCGACGCGGCGAAGAGCGCCGACCTCGGCGGCGACCCGGTGGCCGGCACGCTCGTCGTCGACTTCAATTTCGCGTTCCAGCCGTCCTGCGCGTTCGATCCGCGCTGGGCCTGCCCGCTCGCGCCGCCGGAGAACCGGCTCGACCTCCCGGTTCGGGCCGGCGAGCGCCTGACCTGAGCGTGTCCGAGCCGCGTTCGGCGGCGACCGTCCGCGAGGCGCGACAGGACGACGCCCGCCGACTCGCCGAGGTCCATGTCCGGACCTGGCGCGACACGTACGTCGGGATCGTCCCCCAACGGATCCTCGACGGCCTGTCGATCGAGCGTCGGGAGGCGTACTGGCTCGAGCGCCTGACCGATCGCGGCGAACGCAGGACGTGGGTCGCCGAACTGGATGGCTCAGTGATCGGGTTCGTGACCGCCGGTCCGACGCGCGACGACGACCTGCGCGCCGAAGCTCCGGGAGCCGGCGAGGTGTACGCGATCTACGTCGCGGCCGCGGCACAGGGTCGCGGCGCGGGGCGAGTGCTGATGGACGCGGCGCTGACCTGGTTGCGCGGTGCGGGCCGCAATCCGGTCGCGGTGTGGGTCATCGTCGGCAACGACCCGGCGATCCGCTTCTATGAGCGGCTGGGCTTCCGGCTCGATGGAGCGCGTCAGCCGATCGACTTCGACGGCACGCCGGTCGACGAGGTGCGCCTTCGTCGCCCGGGAGCCACCTGACCGGGACTTGAAGCATCGGCCGTCGGGCTCCTATCATGCCTCCAGCGGCGGCCGCCCCCGCCGGACCTCCTCGTCGGTGCCCACGCAACCGGCCTCGCGGAGGGAAAGGGGATCGATGTCCTCGGGAACGGGATCGTCAGTCTCGGCCTCGCCCGATCGGTCGGTGAGGCCCGCGAGCGTGGGGCACGGGCGTCGTCGGCCGGATCGAGAGGTATCGAGATGACGCGACACCCCCACCTCAAGGAGCGCATCCGCGCGCGGATGGCGAAGACCGGCGAGCGGTATGCCGTTGCCCGCGACCATGTCATCGGCGCACCCGGCGGCGCCGACCCACGCGGCGCACCCGGCGGCGCCGACCCACGCGGCGCACCCGGCGTCGCCGACCCCTCGCTCCTCATTCGAGGCACCCGACATCTTCCCGGCGTCCACCCGGAGTCCACGGCGCTGCGCATCGTCGCAACGCATGCCAGCGTGAGTGGCCCGGACGGCGAGCCGCTGTCAGAGGCGATCACGTTCGTCGTCGGTGGCGGCGTCGGGATCGGCGTCTTCCAGTTCGTGTACGAAAAGGAGGACTTCGCGAGCTTCTTCGTCGGCGGCGGGCATCGCTGGGACGACGCGCGGGCCGTCCTCGAGGCGGGCGCGCGACGCCTCGGCCTGGAGCCCGATGTCGTCGAGAGCGGCGGCGCACGGCAGGCGGCGGTGCAGCTCGAGGCGGCGACGGCGGACGGGCCCGCGGTCGCGTGGGTCGACATCGCCGAGCTCGGGACGCGCGGCTACCCGGCCGAGTGGTCCGGCGGCGGGTATCACGTCCTCGTCGTGTACGGCCGGGACGACGGTGGCACGTGGCTCGTGGGCGATCTGGCGCCCGAGCCGATCGCGCTGGCGCCCGAGGTCCTGGCTCGAGCTCGCGCCCGGATCGCCAAGCAGCGGCATCGGCTCATGACCGTCGCTCGACCGGCCGGGGACGCGCCGACCGACTTGGCCGACGCGGTTCGGTCCGGGCTCCGTGCAACGGTCGATGGGTTGCGCGCTCCGCGCTCGCGCAACTTCGGGCTCGCCGCCCTGGCCGATTGGTCGGACCGGCTCGAGGGACACGGCCGCGATTCGTGGTCCCGGGCATTTCCCCGCGGCCGGCGACTGTGGAATGGGCTCACGTTCCTCCACCAGTTCGTCGAGTGCCACGGCACCGGCGGCGGGCTGCTTCGGCCGCTCTTTGCCGCGGGGTTGCGCGAGGCGGCCGATACGGTCGCACTCGACGGGTTGCGCGACGCCGCCGACCGATACGCCGCGCTCGGTGAGGCGTGGACCGACCTCGCCCATGCGGCGCTCCCCGATGGCGAGCCGCTCCTCCGCGAAGCGCGCGACATCCAGGCTGATACGGCCCGCCACTACCTGTCGGCGGGACCGATGGCTGCCCCCGACATCCGGCGCCGGCTCGAGCGGCTCGTCGAGATCGGGGGGCTCGCTGCGGCCGACTTTCCCCTTTCCGAGGCGGAGGTCGCGGACCTTCGGACGGATCTCGCACGTCGTGTCCGGGCGATCCACGCCGCCGAAGTGGCCGCGCTCGACGAGCTGGCCTCGATCGTCGGCGCGTCTGCCTGACGGTCGTCGGGCCGGCGTGGGGCGGCGCCGGGCTTGGCGCCGGGCTTGCCTGAGGCTGTCGCCGGGGCCCGTCGGTACGATGGGCCCACCGGCGCCCGGTACTGTTGGCGACTCCGCCCGGCGCTCGCGGTGGCGCATCATGGCACCACGACGCGACCGCGGCGCGATGCCACACGGGGGCCGCCGTCGCGCCGACAACGGAGTCACCGTGCGCTTCTTCAGCCACCAGCGCCACGCCCACGACGAGCGACTGCTCTGGTCGCGCGACATCCGGTACACGAATCGGCTGTCGTCGGCCATCCCGGGGGCCCGGGTGCTCGACCTCGACTCCGGCAGCGCGATCATCGCACCGACGACGCTCCTCACCGAGCAACTCGCCGCGGAGGTCGCCCGCGAGGTCCGCTCGCCGGATTACGGCCTCGTCGCCGTCGATCCCAACCTGCCGGAGTCCGATCGCTACGTCGTCGCGCTGTCGGAGGCGGTCCAGGTGTCCGGGTTGGCCGACCGCATCGGGATGGCGCAGTCGACCCAGGTCGTCCAGACGAAGACCCTCGACTACTTCTTCAACCTCCGCAACAAGCACTCGATCCAGTTCCAGCCGATCATCGGGATCGCGACCGGCGAACTCCACGAATACGAATGCCTGTTCCGGCCGGACATGCCGATGCTGCCCCAGTCGATCAGTGCGATCGTACAGGCGGCGATCGACACGGAGCGATCCGTGGAGCTCGATCAGTTCATCGTCCGCGTCATCCTCGAGCGGGCGGGGGCCATCCAGCAGCGCCGCGAGGCGAGCGGCGAGCCGCCGTTCCGGTTCGCGATCAACCTCACGCCGGCGAGCCTCCTCGACCCATCGTTCGAGGCGCGCGCCTTCGCCGACACGGTCCGCGCCGTCGGACTGTCGCCGCGCCAACTGACCCTCGAGTGCACGGAGCAGCAGGCCGTGTCCGACGTGCTCCCGCTCAAGCGGCAGGTCAAGGCACTGCGGCGGCTGGGCTTCGGGTTTGCCGTCGACGATGCGGGGGCCGGCTACGCGAGCTTCGCGCTCATCGCGGCCCTCCGACCGTCAGTCATCAAGATCGACCGCGAGATCACCCATCGACTCGCGCGCGACGATGCCAAGCAGGCGCTCGTCGAGGCGTTCGTCTCCTTCGGCCGACGGATCGGCGCGCATCTCCTCGCGGAGGGGATCGAGACGCGGCGCGATCTCGAGGCGCTGCGGGCCCTCGGTGTCGAGTTCGGCCAGGGCTACCTCCTCGGCCGGCCGTCGCCGGACCCGACGAAGCCGCGCCGCCTCGAGCGTGCCGCCGCGTCCGGCGAGGGAGCGCCGACCCGGGCGAGGCGCTCGCTCAAGCCCGCCTCCGGCTGAAGTCGGCGGCGGGCAGTCGTCGCCGCGGTCGCGGCTCGCCTCCCCGGATCTCCTCGACTCGTCGCCACGAGGCGGCCATTCCCACGAGTAATGAATTCCGGCCCGAAGCGCCGTCGGAGCCCTCGGACCTGGCGCCCGCAGTACTCGCATGCATGAACGCGCCCGCAGCGCGCCCGACCTCGCCCCGCAGCCGCGCATCGACCCGGATTCCAGTACTCGTGGTAATGAGCGCCGCATCGCAGGCACGTGCGACACCGTGGTCCCGGCCGAGGCGACGGTCCGGTTGATGACGGCCGGCTCCCCGCGCACAGCACGCCGCCCGCCGTTCCGCACGCAGTCCTCCGTCCCGCACGCAGTCCGCCGTCCCGCACGCAGTCCGCCGTCCCGCACGCGCGACAACCGTGCGGCACGGGGCGACGCCGCCACTGATGTCCGATCCCGGCGCGCGCCGACGCCGGATACCATCCCACCCATGACGTCACCGCCGCGCCCAGCCTCTCCCGGCACTCCCCCGTCCCTCGCCGCGCCCCACTCTTCCGGTCCGCCCCCACCTCCCGCCCCGGCGCTCGCCCTTCCCGATCGGATTCGGGCGTTCCTCGATCGGCCGATCGTTGCCACCGTCGCCACGACGAGCCCGGACGGCCGACCGCACCAGGCCGTTGCCTGGTACCGCCTCGAGCCCGATGGCACGATCCTCGTCAACTCACGCGCCCCGCGTCATTGGCCGGACAACATCAAGCGAACCGGCCACGCCAGCCTCGCGGTGATCGACCCGGACGACGATCTGAGTTGGGTCGGCCTTGCGTGCGAGCTCCTCGAGGTGATCGACGACGTCGAGCAGGCCCGCGACGACATCGTCGCGCTCGCCCACCGTTACCGGGACGGCCACCCGTCTCCGCAGAGCATCGCCGAGTTCCGCAGCCAGCAGCGGATCTCGTTCCGCCTTCGGCCGACGCGCGTTCACGACCACCTCGAGGACTGACCGGTGCCCGACGCGGCCAGGCCCGCGCACCGCACGGCGCCCGCGCAGCGCGCCACGCCTGCGACCCGCGCAACGCCTGCGACCCGCGCAACGCCCGTGACCCGCGCAACGCCCGTGACCCGGGCCACGCCCGTGACCCGTCGCGCACCGCGGGTCGTCGCGCTCGCCGGTGGCGTCGGCGGCGCGAAGCTCGCGCACGGCCTTCAAGCCCGCGTCGGTGCCCGCCTGACCGTGATCGTCAACACGGCCGACGACCTCGAGCGCCACGGCCTCGCGATCTGGCCGGATCACGACACGGTCATGTACACGCTCGCCGGACGCGACGATCGCGAGCGCGGCTGGGGCCTGCGCGACGAGACGTGGACGGTCATCGACGAGCTCGGCCGGCTCGGCGAGGAGACGTGGTTCCGGCTCGGTGACCGCGACCTCGCGACCCACATCGCGCGCACGGCCCGCCTGCGCGACGGCGACCGACCGACCGACGTCGGCCTCGCCCTGCAGCGCGCGAACGGCCTCCGGGCGACGATCCTGCCGATGACCGACGACGAGGTTCGCACGAAGGTCCGAACCGACGACGGATGGCTCGACTTCCAGGACTACTTCGTCCGCCTCCAGCAGAAGCCGACCGTCCACGAGGTCCGCTTCGACGGCGTCGAATCGGCCGAGCCGACGCCGGAGGTGCGCGCCGCGCTCGGCGACCTCGAGCCCGGCGATGTCATCGCCGTGGCGCCGTCGAACCCGATCGTGTCGGTCGGGCCGATCCTCGCGGTCGCCGGCATGGCCGACATGATCGCCGCCGCCCGCGACCGCGGCGTGCCGGTCGTCGCCGTGTCCGGCATCGTCGGCGGTCGCGCGTTCAAGGGTCCGGCCGATCGGATGCTCACCTCGCTCGGCCACGAGTCCTCCGCGCTCGGCGTCGCACGCCTGTACCGCGACTGGATCGACGCATTCGTCCTCGACGCGGTGGACACCGAGCTCGCCCCGGCGATCGAGGGCCTCGGCGTGCGCGCCGTGGTGACCGATACCGTCATGACCGACGACGCGTCGCGCGCCCGCCTCGGGGCGGAGGTGCTGGCCGCCGCGCGAGCCCTCGCCCGCAGTGATCGGCCTTAGGATCGAAGCGATGAACGCCCCGCGCCCGCCGGGCTCCCAGAAGGTCATCGCGCTCGTCCCGGTCGGGACGCTCGAAGGCGCGAAGTCCCGGCTCGGTGGCGCCCTCGACGCGGAGGAGCGTCATGACCTCGCCGTCCGGCTACTTCGGCGCACGCTCGCCGCGACGGCCGCGACGCCGGGGATCGCCGAGACGATCGTCATCACGCCGGACGACGAGGTACGGGCGATCGCGCTCGAGGCGGGTGCTCGACCGATCCGCCAGCGCAGCCAGGGTCTCAACCGCGGCCTCCGCGAGGCTCGCGCCGACGCCATCGCGGCGGGGGCCGACGCGATCCTCGTCCTGCCGATCGACCTGCCGCTTGTGTCCCCGGACGCACTCGGTGAACTGCTCGCACCGCTCGCAGCGGCCGCGTCGCTCGGGAAGCCGGATCGGCCCGTCGTCGCGCTCGTCCCGGATCGTCACGGCCGCGGCACGAACGCGCTCCTCGTGGCGCCGCCCGACGCGATCGAGTTCGCTTTCGGTGGCGACAGCCGCGCGGCGCACGTCGACTGTGCGGCGGACGCGGGCGCGCGCCTCGTCGAACTCGCCGGCGGACCGCTCCGGCTCGACCTCGACACGCCGGAGGACCTGCTCCTCGTCCAGGAACTCGCCCCGGAGTCGGCCCATGCCCGCTGACCCTCCGCGCGTCGGGAGTCCGGCCACCGACGGGCGGGTCGAGGTCATCGCGCTCGACGGTGTCCCGGAAGTCCGTACCGGCGACGATCTCGAGGCGCTGCTCGGCGACGCGATCGAGCGGACGCCGGGCATCCTGCCGCTTCGAACCGACGATGTCCTCGTCGTCACTCAGAAGATCGTGTCGAAGGTGGAGGGCGCGATCGTCGACCTGGCCGGGGTCGAGCCGCGCCCGGAGGCCGTCGCGTTCGCCGAGCGCTGGGATCGCGACGCCCGCCAGGTCGAGGTCGTCCTGCGCGAGGCGCGGCGGGTGGTCCGGATGGAGCGCGGCGTGCTCATCACGGAGACGCCGCACGGGTTCATCTGCGCGAACGGCGGGGTCGACGCGTCGAACGTCGGGCCGGCGACGGGCCAGATCGTGACACTGCTACCGGCCGATCCGGACGCCTCTGCGGCGCGGCTGCGTGCCGGGGTTCACGCTCGGTTCGGGGTCGACGTTGCCGTCATCGTGAGCGACTCGTTCGGCAGACCGTGGCGCTGGGGTATCGTCGACGTCGCGATCGGGGTGTCCGGCTTGGCTCCGATCGAGGACCTGCGCGGGCAACCCGATCACGACGGGCGGATCATGCGCTCCACGGTGCGGGCGGCGGCCGACGAGATCGCGTCGGCGGCCGAGCTCGCCTTCGGCAAGACCGCGGGGCGGCCGGCGGCGATCGTCCGCGGTGCGAACCCGGTTCGCGGCGCGGGCTCGATCGCGGAGGTCCTGATGCCCCGCGAGTTCGACCTGTTTCCCTAGAGGCTGGGCGCGCGAGACCTGGCGCGGCGCGACCCGTGCGGCGGACAGCCACTGGCGGCATCCTGCCACGCCTCTTGCCGGCCGTGACGACCAGGTCGTCAGAATCCGGCTTGGCGGGCCGATAGGTCGCCACTCGGCGACTCCGGTGGGTCCCCTATCAGTCCGACGGGCCACGGATGACGATGGCGTCGTCACGGACGCCTCGATGTGTCGTCCGCGGAGTCCGCACCCGGCCCTATCCAGGTCGAAGCCGGAATCGTGACGATGGCGTCGTCACGACGATGGCCAGCAGCCACAGGAATGTACCGGCGACGCTGTCCCGGCACGCCGCCGTCACTGCCAGCCGGGCGCCACCGACGTCAGCCGACCTACCAAGGCACGAACCCGACCGACGAGCGCCGCCGTGGCGGCCGACGAGCGCCGCCGTGGCGGCCGACGAGCGCCGTCGTGGCGGCCGACGAGCGCCGCCCAACGCAGCTACGCCATGGCGTGCGCCAGCACCTCCATCGCCCTGGCCGGCTCGTTCGTGACGAAGGCGACCTGCACGTCGGAGCCCTGCATGCCGATCGGCATGAGCGCCTCGATGTTGACGCCGGCGTCGGCCAGCCGCCGGCAGGCACCCGCGAGCGCGCCGGGCTCGTGGATGAGCGTTGCAACGGTGACCGGCAGCTCGCTGAACGTGCAGCGTGCCTCTCCGAGCGCGAGCCGCGTCGCCGCATCGTCACTCGCCATGAGCGCGACGCGGCCCGACGAACCGCACGTCGAGCCACTGACCGCCGTGATGTTCACCCCCTTCGCGGCGATCACCTCGGCCACCCGGGCGAGCTCGCCGGGCTTGTTCTCCAGGTCGACCAGGAACGCGTTCATCGGGCACCTCCGCCACGCGTTCGGCCCGTCCGGAGCGGCTAACCGGCCGCGGCGAGGGCGGGTCGGGAGGACCCGATTCTACGCCCGCGAATCCAGTCCTCGGCCGCTGCCGCGCACGGATCGAACCTCGGGCCCGCGGCGCACGACGGCCCACCACACGACGACCGCCGCCACGACCAGCAGCCCGCTCGACAGGCCGAACAGGATCGGCAGCGACGAGGCGCCAGCGACCACCCCACCGAGCACGGACCCCAGGATCGACCCGAAGCTGAACGCCGTCCCGCTGAACACCCCCTGGGCGGTCGCCTGCACGCCGATCGGCACCGCCCGCGCGACGTACGTCACGGTCCCCACGTAGAAGAACGCGAACCCCACGCCGCCCGCGACCATGATCGCAAGCAGGATCGTCGGGTCGTCGACGAGCGCCCAGCCCAGGCTTCGCAGGCCGAACGCGAGCGCACCGACGACGAGCAGCCACTCGGCGCCGACGCGCCGCACGATCAACGGGAACAGGAACATGAGCGGAACCTCGATCGCCGCGCCGAGCGCCCAGGCGATGCCCACCGTCCGGCCGTCCGCGCCGAGCGCCACGAGGTGGACCGACAGGAACGTGGTCAGGGCCGACACGGCCGTCCACATGACGACCGACCCGGCGAAGAACAGGCCGAGCGTCGGGGCCCGGACGATCCCGAGCAGGCCCTCGCCACGGGCAAGCGCCGCGGTCCGCGGCCGACGGCTGCCCGCGCCGAGGAGGCCGTACGCCGCGAGCCCGGTCAGCGCGAGGAGCGGAACGTAGACGAGGAACATGCCCGGCGGGCCGGCCGACGTGACGAGGGCGCCGACCCCGATCGCGGCGACGATGAAGGCGGCCGATCCGAACGCCCGCGCCCGGCCGAACCGGTCGCGGTCGTCACCGAGCAGCTCGATCGTCCGGTTGTCGACCATGGGTCCCATGCCGGCGGTGCCGGCCGCGAGGAAGGCGACCGCGACGGTGACCGGGAGCGGGTCACGGACGACGAGGAGCAAGGCGGCCGCCAGGGCGGACCACGCGCCGGCGACCGCGAGCGGGCCGCGCGAGTTGCGAAGGTGGTCGACGACCGCACCCCACGCCGGCGCCGCCACGAGCCCGACGGCCGAGTAGAGCGCGGTCAGCAGCCCGACCGCCTCGAGCGACAGCCCGACGTGGCGGTAGTAGACCGACACGTACGGGAACCACGCGCCGACCGCGGCGAAGAGGACGACATAGACGATCGCGGACCGAACGACGGGCGACACCGCGCGAATGATGCACGGCGCCGCCCGCGCCGCGTGGTTACGGGCCCGCGATCACGCCTCGCAGGGCAGGGTTGTCCGCGGCTGCGACAGCGGCGTTCCAGGTGGCCTCGGTCTTCGCGTTGAACTTCGGCCCGTGAATCGCATTCACGAGGCTGTAGCGGTACGAGTTCACGGAGCTCAGGAAGCTGTCCGCGTCGGAGTTGCCGGTCGCCGCGTCGAAGCCGCTGACCCAGCCTCCGCCGGACGAGCCGCCGGTCATGTCGCAGGTGAGCCCGTACGTGTTGTCGCTGTTGAACGGGTCGTAGAACGCCTTGCCGGCACAGTAGACGAGGTCCCTGCCCTTGTACTTGCCGGACGCCGGGTAGCCGAAGGCGTACATCTGCGTGTTCTCGTCGTACGTTCGATCCGGATCAATCGGAAACGCGTCGACCGTGCCCTGAAGCTGCGCCGTGGTTGGCCCGTCCCCGGCGAACATGACCGCGAACGCCCAGTCGTAGAGCGTCGCCGGTCCGAAGCTGCCGGCAGTCGCGTACCCGGAGTGGACGACCAGTTCCGATGCGGTCCAGCACTGCGAGGGGTTGCTGAAGCAGTTGATCGTCGGCGTCGCGTCGTAC
>DASTOB010000215.1:0-11489 GCA_035720425.1 Candidatus Limnocylindrales bacterium
CGCTCCGACGTCGCGTTCCCGCCGTCGAGGTCTGACTTCGCGACGACGCTCGTGCAGAAGCAGGTGGGGCAGACGAGCGTGCAGTTCGTGCAGGCGAGGCAGCGCTCCGCGATCTCCGCCCAGCGCGGGCTCTCCGCCGCGGCGACGAGGCGCGCGGCGAGGCCGTCGGTCGGGACGGGGTCGCCGATCCGCTCGCGGGTCCGGCGGACCGTGTCGGCCGCGGCGACGCGCTGGCCGGCGTGCGCCGGCGGCAGGTCCAGGGCGGCGACGACCGCCTCGCCCGCCGGTGTGCCGGTCCGCACGACGAACCCGTCGTCGAGCTCCGTGAGGGCGAGGTCGAAGCCGGACGTGACCTCCGGGCCGGTGCCCATCGAGGTGCAGAAGCAGGTGTCGAGGGCGGTCGCGCACTCGACCGCGACGACGAGCGCGGCGGCGCGGCGGGCGCGGTAGTCCGTGTCGACGGCGGGCCCGCCCTGGAGGACGCGGTCCTGGGTCAGCAGTGCGGCGATCTCGCAGGCGCGCACGCCGAGGAAGGCGAGCGGTCGCGCGGCCCGGTCCGGGTCGCCGCCCATCGGTGCCCGCGGGGGGAACGTCCAGCGCTTCCACGACATCGGGCCCACGGCATGGTCGAACGCCCGGCCGTCGCCGCGCCCGGACAGGCGGTAGCCGCCCGGCTTCGTTTCGGCCGCCCAGCCGATCGGGAGGTCCGCCGCCGCGCGAACCTCGTCGAGGACGATCGCGCCGTCGGCCACGGTCGGCCCGATGACCGTCCGGCCCCCGGCTGCGAGGGCTTCGATGAACCGGTCGAGGTCGCCGCGCGCGAGGAAGCGCGCCTCGGCGACGGGCGGCGGCCCGGCGGCGATCACCACGGCTCCACTCCGGGTGCGGTGAACAGGTCGAGCAGCTGGAGCCGGGTCCCGTCGAGGCGCCGCGCGACCGCGCGCAGGACGCGGGGATAGACCGCCGCGGCGAGGATCGGGTCGGACTCGAGGGCCGCGCGGAGCGGCTCGCCGGCGAACGTCAGCACCTCGCTCGGGACGAGGGCGATGGCCGACGACGTCGATCGGTGCGGCGGGACGATCGCAGACCAGCCCACGAGGTCGCCGGGCTCCACGGTGAGGATCGTCACGCTGCCGCGCTCCGGGATGCGCAACCGGAGGGCGATGCGGCCGGACAGGACGATGCCGAGGTCGTCGGCCGGCTCTCCCTCACCGAGGAGGACGTCACCCGGCTCGTAGCGCTCGCGACGGGCGAGGGCGGCCAGGCGGTCCCGGACGTCCGGTTGCAGGTTCGTCCCGAACCAGGTGGCGGCGAGTCCGGCGTCGGCCGGGGCGGTCGTGGTCGTGCGGTCCGGCATTGATGTGCCTCCGGGCGCGATCAGGGTCGGCGGTCGTTGAACGTGCTCAGCGGGGCTGCTCAGTCGGCCTCGGCGGGCCTGCTCATCCCGCCTGCTCGCGCAGGAGCGCGATGAGATCCGCCCGGCTGACCGGTCCCTCCGGCTCCACGTCGACGAGTCGATCCGGGCGGCGGAAGATCGAGACGTACTCGCGTTCGAGGCTGGTCCGGGCCGGTTCTGGTCCCAGGACGAGGATGCGTTCCCGGTCCCCGATCGCGCGGGCGACGGCGGCCAGCCCAACCATCCGGCCCGGCTCGTCATCCGGAAAGCGAAACTCCTCGACGTCGATCGTGCCGCGCGGGTTCGTCCGCGCGACGATCGCCCGGTGCGGGTCGATCCAGGTGATCGCGTCCGCCCGGCGGAGCGTGGAGCGGGTTCTGGGTCTGGTGCTGCGTGTTCCGTGCATCGGGCGCCTCCATGCCGCCGTCGGGCGGCTCGGCTTCATGCTCGCCGGTGCGAGGGCCGCGCCGACCTGCCGTTCGGCCCGATCCGGCGGCCCGCTGGTCACGAGCCGCGAGGCGTCTGCTCCGGCGGCGCGGCGGTCCCTCAGCGCGTCGCGGCCAGCGCCTCCCGGACGCGCGTCGCGATCGGCTCGAGGAGCGGGTCGAGCGGGGTGTCCGGCATCTCCTCGAGCTCGTAGCGGACGCGGACGATCGGCCTGCCCGGGTCGAGCAGCCGTCCCAAGTCGATCGGGGTCGCCGCGAGGACGATGTCGGCCGGGGTGGCGGCGAGGGTCGCCTCGAGGTCCCTGACCTGTTCGTCGCCATAGCCCATCGCCGGCACGAGCGGCTCGAGGGCAGGGTACGCGTCGAGCACGTCGGCGATGGACCCGACCGCGTGCGGTCGCGGATCGACGATCCGGGTGGCGCCGAAGCGCCGCGCGGCGACGATGCCCGCGCCGTAGGCCATCCCGCCGTGGGTCAGGGTGGGGCCATCCTCGACGACGACGACGGATCGGCCCTCGATGTCGCCACCGACGAGGCCGAGCGAGGAGCGCGCCTCGACGAGGGCGGCCGCCGGGTTGACGGCGCCGACGGCGGCGCGGACGCTCGCGAGCGCCGCCGGATCGGCCGAGTCGACCTTGTTGATGACGACGACGTCGGCCATCCGGAGGTTCGCCTCACCCGGGTGGTACGTGAGCTCGTGGCCGGGCCGGAGCGGATCGACGACGGTCACGTGGAGGTCCGGCCGATAGAACGGCAGGTCGTTGTTGCCGCCGTCCCACAGGATCACGTCGGCCTCGCCCTCCGCGGCGTGGAGGATGGCGGCATAGTCGACGCCGGCGTAGACGATCCGGCCGGCGTCGAGGTGGGGCTCGTACTCCTCGCGCTCCTCGATCGTCGTCCGGTGGAGGTCGAGGTCCTGGTGCGTCGCGAAGCGCTGGACGCGCTGGGCGGCGAGGTCGCCGTACGGCATCGGGTGTCGGACCACGACCGGCCGGATGCCCTGCGCCTCCAGGATCGACGCGATCCGGCGGGTGGTCTGACTCTTGCCCGCGCCGGTCCGTGCCGCGCAGACCGCGATGACGGGGCGGCGGCTGGCGAGCATCGTCCGGCGCGGGGAGAGCAGGCGGAAGCCCGCGCCGGCCGCGAGCGCGCGCGAGGCGAGGTGCATGACCTGCTCGTGGCTCACGTCGCTGTAGGAGAAGACGACCGTGTCGACCGCCTCCGTGCGGATCAGGTCGTCGAGCTCCTGTTCCGGGACGATCGGGATGCCGGCCGGGTAGAGCGGACCGGCGAGGGACGCCGGGTAGTGGCGATTGGCGATGCCCGGGATCTGGGTCGCCGTGAATGCGACGACCTCGGTCGTCGGGTCGTCGCGGAAGGCGACGTTGAAGTCGTGGAAGTCCCGCCCGGCCGCGCCGGCGATGACGATGCGTTCCCTGGTCACGGCCACGCTCCTGGTCGGCGCCGACGCTCCCCGTTCGGCTTCGGACGGACGCCGGGCTCAGCGTGGCTCGTCCGATGGGTGGTGGGCAGCGTCGCGGGTCCCGACGAGAAGGGGCCATCCGGCCCTACTCGCGCCTCCCGGACCGACCGATGATCGCCGGCGTGGTGGGTACCGGAGGGGACGCCCGGTGCCCACCCCTTTTTCATGCGCGGCGTCGCGAGCCCCGTCCGGGCGCGTCTTCGCCCCGGGTGCGAGTCCTCCGTTCTGGCTAGGCGAGGTGCAGCCGCTTGGCCGCCGCCGCCAGCTCCGAGCGGAAGTCCGGGTGCGCGATCCCGATCAGCTCCTGCGCCCGCTCACGAACCGACTTCCCGAACAGCTCCGCCACCCCGAACTCCGTGACGACCGTCCGCACGTGGGCCCGCGTCGTGACGACGCCCGCGCCCTCGTGGAGCGACGGCACGATCCGGCTCGCGGAGCCATCCGCCGCCGTCGCCGGCAGGGCGATGATCGCCCGCCCCTCCGGCGCAAGGCCGGCGCCGCGGATGAAGTCCATCTGCCCGCCGACGCCGCTGTACATCCGGTGCCCGATCGAGTCGGCCACGACCTGCCCGGTGAGGTCCACCTCGATCGCCGAGTTGATCGCGACCATCCGCCCGAACTGCCGGATCACGTGTGTGTCGTTCGTGAAGTCGACCGGGCGCATTTCGACCATCGGGTTGTCGTGGACGAACCCGTAGAGCCGCTTCGAGCCCATGAGGAACGCGGTCACGATCTTGCCCCGGTTTCGCTCCTTGCGGGCGCCCGTGATCACCCCCGCCTCGACGAGATCGACGACCGAGTCCGTGAACATCTCGGTGTGGATCCCGAGGTCGCGCTTGTCGCGCAGCGCGAGCGCCGTGGCCGCCGGGATCGCCCCGATCCCGAGCTGGAGCGTCGCCCCGTCCGGCACGAGGTCGGCCACATACCGCCCGATCTCCCGCTCGACCGCACCGATCTCGCCGATCTCGTACTCGTACGGCGGCACGTCGACCTCGACCGCGAGGTCGATCTCATCGACGTGGATGAAGCTGTCGCCGAGCGTGCGCGGCATCGCCCGGTTGAACTGGACGATGACCGTCCGGGCGGCGCGGATCGCGGCGTGCATCGCCTCGACCGACGTCCCGAGCGAACAGAACCCGTGTGCATCGGGCGGCGTCGCGTTGACGAACACGGCGTCGAGCGGCAGGAGCCCGCGGTCGAACAGGCGCGGCACGTCGGACAGGAAGACCGGCACGTAGTCCGCCCGACCGTCGTTGACGGCCGCCCGCGCGTTCGGTCCGATGAACAGCGCCCGATGCCGGAAGTGGCCGGCCATGGCCGGGGCGAGGTGCGGACCCGGGCCCTCGCAATGAAGGTGGACGACGCTGACGTCTGACAGCTCCGGCGCGCGGGCGACGAGCGCGTCGAGCAGCACGGACGGCGTCGCGGCCGCGCACTGGAGGTAGAGCTGGTCGCCGGACCGGATGCCGGCGACGGCCTCGGCCGGATCGACGATGCGCATGACCGGAGTCTAGGCCGACGTGGCGACCGATCCGTGGGCCGGGCGGCCCGACGAAGGGGGGCCGAAGGTCGACCGAGCCGAGCCGGCCGACCTATCCGCCGTGGTCGATCCGGTGCTTGGCGACGAACGCGGCGGCCTGGGCGCGCCGCTCGAGGTTAAGCTTGGACAGGATCGAGCTGACGTAGTTCTTGACCGTCTTGTCGGACAGGAACACGTCGGCCGCGATCTCCTTGTTCGTCTTGCCCTCGGCGACGAGGAGCAGGATCTTCTGCTCCTGCGCGGTGAGCTGAGCCAGCTCGTCCGTGTACGCGCCGGAGGCGATCCGCCGGACGCGCTCGAGGACCTTCTCGGTGACCGCCGGATCGAGGAGCGACTCGCCGCGCCCGACGGACTCGAGCGCGGACACGAGGTCGCGGGCCCGAATCTGCTTGAGGAGGTAGCCGGACGCGCCGGCGACGATCGCCGACAGCACCGCCTCCTCGTCCGGGTAGGACGTGAGCATGACGACGCGCGTGTCCGGCAGCTCCGCCCGGATCTCGCGACACGCCTCGATCCCGGATCCGTCCGGCAGCCGGACGTCCATGATCACGATCTCGGGCTGGAAGCGGCGCGCCTGCTCGACGGCCTCGGTCGCCGTGCCGGCTTCCGCGACGACCTGGAAGCCATCGCGCCGATCGAGCAGGGCCACGAGCCCCTGGCGGACGACCTCATGGTCGTCGACGACGAGCAGGCGGAGCGGTCTGACCGGCTGTGAATCGGTCACGGGTGACGGTTCTCCCTATTCGGCCGCCGAGACGGATGGCGGCTGCTCGTCCGAGCCTTCGGACGGGCGTGCTGCGATGGGACGCGGTCGCGGCAGCCGAACGATGATACTCGCGCCGTCGCCGGGGCGACTATCAATGGCCAATGAGCCGCCGAGGGCGGCGGCCCGGCCCCGCAGGTTGACGAGGCCGAGGTGGCGGCCGTCGCGGGTCGCATCCGGATCGAATCCCACTCCGTTGTCCTCGATCCGAAGGGTCAGCCACTCATCATCGGAGCTCAGCTCGATCCGCGCCCGACTGGCGCGCGAATGGCGCGCCGCGTTGCTCAGCGCCTCGCGGGCCATCTGGAGCAGCTGCACGCGCGACTCGATCGGCAGGCCGGATGCGGCCGGCTCGCCGCCCTCGAGGTCGGCCTCGATCTCGATCATCGAGTTGAGCCGGAATTCGTGGGCCAGCGTGGCGAGACCGGCAACGAGGTCGCCGCCCCCGATCAGCTCGGAGTGGAGGCCCAGGATGAAGTTCCGGATATCGCGGATCGTGAGGTTGAGGCCGTCGATGGCGCGGTCGATCCGGGCCGTCGCCTCGTCGGCGTCATCACGCATGAGGTCCGGCACGTCCTCGAGCGACAGGGCGATCGCGTACATCCCCTGGATGATCCCGTCGTGGAGGTCCTGGCCGATTCGCTCGCGTTCCTCGACCACCGCCAGGCGCTGGACCTGGTCGTGGAGCCTCGCGTTCTCGATCGCGATCCCGGCGTGGAGGGCGAACATCTCGACGAGGTGCTGGTCCGCCTCGTCGAACTCGGGCGATCCCTGCTTGTCGGTCAGGTAGAGGTTCCCGATCGCGCCGCCCTTGACGGTGACCGGCACGCCGAGGAACGAGCGCATCGGCGGGTGATTGGGCGGAAATCCAGACGAGGCAGGGTGGGCGGCGATGTCCGGCGTCCGGATGGACCGCTCCTCCCGGATGATGAGCCCCAGGAGGCCGTGGCCACGCGGAAGGTCGCCGATCCTGGCGCGCTCCTCCGCGGTCACGCCACTCGTGATGAACCGCTCGATCCGGCCGATGTCGTCGACGATCCCGAGCGCCGCGTAGCGGGCCCCGACGAGGTCGCGCACACGGTCGACGATGAGCTGGAGGACGAGCTCCACGTCGAGCACGCCGGCGATCGCCCGGGTCGCCGCGTCGAGGGCCTCGAGGCGCTCCGCCGTGCGTCGGACGGACGCCCGAGCCCACGCCGCGTCGAGGGCCAGCTCGAGGGCCCGCGCCGCGAAGTCGCCGTCGACGGCCGCCGTGTCGAGCCACAGGGTCCCGATCGGGATGCGACCGTCGTCGGCGCTGAGGGGATGGACGCCGATGCCCGGGCGCCGTTCGTCCGGCGGGCGGGTCGACAGCGTGCCGAACCCGACCGTGAACGCCGGCATCGGCGGGGCGTCGACCTCGAGGTAGGCCCCGACCGCGCCCGCCGCGCGAACGATCGCGGCGAGCGCCTCTCCGAGCCAGACGCGGCGGCGCGGCGACGGGTCCTGCAGCCACGCATCGAGCGCCTCGAGGGCGACGACCACGGGAAACGTCGTGTCGCGCGATGGGCGCGCCGTGCCCCCCGTCGGCTGTGTGACCACGATGCCCAGCCTAGCACCGCATCGATGCGGTCCACCCGGCCCGCCGCGAACGGGCCGGAGGTCACTGTGCGGAGACCCGGCGCCCGGGGAGGATGGCCGGCATGCATACCGACCGCCCGCAGGCCCCCCTGCACCCCGATCCCAGCGTCCCGACCGAAGCCGTCCTCGCGGACGACCCGGCTGCCCCCGGATCGAGCCTCAGCCGGCGCGGTTTTCTGCGCACGGCGGCCCTGACCGGTGGCGGCCTCGTCGCCGTCGGCGTCGCCGCGTGTACACCGAGTGCCGCCGCACCCGGCTGGACGTTCGGTCCCCCGTCATCGGCCGCGCCCGGCGCCCCGTCGGCCTCGCCCGGCACCCCGTCGGCCTCGCCGGACATGTCGCACTCCCCCACCCCGTCCGGCTCGCCGGGCATGGACGATCACGACGCCGAGGCGCTGAGCCGCGTCGAGCGGTTCCTCGCTGGCGAGTGGCAGGCGGTCGAGGGCTACGGCAATCAGCCGCTCGAGCCGACCCGGATCGAGAACGGCACGAAGGTCTGGGACATGACGATCGACCAGATCAGCCACCGGATCGACTCGATGAAGGACCCGCTCGACGCGCTCGGCTTCAATGGGACGTGGCCCGGTCCTCGCCTCGAGGTGATCGAGGGCGATGCCGTTCGGGTCAACTTCACGAACAACCTCGACGAGACGACCGGCATCCACTTCCACGGCCAGCGTCTGCCGAACAACATGGACGGCGTCCCGCACGTGACCCAGGAGCCGATCCAGCCGGGCGACACGTTCACCTACGAGTTCGTCGCCCGCACGACCGGCTCGCACATGTACCACTCCCACCACAACGCGACGGACCAGGTGGGCCGCGGGCTGCTCGGCGCGTTCATCGTCCAGCCGCGCGATCCGGCCCAGCGCTACGACCGGCTGTACGGCGTGAGCCAGGACATCGTCTGGATCAGCAACGACGCCCTCGGCGGGTTCACGATCAACGGGCGTGGCTTCCCGGCCACCGCCCCGATCGTCGCCACCCAGGGCGACGTGATCGCGATCCGGTTCATGAACGAGGGCAACATGATGCACCCGTGGCACCTCCACGGGATGCCGATGCGGGTCGTTGCGCGCGACGGGTATCCGCTCGGGCCGGCCTCGTTCCTGTGCGACACGCTCGGGGTCAATCCGGGCGAGCGCTGGGACGTCATCGTCGAGTGCGACGAGCCGGGGGCATGGGCGTTCCACTGCCACATCCTTCAGCACGCCGAGGGGCGCGACGGGATGTTCGGCATGGTCACCGCCCTCGTCGTCCAGCCCGCGTCGACCGCACGGATCCCGACCAGCGAGAGCCCGATCATCACGGCCGCGCGGGCGGGCGGCTCGACCGCGCTGACCTGTCGCATCCCGTCCGTCGGCTGATGTCGGCCATGCCGGCCGTCGACGTCGTCGATCGCCACATCCCCCGGCCGATCGGCCGAATCCTGCTCGCGACCGACCTGTCCCCGGCGTCCGCCGGGGCGGCCGACGAGGCGCTCGAACTGGCCGCGCGCCTGGACGCGTCGCTGCTCGCCGTGAGCGTCATCGATCCGGGCCAGCTCCGGATGCCCGGCGGCCGCTTCGGCCAGCGCGTCGACCAGGTCCGGAGCGCGCGCGAGGCGGTCGCCCAGGAGCTCGTCGCGCGTGGCCGGCGGCTGGGCGTCCCGGTCACGTTCCTCATCTGGGAGGGCGAGCCGGGCGAGTCGATCGTCGACGCGGCACAGGCCGAGCATGCCGATCTCATCGTCGTCGGCAGCCACGGACGCGGTGCGGTGGGGCGGTTCCTCATCGGCAGCGTGTCGGACCACGTCGTCCGCCACGCGCCGTGCCCGGTGCTCGTGGTCCGCTCCGGGATCGCCCGGGACTGACTACTTCGTGTAGGCGCCCGCCGGGTCCAGCTCGACCCGGATCAGGCGGAGTTCCTCGTCGGTCGGGGGTGGCGTCGTGGCCAGGTCGTCGGCGATCCGCGGTTGCCAGCCGATCGCGTCCCGGACCTGGTCGAGCGTCGCGCCCGGGTGGAGCGCGTCGAGGCGCATCTCGCCGTCGTCGGCGAAATGCCAGATCCCGAGGTCCGTCACGACCACGGACGGGCCACGGCCCAGCCAGCCCTGCTCACGGCGGACGCGAGCGGACGCCTCCGCCCCGCCGAGGTTGCCCGGACTCGTCCGAAAGTCGATCCGCTCGACGAAGCTGCGCCGGCCCTGGCGCATGATCACGAACACCTCGCGCGCGTTGATCGCGATCTCGCACGCCCCGCCGCTGCCCGGCAGGCGCGTCGTCGGATGGTCATACGGGCCGATGACGGTCGTGTTGATGTTGCCGAACCGGTCGATCTGCGCCGCCCCGAGGAAGCCGACATCGACGAGGCCGCCCTGGAGGTAGAACGCGAACAGCTCGAACATGCTCGTGACCGCAGTGGCGCCGGTGACGATGGTCGGGTCGCCGATGCTCAGCGGCAGCCGGGCCGGCCGCGCGCCGAACACGCCGGCCTCGTAGACGAGCTCGAGGTCCGGGGCCACCGTCCGCTTGGCGAGGTTGACGGCGATGTTCGGGAGACCGACGCCGACGAAGCAGACGCGCTGGCCGGCCAGCTCGCGCGCCGCCGCGACGATCATCATCTCGCTCCGGCTGAAGGATGCCGGCGCGTCGCCCGGCCCGCCGCCGTCCCGCCCGCCGGCGATCATCGGTACTCCCCGTAGTCGACCGAGCCGGACAGCGCGGCCGCCGACGGCCGCAGCGACGCGAGCCGTTCGGCCCCGAGCTTCTCGATGTAGGCGGCGCGCCCGTCGAGCTCGTACACCCAGTCGCGCAGCCACGCGTCGGTCGCGGCGGCGTCGCGCGAGATGGGATCCCAGTCGAGATAGAACCGGTTGTCGCGGTCGTACGCACCCTGCACGTACGAGGGGTGGGCACCCCACGGCTCGACGACCACGGCGTCGACGACGAGGCCCGGCAGGATCGTGCGGTTCGGATCGGCCCGGATCACCGCCTCGTCGACGAGCTCCTCGACGACGACGATCACCCGGTCCGCCGCGAAGGCGGCCTCCTTCTGGCAGCCGAGCAGGCCCCACACCTGGGTGTCGCCGGCGGCCGAGGCGCGCTGGGCGTGGACGATCGTGACGTCCGGCCGGAGCGGCGGCACGGCGTACACGAGCCCGTCGCCGTAGGGCGACTCGATCGGCCGGATGAGCGGGTTCGCGACCGGCAGATCCGTCTCGAAGTACGAGCGGAGCGGAAAGAACGGCAGGTTCGCCGCGCCGGCCGTGTAGCGGGCGACCATCCCGAAATGGCTGTACTCCTCGAGTTCGAGACTGGCGTCGTCGCCCTCCGTGACCCGCCGGATGGCATGGAGCCCGCCGACGCCGGGATTGCCGAGCCACGAGAAGACGAGCTTGCGGGCGACGCCGGCCGCGACCATCTGGTCGTAGATGACGTCCGGCGTCAGACGGGCGAGGGTCAGGTCACGCCGGCGCTGGCGGATGATCTCGTGCCCGGCAGCGAACGAGATGAGGTGGGTGAAGCCCTCGATCGCGACCGTGTCGCCGTCGCGCACGAGGGCCGCGACGGCGTCGCGCATCGAGGCGACCTTCGAGGCGGACACGGCCGGCCCGGACCCGCTGCTCAGCCGGCCGCTTCGACCGGATGGACGGCGCCCGCCGCGGCAGCCTCCTCGAGGACCTCCAGCCCGCGGGTTGCCACCTCGTCGACCGCGCTCCCGAAGATCGCGAGCGCGGTCGCCATCTCCGCCTCCGACACGGTCAGCGGCGGGGACAGCCGGACACTCGACGCGCCGCACTCGAGGACGAGCAGGCCGCGCTGGAAGCACGCCCATTGGACCTCCTCGGCATGCTCCGCGGTGTCGAACTCGATCCCGACCATGAGACCCCGCCCGCGCACGTCGCGAACGAGCCCCGGGTGGCGGGCGAGGAGCGGCCGGAGCCCGGCCTGGGCCTCGTCGCCGCGCGCGGCGGCGTTCGCGATGAGCCCGCCCTCGAGCAGCTCGATCGTGGCAAGGGCCGCGGCACAGGCGACCGGGTTGCCGCCGAACGTGGACCCGTGGGCACCCGGGCCCCACGCCTCGAGCAGCTCGGCCCGGGCGACGAGGCCGCCGAGCGGCATCCCCGATGCGATCCCCTTGGCGGTGAGCAGGATGTCCGGCACGACGCCCCAGTGTTCGACCGCCCACATCCGGCCGGTGCGGCCGGCTCCCGACTGGATCTCGTCGACGATGAGCAGGATCCCGTGGCGGTCACACAG
>DASTOB010000216.1:0-3672 GCA_035720425.1 Candidatus Limnocylindrales bacterium
CGCGTCGCCCGATCGACGACGAACTCGACCCCGATCATGAGCCCCGGCCCGCGCACGTCCCCGATTCGGTCGTCCTCGGCCATCATCGCCCGCAGGCCAGCGGTCAGCTCGGCGCCCCGGGCGGCGGCGTTCGCGACGAGTCGCTCGTCACGGATCGTCTCGAGCACGGCGATGCCGGCCGCACAGGCGACCGGATTGCCACCGTACGTCGATCCGTGGGCGCTGCGACCCCAGCGCTCCTGGAGCTCCCGTGACGTGGCGATCGCGGACAGCGGCAGCCCGTTCGCGACGGCCTTCGCGACGGTCACCACGTCCGGCACGATCCCGGCGTGCTCGAACCCCCACATCCGCCCGGTCCGTGCGTAGCCGGTCTGGACCTCGTCGGCGATGAACAGGATCCCGTGCTCCGTGCAGAACGAGCGGAGCGCGCGCAGGAAGGGCAGGGGAGCCGGGGTATAGCCGCCCTCGCCCTGGACCGGCTCGATGAGCACCGCCCCGATGGAGCGGGCCGGGATCGTGGTCTCGGTCAGCGTCCGAAGCGCCGCGAGCGACGCCGCGCTGGCAGCCTCCTCGTCGCCTGCGAAGTCGCGATAGGCGGCCGGGAAGGGCAGCAGGTGCACGCCTGGGAGGAGCGGCTCGTACCCCGCTCGGTAGTTGAGCGACGATGACGTGACCGACGTCGCGCCCCACGTCCGGCCGTGGAAGGCACCACGGAAGGCGACGATCCCCGGCCGACCGGTGACCCGGCGGGCGAGCTTGAGGGCACCGTCGATGGCCTCGGAGCCGCTGTTGAGGAACATGACCGTGTCGATCGGGTCCGGGAGGGTGTCGGCGAGCATCGACGCGAGGCGGACGACGGGCTCGGCGTAGCCCATCGCGCCGGTCGGGCCGATGAGTCGGTCGACCTGCTCGTGGATCGCCGCCGTCACCCGCGGATGCCGGTGGCCGAGCGCGGTAACGGCGATGCCGTTCGCGAAGTCGAGGAAGGCGCGACCATCCGTGTCGTACAGCCGGTGGCCGTCGCCGTGACTCCAGGACCGCTCGAAGTAGCGGCCGAGCACCGGGGACAGGTTGCCGGCGCGCGCGGCGAGATCGGTCGGTGATGGGGAGACGGGATCCATCGCCCGAGTATAGGGAGCGACCGGCCCTCGACGCGCCGGCCGCCGCAGGACGGAACCGCGCACCGACCGTTCGGTCCGTCAGCTCGCCAGCTGGGCGAGCTCGTCGGTCATCCGGCGCGCCGTCCGGCCGACCGTCCGGAGCAGGCCCTCGAGGAGCGCGGCACGGAGGCCCGGATCGGTCCGACCGAGGTCGGCGTACTCGGTGGCCGTGAGTACGTGGCACTCGGTCGCGGTGTCCGCCCGCACGTCGGCCGTCCGCCGCTCGCCCTCGAGGAAGGCGAGCTCGCCGAAGGTCATCCCGGCCGACAGGGTGGCCAGCCGGCGACTCCCGCCGCTCGGCAGGTCCAGCACGACCGACAGCTGTCCGCGGGTGACGAGGAACAGCTCCCGGGCGAGGTCGCCGCGCCGGACGACCATCTCGCCGGCCCGGTACGTGCGCCTGGTCAGGCGCCGTGCGAACCGCTCGCCGTCGGCCTCCGGCAGGCGGGAGAGCAGGTCGTGGTCGCGCAGCGCGACCGTCCGATCGGCCGCCCCCGGATCGTCGGAATCGGTGCCGAGCAGCTGTCGCTCGCACCACTCGACCGCGAGATCGAGCTCCGGAAAGACGAGCGCCCCGCCGTGCCGGCGTCGGCGCAGCTCGTCGGCCAACCGTCCGACCACCGCGGCATGGGCATCGGCCCCGGACAGGACGATCTCCGCGCCCGCGGCCGCCGCGCCGATGACGAGCTCCGCGAGCACGGGCACGACCGCCGGGTCCACCGAGGTCACCCGCCGGAAGTCGATGACGGCGACGCGGAGCGCCGGCTCGGGACCGACGACCGCCCGCGAGACGGCCTCCGCGCCGAGGAACGTGAGGTCCCCCTGGAGCTCGAGGACGATCGCTCCGGCGCCCACCTCCGCCAGCCGGCCCCGCTCCGCCTCCGAGCGGATCCGTTTCGACCCGACGACGCGCAGGTCGTAGCGCGCCCGAATGGCCGGTGGTCCCGCCGGACCGGCCCGCACGAGGTGGAGGTCGAGATCCGCCGACAGGTCGCGGCAGACGGCCAGGCCGCGCACGCTGTTGCCGCGCGCATCGAGCGGCGGCGAGAACACCGCGATCCCGAGCTGTCCCGGCAGCACGGCGAGGACGCCCCCGGACACACCGCTCTTGGCCGGCAGCCCGACACCATACAGCCACTCGCCGGCGGCGTCGTACATCCCGCACGTGGCCATGACGCTCAGGATCGAGCGAACCGTCTCCGGTCCGGCGGCGGTTCGGCCGGTCAGCGGATTGCGGCCGCCGGCGGCGAGCGTCGCCGCCATCACCGCGAGGTCGCGCGCGGTCACCCGGATGCTGCACTGCCCGAAGTACGTGTCGAGGGCCGAATCCGGGTCGTCGAGGACGCCGGCGGCCCGGAGCAGGTGGGCGATCGCGCGGTTCCGGTGGCCCGTCGCCGCCTCGGATGCGCGGACGTCCTCATCGACATCGAGACTCCGGCCGGCGAAGGCGCCGAACGCGTCGACGATCCGCTCGAGCGGCATCTGCCCGCCGCGCGCTCGGACGAGTCCGGCGGCCGCGATGGCCCCCGCGTTGACCATCGGGTTGAGCGGCTTCCCGCTGTTCGGAGCGAGCGTGATCGAATTGAACGCGTCGCCGGTCGGCTCGACGCCGATCCGCGAACGGACGGCCGTCTCGCCGTGCTCCTCGAGCACGAGGGCGTAGGTAAACGGCTTGGAGATCGACTGGATCGTGAACGGCTGCTCCGTGTCGCCGACCTCGTACACGGCACCGTCGACGGTCGCGATGCAGATCCCGAACCAGGCCGGGTCCGCACCCGCAAGCGCCGGGATGTACGTCGCGACGGACCCCTCGCGGCGACCGAGGTGCCGGCCGTGCACGCGCTCGAGGTAGGCGCGGATCGGCGATGCGATCAGCCGGGTCGGGGGCGGGTCGAGGGACAGGCCCGCCGGCGGATGCTCCGCACCGGTCGCCCGCCGCCGGCTCCCGGCCCTCGGCCGCTTGGCGAGCGCAACGTCGGAGTCGGCTCGCGGGGTGTCCATCTCACGGGTGAGGCTAGGTGGCGCGCCGACGACCGACAAGGCCTCCCCGCCCGCCGTTCCGAACGGCAGCCGGATCGGCCACCGAGATGTAACCCGGGCGAACCGGGGCGGTCATACTGCCGGCCAGCATGGCCCCCGTCACGCCGACCTGGACCGACGCCGAGCTCGCCACGCTGGCTCAGCTGGCCGAGACGTTCGTCCGCGGCGGTGCCGTCCGGCGCGCAGCGCTGACGGCCGAGGCCCTGTCCGCGGCGGCGGACCCCGACCAGGTTCGGCAACTTCGGCTCGTCCTCCGCGTGATCGAGTCGCGGACGGCGAACCTCCTCCTGTCCCGGACGGCGCGGTCGTTCAGCGACCTCGCCCCGTCGGAACGGGAGCGTTACCTCCTCGGCTGGGCGGATTCTCGCCTGGCGCTGCGGCGAACGGCGTTCCACGGCCTCCGCAAGCTGCTCACGTTCCTCGCCTACGCGGACCCCGGCGAGCACGTTCCGAACCCGTTGCTGGCGGCGAT
>DASTOB010000217.1:0-8639 GCA_035720425.1 Candidatus Limnocylindrales bacterium
GGCGGCTGCTGCGGCGCGGGGCCGGACGCCGGCTCGCGTCGGTCACCGCGGCCGCCTGGTGGGTGTGTCCCGCGTGCCGCTCGCTCAACGCCCCGACCGCCGCCGCCTGCTACGCGTGCGCGACGCCGTGGACCCCGTCCGTCTCGGTGGCAGAGGCGGCGTCGGCCGGCGCGGGGTCGTCGGCCGGCCCGGGTGCATCGGCCGGCCCGGGCACCATGGAGCCGCCAGTCGGCTGACCTCTCGCCCCGGATGCTGCTGGCAGCATCAAAATCGGAGGATCCGGGGGATAGGCCGCCACCGGGTCGTCCCGACGCCCGCCCTATCGCCGAAATCGCACCGAGATGATGCTGGGAGCAGCACGGATGGGCGGAAGGGCGACGTCGGGCCCTCCTATCGGCCCGCTACCCCCGGATTTGCTGCTGGGAGCAGCGCGGCGCCCCACAGCATCTTTCCCGGGCCCCGCCGGGTGGCGCCGGGTGACGGCGGGCCACGGCGGGTGACGGCGGGCGACGCGCCAGGTACGCACTCACGGTCCCGATGACGACCCCGTCGTCACACGGGCCGGTGCGGACCGATACGTCCGCGACTGCCGTCCGCTGTCGGCCTCCGTGACGACAGGATCGTCACCTCGGGTCAGGATCGCCGATAGGGAGATCGACACGTACCCGAATCGGGACCCTATCCGACGCCCAGTCCCGAATCTGACGATGCCATCGTCGCGCGAGGCTGGAGTGGCCGCGGTACATGAGGTGAGCTGGGACCCCAACGGAACGGGCGCACCGCCACGTGCGCCCTGGCTCGCTCCCCCTGAACGCGCCCTCACTCACTCCCCCAGAACGCGCCCTGGCTCACTCCCCTCGGCGCGCCGCCATCCGATCGCGGAACCGGTACCACTCCCCGATCACCGGCAGGAACCACGGCCGACCCTCATACGGCGCCGGCACGATCGGGAACCGCAGGCGCGCGAGGGCCGGCGCCTCCCCGCCGCCCATCCACTCGGCGACCCGCGTCCCGAGGTACGCCGACAGCGCCACGCCGCTCCCGCAGTACGCGCCGGCAAAGGCCACGCCGCCGAGGCGTGCCACGTGCGGCATCCGGTCGAACGTGAGGGCGACCTTGCCGCCCCACGCGTACTCGACCCGGACATCGCCGACCTGCGGATGGACCTCGAGCATCCGGCGGTGGAGGATCCGCGCCGTGCGCGAGACGGTCGTCGGGAAGAAGCTGACCCGCCCACCGAAGATGAGCCGCCGGTCGGCCGACACGTGCCAGTAGTTGAGGAAGTTCTTCGTGTCGAACACGGATCGGCCGTTCGGCGTGATCGACGCCGCGACGTCCTCCGCGAGGGGCTCCGTGGCGATGATGTAGCTGCCGACCGGCACGATCCGCCGCCGCGCCGACGGCGCCGCCCCGTCCGTGTAGCCGTTCGTCGCGACGAGCACGTCGCGCGTGAGCAGCGCGCCGCGGTCCGTCTCGACGACGAAGCGGCCGTCCTGCTGGCGCCGGATCGCCCGCACCCGCGTCCCCTCGTGAAGTTCCGCACCGGCACGCTCGGCGAGTCGGGCCAGGCCGGCGAACCACTTGCCCGGATGGATCGCCCCGCCGCCGTCGATGGCGAGCGCACCGTGATAGAGCGGCGTGCCGAGCTCCGTCGCAAGGTCCCCGCGCGCCACGACCCGCGCGGCGACGCCCACCTCGCCGAGCGCCGCGGCTTCCGCCGCGAAGCCCTCCGCGTGCCCGGGCGCCCAGGCCACCTCGAGGTGTCCCGTCCGGCGAAACTCGGTGTCGAGCGCGTTCTCGCGGATCAGCCCGGCGAGGAACTCGATCCCCTCGGTCGTCTCGCGGAACAGCGCATGGGCGAGGTCGCGGCCGTGGCGGCGCACGAGCGTGTGGAGGCCCCACTTGTAGCCGGCGTGGACGATGCCGCCGTTGCGGCTCGACGCGCCCCAGCCCAGCTCGTGGGTCTCGAGAAGCACCGTCCGCGCACCCTGGAGAGCGAGCTTGCGTGCCGCCGCGACCCCCGTGTAGCCGCCACCGACGACGACCGCATCGGCCGTGTCCGGCAGCTGTCGGCCGCTCCGGTCCGGCAGCTCCGGCATCGTCGCGTGCCAGTACGGCCGCTGCTCGAAGTCGCGGTTGAGGGTCGGGCTCGCCATCACCGGCGAGCGTAGCGCGGCAAGATGAACCGCGCGCGGTCGTGCGGCATCTAGTGGGCGACACGCGCCGAGGACGCAGAGGGGAGGACGGCGATCGGACCCGCGCCAGACCGGTCGATCGTCGACCGGGCCCGACACGGTGACCTCGACGCGTTCGAGCAACTCGTTCGCGCCCGGATGGATGCCGTGTACCGCCTGACCCACGCGATCGTCAACGACCCGGCCGATGCCGCCGATGCCGCCCAGGAGACCTTCGTGGCGGCCTGGCGGCAGATCCGCTCGCTGCGCGATCCCGCCCGCTTCGACGCGTGGCTCCAGCGGATCGCCGTGAACGCGGCGCGCATGACGCTGCGCGGTCGCGGCCGACGGCGCGTTCGCGAGATCGCCACGTCGGCGGTGACGGAAACGGCAGGTTCGACCGACGGAGGGCGGCCGACCGATGACGGTGCGCGCCTCGCCTCGGCGCTCGATCGGCTGACGGCCGACCAGCGGGCCCTCCTCGCCCTCCACCACCTCGACGGCCGGTCGGTCGCGGACATCGCCGCCGCGCTCGGCATCCCGGGCGGGACCGTCAAGTCACGGCTGTTCACGGCACGCCGAGCGCTCGATGCGGCCCTCGCCGCGGACGCGGCGGAGGACGGCCGATGACCGGCACGCCCTGGTCCGACGAGCGGCTCGCGGCGGCCTATCGCGCCCGATTCGGGGCGGTCGCGCCCGAAGGACTCGCGACGGAGACGATCGCGGCGGTTCGCGCGGGACGGACGCCGCGGGCTGCTGGCTCGATCGGGCCACGCCTGTCCTGGCTGGGCGTCGCCGCGGTCCTGGCGGTCGTCGCCGTCGGTACCGGCCTTGCCCTTCGGTTCGGGCTCTATCCGGGCGGTGGCTCCGTGACCGACGGGCCACCCGGCTTCAAGACCTTCACGTACGGCGAGATTGCGTTCGACGTCCCGGCCGAGTGGTCGATTCGCGATGCATCGACATTCTTCAGCGGCGGCTCCGTCATCGCCGTGGTCGGGACCCTGCCGGTCGATCCCGCGTGCGGCATCGGCCATGTCGACATCAACTGCTACTACGAGCAGCGCCTCGAGCCGGGCACGATCTCGATCGTCGTCGGGTCCGGCGCCTACCGCGGCGGCACGATCTTCGACGCCGAGCGGGCGGCGCCGCCGACCGTTCGGACCACCGTTGCCGGGATGCCGGCGCTGTTCACGGACCGCGGCCGAACTGCCGAGAGCTACTACCTCTCGGACCTCGACCTGACGTGGGAGATCGCCCAGCCGGCGACGCCGTCCGCGGTGTACCGGATCGATGTCGGTATCCGCGGCCCGGGCGTGGACGAGTACCGCCGCCAGGCCGAGGCGCTCGTCGCGAGCTTCCGCTACGTGTCCCCGCCGCCGGCGCTCGATCCGGCGGCGGCCGCCGAAGTCGCCCTGGTCGCCCTCGACGAGGCGGAGTTCAGCGATCGCACGATGTGGCAGCTCGCCACCGGCGAGGTGTCCTGGTACGCGTGTTTCGGCGACGTCGCGGGAGCGGTGGCGTCCCGCGAGGTCGACTCGACCCCGGGCGAGCACCTGGTGGCTGCGCTCCCCGTCGAGTGCCGCTGGTCGATCGCCGCCGAGGGGACCGCGTTCTGGCGCCTCGAGCTGGAAACGAGCTGGACCGTGGGCGCGACGAGCGGCACCGTCCGCGAGATCCGCTGGTTGCGCCCCGACGGAACCGCCACCGCGTCGACGTTCGAGGGCGACTTCCCACCCTCCTCAGCGGACGAGCCATCGGGTGAGGAGCGGCCGCTCGGTACGGCACAGGACGAGACCTTCTACTTCGAAGTGATGGCGAGCGAGGCCACCTACGCGCCCGACGAGCCGATCGAGATCGTTGCCTCGTTCACCTACCTCGGCCCGAACGACACCGAGCGCGTCTACCACGCCGCCAGCCCGATCGGATTCCGGATCGAGGAGGTCGGCGGATCAAGGGTGATGGGCGGCGCGATGGACCAGCCGTGCCTCAACACCGATGCGGAGGCAGGGCAGCCGATCGACATGCCGTTCACGAAGTCCGGCGCACCGACCGACGACCCGACGGCGGGGTTTGATCGTGGCTGGTACGAGGACCCGGTCCTCACGCTACCGCCGGGTCGGTGGAGGGTCTTCGCCTCGCTGTCGGTGTCCCTGGGCGGCTGCGGCGGTGAGGTACATGGGCTCGACGTATCGGTTGAGGTGTCGGTGGAGCCCTGACCGCCGGGTTCGCAAGCAGTCACGATCCGCGGCGTGGCCACCGGTGGTTCGTGACGGTGATCTACGCGTGTCGTTGCCGCGAGAACGACAGGACGGGCTAGGCAGTTTCGATCCGGCTCCCGAAGCGCAGATCTGTTTCGGGGAAATCAACGACGCGCGACGAGGGGCCGGGCATCAGCCGAGGCGCTACGCGGAGCTGTCCTCGTAGGCGAGGCGGCCGTCGGCGACGGTGAGAAGCACGCGGCCGGGCAGCGTGCGGCCGATGAACGGCGAGCGGGCGCCCTTCGAGGCGAGCGCCTCCGGCGTGACCGTCCACGAGTCCGACCGATCGAAGACGACGAGGTTCGCGGGGGCTCCCTCGGCGAGCCCGAAGGAGCGACGGCGCGATCGGCCGCCAAGAAGTGCAGCGGGGCCCGCGGTCAGCGCCGCGATCGCGCGCGCGAGCGGCAGGCGCCCGGCGTCGACCGCGGCGAGGAGCACCCCGAGCGCGGTCTCGAGCCCCGGGATGCCCGGAGCGGCGGCGCCGAACTCGACGTCCGTGTCGACCGATGTGTGCGGCGCGTGGTCGGTCGCGACGGCATCGGCCGTCCCGTCGGCGAGGGCGGCGAGGCAGGCCGCGGCATCGGCCGCGGATCGCAGGGGCGGGACCACACGCAGGCCCGGGTCGTACGGCGCGGCGGCGATGGCGCCGTCGGTCCACGGGTCGGCCGCCTCGTCCCACGCCCAGCGCCGCGCGCCGGCAAGCCACGAATCGGTCAGCGCGAGGTGGTGCGGCGTGACGTCACACGTCACGGGCAGGCCGGCCGCCTTCGCCCGCCGTACGAGATCGAGCGCGCCGGCGGTCGAGAGGTGCGCCAGGTGCAGCTGCGCCGCCGGCACGTCGCGAACGACGTCGGCGAGGACCGCCAGGTCACGCGCGACGGCCGATTCCTCCGCCGCGGCTGGCCAACCGCGCAGCCCGAGCACCGTAGCCACGTACCCGTCATGCGCCTCGGCGCCGGCGGTGAGCCCGCGATCCTCCGCGTGATCGACGATCGGCAGGCCGAGCGCGCCCGCGTAGGCGAGCGCGTTGCGTAGGATCGCCGCGCTGGCGATCGGCGCGTCGTCGTCGGTGAAGCCGATCACGCCGGCGTCGGCCAACTCCCCGAGTGCCGCCAGCTGCTCGCCGGCCCGACCGACGGTGACCGCCCCGTGAGCGAGCAGCTCGACCGGCGACCCGGAAGCGAGCGCCGCGGCTCGGACGCGCGCGAGGACGCCGGGCTCGTCGAGCACGGGGGTCGTGTCGGGCATCGCGCAGACGGTCGTGAAGCCGCCGTGCGCGGCCGCCGCGAGGCCGGTCGCGATCGTCTCGGCGTCCTCGTCGCCGGGCTCCCGGAGGTGCGCGTGGAGGTCGACGAACCCGGGCGCCACGACGACCCCGCGCGGATCGGCCCCCGCCGCCTCCGCTTCGTCGAGCCACGTCACCGCCTCGATTACCCCGTCACGCACGACGATCTCGCCGGGTCCCTCGCGCCCGGCGACGGGATCGACGAGCCACGCAGGGCCGATGTCGAGCTCCGCGACGACGACTCCGACCTCGCCCGCGGCCCGCGCCATGACCGGGGTCGTCATCCGCGCGTGGCGACTTCGCCGGTACCGGCCCCGCCCGTGCCGCCGCCGCGCGTGCCGGATTCACGCGTGCCCGCCAGCAGGTAGAGGAGCGCCATCCGGACGGCGACGCCGTTCGTGACCTGGCCGCTGATGACGGAGTTCGGCCCTGCGGCCACGTCCGGGGCGATCTCGACCCCCTCGTTCATCGGGCCCGGGTGCATGACGACGACGTCCGGCCGAGCGGCGGCGAGTCGGGCCCGTGTCAGCCCGTAGCGCGCCGCGTACTCGCGCAGCGAGGGGAGCAGCCCGGACGCCATCCGCTCGCGCTGAATGCGGAGGGCCATGACGACGTCCGCGTCGCGAAGCGCCGCGTCGATGTCCGATGTGACGGTGAACCGCCGACCCGCGGCACCACGCGAGGCCCAGGCCTCGAACCCGCGCAGGAGCGTCGACGGGCCGCACAGCCAGAGGTCGGCGCCGGCGGCGGTGAGGGTCCAGATGTTCGAGCGCGCGACCCTCGAGTGGAGCAGGTCGCCGAGGATGACGACCTTTCGGCCGGCGAGGAGCCCGGGGGCCGGCTCGCCAGGCGTCTGCGGGACCGACGGCACCGACGTCGTCGGCGCGAGGTGCTCGCGGATCGTGTACAGGTCGAGCAGCGCCTGCGTCGGGTGGGCATGCCAGCCGTCGCCGCCGTTGAGCACGGAGCCGCCGAAGATCTCCGCGGCGAGATACGGCGCGCCGGAGGCCGAGTGGCGCATGACAAGCATGTCCGCGCCGAGCGCCTCGATCGTCCGAACGGTGTCGACGAGCGATTCGCCCTTCGTGACCGACGACGTCGCGGCGGCGATGTTGACGACGTCGGCCGACAGGTTCTTCGCGGCCACCTCGAACGACACGCGAGTTCGGGTCGACGCCTCGTAGAACAGGATCGTCACGTTTCGGCCGCGCAGGGCGGGCACCTTGGCGATCGGGCGGGCGAGGACCTCGCGCATCGCGTCGGTCGTGCGCATGACGAGGTCGATCTCGTCAGCCGCGAGGACGTCGACGTCGAGGAGGTGGCGATGCGGCCACGGGACCGACTGCGTCTCCGGCGCCGCGTCGACGGCCGGGGTGCCGGGAGCGACGAGGGGGTCGGGAGCGGAGTTGGAGGCGCCGGGGGCGGATGCGCCCGGGGCGGCGTCGCCCGGAGCGGCCATCGGCTCCGCGACGCTCATCCGACCGCTTCCACCGTCGGTGCGCCGTAGCCCGCCGGCGCGCGTTCGATCTCCACGCCGTCGGTCCCGTCCGTCTCGGCCAGGTGGACCCGGACGACCTCCTCACGCGAGGTCGGTACGTTCTTGCCGACGTGGTCGGCCCGGATCGGCAGCTCGCGGTGGCCCCGATCGACGAGCACGGCGAGCCGGATGGCCTGCGGGCGGCCGAAGTCGACGAGGGCGTCCATCGCGGCCCGGATCGTCCGACCCGTGTACAGCACGTCGTCGACGAGCACGATCGTGATGCCGTTGAGGTCGAACGGGAGGTCCGTGCCCTTGACCACCGGCTGCTGGGCGATCATCGACAGGTCGTCGCGGTAGAACGTGATATCGAGCGCACCGACCGGGAGTTTCGCCCCTTCGTGCTCCTCGATCGCGTCGGCGATCCGCCGGGCGAGCGGAACGCCGCGTCGCTGGATGCCGACGAGGGCGAGCCCGGCGGTGCCGGCCTGCTTCTCGACAATCTCGTGGGAGATGCGAACGGTGGCGCGGCGGATCTCGTCCGCGGTCATGATCTCGCGGCCGGTCATGGCTGGAGACCGTGGCGCGCCTCAGGGCGCGGACGCCACTCGCCGGTGGGTCGGCACGGGGGACGCGGGCGGCACGGTCGGCGGCGTCGGTCGGACGACGCCGATGCGCGCGCGATCGCGGATCGGCCGACGCTCGCTCCCGCGCGACGTGGCACGCTGCTCCTCCTTCCCGGCCTCGCCGAGCCGGTCCTTAAAGGGATGCGCCCCGAAGTCTACCGCGGAGGAGGCCACGCGTCAGCGCTCAACGTTGCGAGCCGGTTTAGTCCAGCCACGCTCGAACTACCGTGCGCGCTCGCGTTCCCTTGCGCTCGCCACTCCACCAGCGCTCGCTTTCCTGCGCGCGCTCCACTTCCACCAGCGCTCGCTGTCCTGCGCGCGCTCCGTTTCCACCAGCGCTCGCTGTCCGGCGCCGCTCCTCCGCTCCCCGGCGCTCGCTTTCGTCATCCGCTCCTGGGGTGCGCGTTCGTCACGTGACGAATCGCGCGAGCGACGTCGCCAGCGGCGATCCGTGCGTGGGCGGTGTGGGGCCCGGCGCCGATTTTTCGTCACATTCTCGCCCGGCGAGCGCGGGAGCCGAGAATGGCGTCGCGCCGCTCACCCCATGCGCAGATGACGAATCGGACGCCCGTGGTGCTCACCGGATGACGCAGATGACGAAATTCGGGTGCAGTTCATTGACGAACGCTCATGCGGTGAGCAAACGACGATTCGGGGTGAGAAGTGCCGCAGGGCAAGACGGCGGAGCGAGCGGCGGGGCTGCGGGGCGACGCGGCGGAGCGGAGCGAGCGGCGGGGCGGCGCGGAGCGGAGCGAGCGGCGGGGCGGCGCGGAGCGGGGCGAGCGGCGGGGCTGCGGGGCGGCGGAGCGGAGCGGAGCG